>NZ_CP066369.1:1086791-1403937 GCF_016406305.1 Shewanella putrefaciens
GAATACCTTGCTCATCAATGGTTAATGTCACTTCATTGCTTGCGGCTTTGCTCATCATCTGACGCATCAGCCACCACGCCTTGTGGTACTTCACATTGAGGGCTTCGATAACGCCTAACCCAACGAAGAAGTAAGCTAAATACAGGGTAATGTCGGTGAAGATAAGCGCGGTGCCGATGAGTACTAGTCCAATCCCTTTGTAATAGGGTTTAAGTGTGGGATCTGGGATAACGGACTGGGTATAACATTCATCAAAATGCGCTTTATCTAGGATATAAGTCGTGGAATAGGAATAAGGCGTAGGCATAGTGTCATCTAATTAGTAACTCGCTTTGTGACGGCTAGTGTAGCCATTTCCGTTTTCAAAGTAACGCATCAATAACGATTACGTTCTGTAGGAATATCACTTAAATACTCCACAAACTCCACTTCAAAACCATGGGCGTCGAAGAAGTAAATATTGCGGCGATAGGGATCCTCCATGCCCTCTTTGGCAATCGGAAAGCCTGCTTGGGTTAATCTGGCGATCACGGCATCTAAGTTGTCGGTCACAAAGGCAAAATGCGCTAGGCCTATTTGGTGGCCCGTTAAATCTCGGTTTTCGTCTACGCCATTGTCACTAAAAGCAATGTATTGATAATCATCGCCAAAATGGATCCAATTACGGGGCTTGCCGTACCAAGTGCCTTTATCGCCGCCGCGTACGCGCCAGTGGGGAAATGCCGCTTGATAGAAGCGTAGTGCAGCGGGGATGTCGTCTACCACTAAGTTAATATGCTCTAAATGGATCATAATGCGTTCCTTGTCATGGGGTTTGTCGTTGGTGGTTAAAATTTCAAGCCGCTCACATACCGTAGCAATATTCCTGCTGCTTGGGGTACGCCTGCGTTGCGTGTCGCTCACGAATGGGGGCCAGTGCTTGGGCGTATTGATGCAGCATATGTAAACTATATTGCACTCTTTCCCTGAGCGCGATATCACGCTCACCCTCGGGAATGGCATTGAGCACATTGCTGACATTTCGAATAATCAAATGATCGGGAATAGGCACTAATTTATTGTTTTTGAGTGCATTCATCTTTACTTCAACTATGGGATAGGTGCCGCTAATGCCTGTCGATACTGAAATTAACAGTGCCGGTTTATGGGCGGTTTCTTGGCGAGTACACATCAATAAGAAGTTCTTCAGTAACGGTGATGCCATGCCACCCCATTCTGGGGTGATTAGCACTAGCGCATCGGCTTCATCGACTCTTTGCTCTATTTCGGGCCAGTGTTCACCCTTGTTGTCTTCCTCGCCATCCCAAAAGGGCAGGTTAAATTGGCATAACTCTAAGTGATGTATGCTGTCGTAACCCATGGCATGGGGCGATGAGAAACTGCTTTCGGCGATATAGCGACCGACTTTAGCACTCTGGGAGTCGGATCTTTGGCTGGTGCTGATGATGAGTAATTTCATTAAGTAAACCTATTTGTTTATAAATTATTTATAAGGTAATTGCTTTATTTAATCTTGTAAAGGATAAAGTAAATAAAAAAGTTTATTTAATCTGTTAAAAAGCGGGCGATTGGGGGATAATCCGTTGGGAATACTGGAGATCTCAAATGAAAACCACTGATAAGATTATTCAATTGCTCAAGTTGCATGGCCCGCTCACCGCGAAAACCTTAGCGGAGGAATTGGCGTTAACGACCATGGGCGTACGTCAACATCTGCAAGCTTTGGAAGAGGCTGGCGATGTGGATATTGAAGATAGAGTCGAAGGCCGTGGTCGACCAACGCGTTACTGGGGCTTGACCGAGCAAAGCCGAACCCACTTTGCCGATCGCCATGGGGAGTTGACGGTGCAACTGATTGATTCTGTTAAAATTATCTTTGGTGATAGAGGGCTAGAACAGCTTATCGACCATAGGGAGCAAAGTGCGTTGCTCCAATATAGTGCCGCTATGCTGGGGGCGACAGATATTCCGACACGTTTGGCTATACTCGCGCAATTACGCTCAAACGAAGGTTATATGGCGACGATGGAGCAAATCGACGGGGTATATTTTTTACTTGAAAATCACTGTCCTATCTGCGCTGCGGCAACACATTGTTTGAATTTTTGCCGCTCTGAGTTGCAACTTTTTCAACAGTTATTCGCCGATATCGCCTTAGTGAGCCGTGAAGAACATATCATCGAAGGCGCGCGCCGTTGTGCTTATCGAATGCATCCCCTCGGCCAGTAATTGAGGTCAATATTGGGAGCCGCTTTTTATGGATTATTCAGGGTAAATATGTCGAGGTGTTATGCAATCTAAACGTGGTCGGCTCGATAGATATCTGGGGACAAAGCTGCAAATCCCCCGCAAATTGGTGCGAGATGTATTGCTCGCTGGCCGTGTGCAGGTAGACGGCCAACTTGTTAAAGAGATGGATAGACAAGTGGATGAGTTTTCCCATATCCAGCTCGATGGGCAAATTTTACAGGCCAACAGCCCCACCTATATTATGTTGCATAAACCCATAGGTGTGGTGAGCGCCACTAAAGATGATCAGCATAAAACCGTCATCGAGCTACTCAACTGCGAGCAACGTGAAGAGCTGCATATTGCGGGTCGATTGGACTTAAATTCTTCAGGATTATTATTGCTAACCAATGACAGCCGTTGGTCTGAGGCGCTGATGTCGCCCACGCAGAAGGTGGAAAAAGTGTATCGGGTCACGCTCGCTAATCCCCTAACGGAGGATTACATTGCCGCATTTGCTGAGGGGATGTATTTCGGATTTGAGGACATTTGGACGCAAGCTGCCAAGCTTAGGATCCTCGACGACCATGTGGCTGAGGTGACACTGAGGGAAGGTAAGTATCATCAAATTAAACGCATGTTTGGTCGATTTCGTAATCCTGTAGTTGGTCTGCACCGCTTATCGATAGGCGATATAGTGTTAGATCAACAACTGGCGCCGGGTGAGAGTCGCCCGCTCACCACAGATGAAGTGGCCTCTATCCGTTAACATAGTTCAAACCCTGAGGGCTCATCCGCTAATCCAATTCTCTTTGTCGCTAGCGTTGGTTATGTTAAGCATAAAAATGGGCTTGAGAGTCTATTCCCACAAGCCCGTGATAAACCATTAGAGATCGGCGTGTGGACCGAACACCTCATAGTGCATGTTTTCAACTGCGACACCTAAAGTGAGCAATTGTTGCTTGATCGCTGACATGAAGCCAATAGGCCCGCAGAAATAGTAACGAGCATGGGGAGGCAGCTGATCTGCGACTTTGCTCAATTCCATTTGTCCTTCAAAATCATAATCTTCACCAAATATATCGGTCGAGCTAGGCTCGCGATACCAAATATGGCTTTTCAGATTACTATGCTGCTGGCGTTTGGCGTGGAGTGCATGTTTAAAACCGTGTACAGCCCCTTGCTCACAGGCGTGTAACCACGTAATAGTGCTAGGGTGTTTCTGTTTTAGAAGCTGATTTAACATGCTCTTCATCGGTGTTTGCCCTACACCTGCCGAAATGAGCACGACCGGCGTTTGCGTTGCGACGTCGAGGGTAAAGTTTCCCGCTGGTGGCATAACCGCTATTCTGTCACCGACTTGCAGCATATCGTGTAGCAGATTCGACACTTTGCCACCGGGTTCGCGCTTAACGCTGATCCGATAACTCTTGCCATTCGGCGCATCGGAGAGGGAGTATTGGCGGATTTCTTCATACTCCAAATTGGGGTGTGTTAGTTTTAAACTTAAATACTGACCTGGGATAAAATCTTTAACAGGCTTACCATCTTCTGGGGTCAATATGAAGGAGGTGATGACTGCGGACTCAGTGTTTTTCGCACTAATAATAAACGGACGCTCTCCCAACCAGCCGCCATCTTGCTCTGCATGTGTTTGATAGAGTTGTGCTTCTCTTTGGATAAATATGTTGGCTAAAAATCCATAGGCTTGTGCCCAAGCTTCTAATACTTCTTCTGTTACCGCATCGCCACCTAATTCTTTAAGGGTTGCCAATAAATGGCTGCCGACAATTGCATACTGCTCAGGTTTAATTAAAAACCCCGTATGTTTATGGGCAATGCGTTCTACCGCTGAGCCGAGTGCGGCGAGGTTTTCAATATTTTTTGCATAGGCTGCAACGGCATTGAACAGGGCTACTGGCTGACCACCAGAATGTTGATGCGCCAAGTTAAAGACATCTTTTAACTCAGGATTATGTTTGAACATACGTTCATAAAAGTGAGTGGTGAGGGCGGGGCCTGCTGATTCTAAAAGGGGAATTGTGCTTTTAATAACTTCAATTGTACGGCTGTCCAACATAGAAAATCCTTAACATGCAAAAATAATGTTTGTTTTTTCATTTTAAAGATTCATTTGATTTAGATCAATGTAATTATTCTCTGGGGTGATAGAGGGCAGAGCCATGCAAGTCTTTGGCATGGCGATTGAGCACTACACTATAGAGCTTAATTGTGCTCGTTTAATCAAATGTCCTTTGGTTTGGAACAGCTATTGCGTCATGTCTTAGTCAATTAGAGCCTAAATGCACTGACTTGATTACGCATACTGCTGGCGAGTTTCGTTAAATTTATCACCGACTCACTTAACTCAGCCGCGGACGTTGTCGAGTGTTCTGCAATATCACTAATGGCAATAATGCTGCGGTTAATGCTCTCTGCTACGCTACTTTGTTCTTCCGCTGCGGTCGCTATGTGGGTATTTAGTTCAGTGATGCTATCCACAGAGGTGACGATTTCCTTCAGTGCTTGGCCCGCCTGATTGGCTTTATCATTGGCATCGTCAACTTGATTTATCCCTAGCTCCATCGCACTGACGGCTTCTTTGACGCCGAGTTGCAGGGTGGCGATCATTGCTTCAATTTCCTGGGTGGACTTTTGAGTTCGTTGGGCGAGTGTTCTTACTTCATCGGCAACCACCGCAAAGCCGCGACCTTGTTCACCGGCGCGAGCCGCTTCAATGGCCGCATTTAGGGCCAATAGATTGGTTTGCTCGGCAATACTCTTAATCACATCGAGCACGCGGCCAATGTTTTGGCTTTCATTGGATAGCACGCCAATCACTTGGGCCGTTTTTTGAATTTGATCTGACAGTTGCGACATACTGTTAATGGACTGCATCACAATGTGGTTACCATTGGCGGCATAGGTATCGGCGTCTTTGGCTGAATCCGCGGCGGCGGCAGCACTTTGGGCGACTTCGGCAACAGTCGCGGTCATTTCATTCATCGCGGTTGCGGTTTGCTCAGTCTCGGCCTGCTGTTGCTGCATACGTTTATTCGTCGCTTGGGTGAAACCACTGAGATCGTTTGCAGAGTCATTTACTGTGTTTGCCGCCTCTGCAATTGAATTCAAAATGCCCCTTAAGTGCTCAATAACTTGGGTGAGACTCGTGGATATTTGACCTAATTCATCATCATTAAACATCTTAAACTTGACGGTCAGATCTGAGTCTTGGTGAATCGTCTTTAGTTTAGTGACTATATCGCTGATGGGAGTCATAACACTGCGATTAACCCAGAGCCCAATACCTATGCTGATCAGCATGGCAAACACTCCCAAGACTGCGAAGATAGAGATGGAAGATTGATACATTTCATTGACGGCATCTTTCTCTTGTCCTGCTATTTGGATTTGCAGTGCAATTAATTCTGAGATTTTTCCGCTGATGGGATCGACCGCTTGGTAGAGAGGTAAGATATCGGCGTTGAGTTGGTGGGCAATATTCCCATTGACTAGCCGTAAGCGTGAGATAAGTTGTTCAATCTGTTGGTTTGCAGGTGAAAATAAGTGTTCGGCCTGTTGCGCGAGTTGTGATTCTTCTCTGGTTAATTCAGTGGCGAGGTATTTTTGCCAGTGTTGATTAACCATAGATCTTGCACTTTCAAGTGCATCGATAGTCTGGGAGGCACTCAATCCACCGGCGTTGGCTTTATTAACAGCATCAATGACATCGACTGCGTATTTGTCGGCAATGACTTTTAAATCATCCAGTGGCACAACTCTGTCGTTATAGATACGTTCAACACCCGACTCGATTTTCCCCATCATATTAATAGCGATAAAACCGATAACCAGTAACATTGAAAGTGGTACCAGAATGCCGATAAACATTTTTTGTTTGATCTGTAGGCCGTTCATATGGGTTGCCTCGGTAGAACTAAAAGAGTCCTTTAGGCAGAGCTCGAGCTATCCCTATGATGAGCCTGTAAGATTAGTTATAGCAAAGTTGGGGAAATTAGGGGAAAGCGGAAAATATTTTATTGCAGAAACAAAAAAACCTCGCTAAGCGAGGTTTAAATGTTGGTACAGATGAGAGGACTTGAACCTCCACGCCCTTGCGAGCACCAGCACCTGAAGCTGGCGTGTCTACCAATTCCACCACATCTGCATTGGTATTCGGCCTTTAACCGAATCAAAACTTGAATTGCAATTTGGTACAGGTGAGAGGACTTGAACCTCCACGCCCTTGCGAGCACCAGCACCTGAAGCTGGCGTGTCTACCAATTCCACCACACCTGCACTGTACCTATTGCAATTCTTTAACTCTGGTCGCATCGGCAACCAAATTAAAGATGGTGCCCGAACCCGGAATCGAACCAGGGACACGAGGATTTTCAATCCTCTGCTCTACCGACTGAGCTATTCGGGCGACGGGCGCAATTTAAAGGCTTTTCGGCTTTTGAGTCAATAGATTTTTACTAAATCTGGTAAAAATCGGTGTGGTTGCATAAGTTTTACTCGAATAGGGTACACAACTGTAGATTAGGGGAATACTCAGGGGCAAATCATCAATAAAGGCATAGGGCTAGCGGCGGTAGAATAACCAAAATGTTTAGCGTAGCGCTAAAAAAATGCCCCTTTAAAAGGGGCATTCTTGGCTAGTTCGATAAGATTTCATTGTTTGGGAAGTTAGCTTGCATTACCATTAGCACGTTTTGCTTCAGTTGGTTCTGACCTAATTCGCCATAAGCTTCTATCATTATCTCTAATGCCCGTTCGGTTGAAGGGGTGCCTGGGTATGTTTCTAGCACTGATTGAGCTCGGATTGCTGCGGCGCTCCAAGCATTCATCTTGAGATAATACTCGGCAACTTGAATTGAATATTTTGCCAAGCGATTCTTCAGCGATAACATGCGCTTTTGTGCATCGGCGGCATATTTGCTGTTAGGGTAGGTTTTAATTAAACGTTCAAAATCCTTGAAAGCATCTTGAGCATTTTTAGGATCGCGGTCAGTTCGGTCGATATTTAACATATCGTGGAACATGTAGCTGTCCGCTTGCATATTGACGAGTCCACGCATGTAGTAGACGTAATCAATATCGGGATGGGTTGGGTTTAGACGGATAAATCTGTCTATATTGGCAATGCCTGAGGCGACATCATCCATTTTGTAGTACGCATAAATCAAATCTAATTGGACTTGAGTTTTATGGGGGCCGAAGGGGAAGCGAGAGTCTAATGCTTCCAAAGAACGGACCGCTTTTGAGTAATTGCCAAGCTCCATTGAGGTTCTTGCCTGAGAATAAAGTACGTCAGGTGAGGTTTTTGCGGCAATGTCGTTATCTTCAGGACTGCTACTACAGGCTGATAACGCTAGTGAAAATAGGACTAAGGTTACGCCTTTGGAAAATTTATACATACTTGAATTCAATTCTTTTTAAGTTGTAGTTAAGAATTTTTCCATTTCACTATAAAATAGAAAACATCCGATTGTAACAGATAGCACACATTTTTTGACCCCTAAATGGGGATACGGTTCCTATGACACAAGAGATTAATCTAAAAAGCGAGATTTCAGCAACACAAACTGGCCTGAGATTAGATCAGGCTCTGGCTGAGTTGTTCCCAGATTACTCGCGCACGCGCATCAAGGAATGGATCCTATCTGATGCAGTTTATGTTGACGGCGTGGTTGTTAATAAGCCTCGCGAGAAAGTATTTGAGCTACAACAGATTGAAATTGCAGCCACACTTGAAGAAGAAGTGCATGCGGCGGCTCAGGCCATCGAGCTGAATATTGTCTACGAAGATGACCATATTTTGGTTATCAACAAACAAGCTGGCTTAGTTGTCCACCCTGGTGCGGGTAATGCTGATGGTACGCTGATGAATGCACTTTTGCACCATTGCCCCGATATTGAGCATGTGCCACGTGCAGGTATTGTGCACCGTCTCGATAAAGACACTACGGGTTTGATGGTCGTAGCAAAAACGGTTGAGGCACAAACTCACCTAGTCGCAGCATTGCAAGCCCGTGAAATCACCCGTGAATACGAAGCGATTGTGATGGGCACTATGACAGGTGGCGGTACTGTGGATGAGCCGATTGGCCGTCATCCCACTAAACGTACTCATATGGCGGTGCATCACTCGGGTAAACCTGCGGTGACGCATTACCGTGTGGCGGAGAAATTCCGTAACCACACTCGTCTAAGATTGCGCCTTGAATCGGGCCGTACTCACCAAATCCGTGTGCACATGGAATACATTGGCCACGTATTAGTGGGCGATCCTGTTTATGGTGGCCGTCCAAAACCACCAAAGGCCGCGAGCCCAGAGTTTTTTGAAATTTTGAAAAACTTTAAACGCCAAGCATTGCACGCTGTGCGTCTCGAGTTAGCGCATCCTGTGAGCTGTGAAATCATGAGCTGGCAGGCGCCAATTCCTGAGGATATGGTGATTTTGACCAAAGCACTGCGTCAAGACACGGTCGAGCATCCGATCGAGTATTTGTAAGTGTTTAATCACGATTGGCCAGTTCCCGCTAATGTTGGCATCGCTATGACAAATCGTCATGGCGGTGTGAGCGAGCATCCCTATGGCAGTCTGAATCTTGGACTGCATGTTGGTGATGCACCTGAGCTGGTGATGGCTAATCGTGAGTTACTCTGCAAACAATTAGAGTTAACCGTTGAGCCCATTTGGCTCGAACAAGTACATGGCACTCATGTGCTCAATCTAGACACGCTTAACCTAGGTTATGCAGTGGATCCCCCGATTGCCGATGCCAGTTACAGCCGAACCGCTGGACGAGTTTGCGCTGTGATGACGGCAGATTGTTTACCTGTGTTGCTGTGTAATCATGCCGGCACTGAGGTTGCAGCGGCCCATGCGGGATGGCGCGGTCTGTGTGATGGTGTGATAGAGGCCACTGCGGCGCAGTTTAGTTCACCTATGGGGGAGTTGATTGCCTACCTTGGCCCGGCTATTGGTCCGCAAAAATTTGAAGTCGGCGCCGAAGTAAAGCAGGCATTCTGTGGTTTGCATCCCCAGGCGGCTGGGTGTTTTATTCCAAGTGGTGATAAGTTTCTTGCCGATATCATTGGCTTGGCCAAATTGCGCTTGAGTTTACTCGGAGTAAACCATATTTATAGTGCCAATATTTGTACTGTCTCTAACCCAGATTATTTCTCCTATCGCCGCGATAAAGTGACGGGACGCATGGCTTCATTGATCTGGCTTAAGTCTTAAGCAAATTCCCCTACTATTTGTATTTAATTCCCTTCCCGTTGCTTGAAATTGGCTAAATAGTCCCCATCTTTTAACTAACGAAATGTAATGCCAATCCCATTTAGATTTCTCCATTAGCGGAACTGTTTGTTAGCCACTACCTTGGCAAGATTCTTGTGGATTGGCATATCTCTCAATATGTGAGTTTTAGGAGGCTGTATGCGACTCGATCGTATGACCAATAAATTCCAGCTTGCCATCTCAGATGCCCAATCACTTGCACTTGGGCGTGATCATCAGTTTATCGAACCGCTACATTTGATGATGGCACTGCTTAACCAGGATTCTGGTTCTATCCATCCCTTATTGACCCAGGCTGGTATTCGGGTGAGTGCGCTGCGTTCGCTGCTTAGCCAAGAGTTAGAACGCTTACCCCAAGTCGAAGGCACTGGCGGCGATGTGCAATTATCCCAAGGCTTAATTCGTTTATTAAATCTGTGCGATAAGTTAGCGCAAAAGCGTAAAGACAAATATATCTCCAGTGAATTGTTTGTGCTGGCGGCATTAGAAGGCAGCGATGCCTTGGCTCAATGTTTGAAAAAGTCCGGTGCGACCAAAGAGTTGATGGAGCAAACCATTGAACAGGTACGTGGCGGCCAAAAAGTGGATGATCCTAATGCCGAAGATCAACGCCAAGCGTTGAAGAAATTTACTATCGATCTGACCGAGCGCGCCGAGCAGGGCAAGTTAGATCCAGTGATTGGTCGTGACGATGAAATTCGCCGCACGATTCAAGTGCTGCAACGTCGCAGTAAAAATAACCCAGTGCTGATTGGTGAACCGGGTGTGGGTAAAACCGCGATTGTTGAAGGACTTGCCCAGCGTATTGTTAATGGTGAAGTGCCCGAAGGGATTAAAAATAAACGGGTTTTATCCCTCGATATGGGCTCATTGATTGCGGGGGCTAAATATCGCGGTGAGTTCGAAGAGCGCTTAAAAGCCGTGCTTAATGAATTAGCGCAGGAAGAAGGCCAAGTGATCCTCTTTATCGACGAACTGCACACTATGGTCGGTGCCGGTAAAGGTGAGGGCGCAATGGATGCGGGTAATATGCTCAAACCTGCGTTAGCACGTGGTGATTTGCACTGTGTGGGCGCGACCACCCTCGATGAGTATCGTCAGTACATTGAAAAAGATGCGGCCCTTGAGCGCCGCTTCCAAAAAGTGCTGGTGGATGAGCCCAGTGTTGAAGATACCATCGCCATTTTGCGTGGCCTGAAAGAACGCTACGAGCTGCATCACCATGTGGAAATTACCGATCCGGCAATTGTGGCGGCGGCGACCATGTCGCACCGTTATGTGTCGGACCGTAAATTGCCCGATAAGGCGATCGATTTGATCGACGAAGCGGCATCCAGCATCCGTATGCAGATGGACTCAAAGCCAGAGTCACTCGACAGGCTAGAGCGCCGTGCTATCCAGCTCAAACTGGAGGAGCAAGCGTTAGCCAAAGAAAATGACGAGGCGAGCCGTCGTAGACTCGATCATCTTCGAGTTGAATTGCACGAAGTTGAAGCTAAGGCATCGGAACTTAACGAAATTTGGCGTACTGAAAAAGCCGCATTGGCGGGCACTCAGCACATTAAAGCCGATCTCGAGCAGGCTCGGATGGATTTAGAAGTGGCTCGCCGCGCGGGCGATCTCACGCGCATGTCTGAGCTGCAATATGGCCGTATTCCTGAGCTTGAGAAACAGCTCGATTTGGCGTCGCAGGCCGAAATGCAGGATATGACTTTATTACGTAACAAAGTCACTGAGCTTGAAATTGCTGAAGTGCTGTCCAAAGCAACGGGAATTCCTGTCTCGAAAATGCTTGAAGGTGAGCGCGAGAAATTACTGCAAATGGAAGTGGCGCTGCACGAGCGGGTGATAGGCCAAAACGAAGCCGTTGATGCGGTGGCAAACGCGATTCGTCGTAGTCGTGCGGGTCTTGCGGATCCGAATCGCCCGATTGGCTCTTTCCTGTTTTTAGGCCCTACCGGTGTGGGCAAAACTGAGCTGTGTAAATCACTGGCGAAGTTTTTATTCGATACCGAATCGGCCCTAGTGCGCATCGATATGTCTGAGTTTATGGAAAAACACTCAGTATCGCGTTTAGTGGGGGCCCCTCCAGGATATGTGGGCTACGAAGAGGGCGGTTACTTAACGGAAGCTGTGCGCCGTAAACCGTATTCGGTGATATTGCTCGATGAAGTTGAGAAAGCGCACCCCGATGTGTTTAACATCTTACTGCAAGTGCTCGATGATGGACGCTTAACCGATGGTCAAGGTCGTACTGTCGATTTTAGAAATACAGTGATCATTATGACCTCGAACTTAGGCTCCGACATTATCCAAGAAGGATTTGGCCATGTGACCTATGCAGAGATGAAAGCGTCGGTGATGAATGTGGTGACCCACAGCTTTAGACCCGAGTTTTTAAACCGTATCGATGAATCTGTGGTATTCCATCCATTGGATGCTGCCAATATTAAGCGTATTGCTTCGATACAGATTGCTTCCCTACGCCAACGTTTGGCGGAGAAGGACTATACATTGGAGATCACCGACGACGCATTGTCACTGATCGCGGAAATTGGTTTCGATCCTGTGTATGGTGCAAGACCCTTGAAACGGGCATTGCAGCAAGAAGTCGAAAACCCACTGGCGCAGAAATTACTGCGTGGTGACTTGTTACCGGGTAAACCCATTAAGGTCAGCTGTGCGGGTGGCGAGTTAGCGTTCGAGCAGTAAGAGTGAGCGATTAAGCATTAAGAGGTCGATTGATGGCTTAGTGCGATAATGGCTAAATCAAGAGTTATCTCTTAAATAGTAAAAGAGCCGAGTATTGACTCGGCTCTTTTATATGGGGACTATTTTTCATCACAGAAGAGCTTAATTCTCTCCTGCTGCTGTGCAATGGCGGCTTGCCTCTCTTCTTCGGTCATAGCCTCCGGCTCCTTGGTTGGATCTTCACTCTGACGAATAAGCTGGTTGTGTGTCGTCAGTACATCCAAATTATGTTTGGCATTTTCACAGATCGACTGAGCTTGTTTAGCATCTTTTTCTTTAATGAGTGCCGCCGATTTCTCGAGTTCACTCACTTCTTGTGGTTGTTCTTTTTTGGTCGGTGCTACATAACCTACTTTGGCCGGTTCAATATCTTCACTATAGAGTTGATTGGCTTTCTGTTGTTCTTGTTCTGGTGGTTGTTGGCTGTAATGCGTGACCCCCTGTTCATCAACCCAAGTGTAAATCACACCTGCAATTACGGGTTGTCCTAACAAGCAGAGCCCAAATATGTAAAATAGCGGCGCCGTTAACCTAGTCATCTTTAACATGGGTATCATCCCTCATTGTCGCTCATCGACATGCTAGTAAAATATGCTATCTTGAAGCTTACTTTCTCTCCAGCTTATAACTTAATAAGTGTATGCAAAATTCTTCGAATCAAACAGTAAAGAATAAAGGTATCTATTTACTGCCCAATCTATTTACCACAGCAGGGTTATTTTCGGGTTTTTATGCTGTGATTGCCTCGATGAATGCCAATTTTGAAGCCGCGGCGATTGCGATATTTGTCGCAATGATCTGCGATGGTCTTGATGGCCGAGTCGCAAGACTCACTAATACGCAAAGTGACTTTGGTGCAGAGTATGACAGTATGGCGGACATGGTGTCCTTTGGCATGGCGCCCGCATTACTTGCCTATAATTGGGCGTTAGCCGACTTAGGTAAAATAGGTTGGCTAGCGTCGTTCATTTATTGCGCTGGTGCCGCCCTAAGGCTCGCCCGTTTTAATACTCAAGTTGGCGTGGCTGATAAGCGCTATTTCCAAGGGCTTGCCAGTCCAGCCGCAGCTGCCGTTATCGCCAGCAGTATTTGGCTAGGAAATCAGTACAGCTTAGATGGCAAAAATATCAGCTGGATAGCGGGTCTTGTGACTGCGGCAATAGGCTTATTGATGGTGAGTAATTTCCGTTATCACTCTTTTAAAGAGATTGATTGGCGCGGTAAGGTGAACTTCATTGCCATCTTACTGGTTGTGGGCGTATTTGTGGTGGTATCGGTTCAACCAGCACTGATCCTGTGTATCGGTTTCTACCTTTATGCAATTTCAGGCCCTGTCATTACGATTAGAACGGTAAGAAAATTAAAGGTCGCCCATGTAGTTGGTGATAATGAACCTAGTGAAACTGACACTGATGTAGAAACTGCCGCTGATATAGAAGTCGAACCCCAAAATAGACATGAAGATAAGCCTTAACGGGATATTTCTCTTTATCATTACCGATATATGCTAGGTACACTTGCCTTGATAGATTGAACATAAGAAAGTAGTCGGATGTCATCTAAATCAGCTAACCACGGGACTGTTGGCTGATATAGCTAAAAGCTTCGACTACTGACTGTTTATGTATATTTGATCTATTAAATTCTCTGCACTCCTAAAATTCCTATGCCAAACTTACCAACCCAAGGGGAGTATCCCTTTTTAGCGCGCATTTCGCTGGTTATTTGTTCACTTGGCGTTAATTGTTAAAAAAGCCCTTGCACAAAAAGTTTCACTGCCTATAATGCGCATCCACTGACACGGCAGGCAGCGTTAAGCAGCTAATGTGACAGTTCATCGATGAGTTTACTGATTGATGAGCGAAAAGAAAGTTTGCAAAAACTCCTTGACGCGAAACGGGAAATGCGTAAAATGCACGACCCTGAGTTGACGAGAAGTCAGCCCTAGCCAACTGGAAGCGTTCGGCGCTCAGTGTGGTACTCAAGTTCTCTTACGAATATTGAGTTGCTCTTTAACAAGATAAAACAAGAAATCTGTGTGGACACTCACAGGTGTTGAGTTAATCGAAACTGCTTAGCCTTAGGGTTGGCAGTCAAAGAATTAAATCAATGATGAAGAGTGTTCATAGCAATATGTACAGTTTGTTGCTGTGAAAGCAGTAACAAAAAAATCAGAATTCATTGAGCCGCTGAAGTCGCAAGACGGAAGCAACAAAACTTTAATTGAAGAGTTTGATCATGGCTCAGATTGAACGCTGGCGGCAGGCCTAACACATGCAAGTCGAGCGGCAGCACAAGGGAGTTTACTCCTGAGGTGGCGAGCGGCGGACGGGTGAGTAATGCCTAGGGATCTGCCCAGTCGAGGGGGATAACAGTTGGAAACGACTGCTAATACCGCATACGCCCTACGGGGGAAAGGAGGGGACCTTCGGGCCTTCCGCGATTGGATGAACCTAGGTGGGATTAGCTAGTTGGTGAGGTAATGGCTCACCAAGGCGACGATCCCTAGCTGTTCTGAGAGGATGATCAGCCACACTGGGACTGAGACACGGCCCAGACTCCTACGGGAGGCAGCAGTGGGGAATATTGCACAATGGGGGAAACCCTGATGCAGCCATGCCGCGTGTGTGAAGAAGGCCTTCGGGTTGTAAAGCACTTTCAGTAGGGAGGAAAGGTTGCAGTTTAATAAACTGTAGCTGTGACGTTACCTACAGAAGAAGGACCGGCTAACTCCGTGCCAGCAGCCGCGGTAATACGGAGGGTCCGAGCGTTAATCGGAATTACTGGGCGTAAAGCGTGCGCAGGCGGTTTGTTAAGCGAGATGTGAAAGCCCTGGGCTCAACCTAGGAATAGCATTTCGAACTGGCGAACTAGAGTCTTGTAGAGGGGGGTAGAATTCCAGGTGTAGCGGTGAAATGCGTAGAGATCTGGAGGAATACCGGTGGCGAAGGCGGCCCCCTGGACAAAGACTGACGCTCATGCACGAAAGCGTGGGGAGCAAACAGGATTAGATACCCTGGTAGTCCACGCCGTAAACGATGTCTACTCGGAGTTTGGTGTCTTGAACACTGGGCTCTCAAGCTAACGCATTAAGTAGACCGCCTGGGGAGTACGGCCGCAAGGTTAAAACTCAAATGAATTGACGGGGGCCCGCACAAGCGGTGGAGCATGTGGTTTAATTCGATGCAACGCGAAGAACCTTACCTACTCTTGACATCCACGGAAGACTGCAGAGATGCGGTTGTGCCTTCGGGAACCGTGAGACAGGTGCTGCATGGCTGTCGTCAGCTCGTGTTGTGAAATGTTGGGTTAAGTCCCGCAACGAGCGCAACCCCTATCCTTATTTGCCAGCACGTAATGGTGGGAACTCTAGGGAGACTGCCGGTGATAAACCGGAGGAAGGTGGGGACGACGTCAAGTCATCATGGCCCTTACGAGTAGGGCTACACACGTGCTACAATGGCGAGTACAGAGGGTTGCAAAGCCGCGAGGTGGAGCTAATCTCACAAAGCTCGTCGTAGTCCGGATTGGAGTCTGCAACTCGACTCCATGAAGTCGGAATCGCTAGTAATCGTGGATCAGAATGCCACGGTGAATACGTTCCCGGGCCTTGTACACACCGCCCGTCACACCATGGGAGTGGGCTGCAAAAGAAGTGGGTAGCTTAACCTTCGGGGGGGCGCTCACCACTTTGTGGTTCATGACTGGGGTGAAGTCGTAACAAGGTAGCCCTAGGGGAACCTGGGGCTGGATCACCTCCTTACCTATACGACTAACTTACGCTTGTTGGGTCGACAACATGGCATCCGTGCCGAGTCGACACAAAAACATCCGTGTTTTTGAGTGTTCACACAGATAACTTGTTCTTGTAGAGCGAGTGGCACGTCTTAACGACGATGCTTGTTCTTTAACAATTTGGAAAGCTGATAGTATTAAACACAATGATGTCTGTCGTTGTGTTGATACGAAAAAAGTTTAATGCGAAAGCATTGAACATTGAGTTCTCAAACACTTTATTAAGTGTCTTGAATATTCAAGTCTAAGGCGCGTCCACTTCTTTGGTCAGAAGTGAGACAAGTAAAACCAAGCTGGTCGCAATGCGACTCAAAAGTCTTGACAGTTTCGACTGTAGCAAGCGCAGCAAGTGGGTTGTTAGGCAAAGCCGTGAGGTGAGCGAGGAATGAGTGTAGCAGCGCTACATGATTGACAAGCGAGACTCATAATGCGGCATAACAATCCAATCGCAAGCGATGAGAGAAAGACCCATTTGGGTTGTATGGTTAAGCGACTAAGCGTATACGGTGGATGCCTTGGCAGTCAGAGGCGATGAAGGACGTAGTAACTTGCGAAAAGCGTTGGCGAGCTAGTAACAAGCATTTGAGCTAACGATGTCCGAATGGGGGAACCCGGCCGCATAAGCGGTCATCATGTGGTGAATACATAGCTACATGAGGCGAACGAGGGGAACTGAAACATCTAAGTACCCTTAGGAAAAGAAATCAACCGAGATTCCCCTAGTAGCGGCGAGCGAACGGGGATTAGCCCTTAAGTCAGTGGGGTGTTAGTGGAATGCGTTGGGAAGCGCAGCGGCACAGGGTGATAGCCCCGTACACGAAAACTAACCATTGATGAAAACGAGTAAGGCGGGACACGTGACATCCTGTTTGAATATGGGGGGACCATCCTCCAAGGCTAAATACTCCTGACTGACCGATAGTGAACCAGTACCGTGAGGGAAAGGCGAAAAGAACCCCTGTGAGGGGAGTGAAATAGAACCTGAAACCGTATACGTACAAGCAGTGGGAGCGGTTCTTGAGACCGTGACTGCGTACCTTTTGTATAATGGGTCAGCGACTTACATTTTGTAGCAAGGTTAAGCGAATAGCGGAGCCGTAGGGAAACCGAGTGTTAACTGCGCGTTGAGTTGCAAGGTGTAGACCCGAAACCCGGTGATCTAGCCATGGGCAGGTTGAAGGTTGAGTAACATCAACTGGAGGACCGAACCGACTAATGTTGAAAAATTAGCGGATGACTTGTGGCTGGGGGTGAAAGGCCAATCAAACCGGGAGATATCTGGTTCTCCTCGAAAGCTATTTAGGTAGCGCCTCGAGCGAATACCATTGGGGGTAGAGCACTGTTAAGGCTAGGGGGTCATCCCGACTTACCAACCCTTTGCAAACTCCGAATACCAATGAGTACTACTCGGGAGACAGACGGCGGGTGCTAACGTCCGTCGTCAAAAGGGAAACAACCCAGACCGTCAGCTAAGGTCCCAAAGTGTATGTTAAGTGGGAAACGATGTGGGAAGGCTTAGACAGCTAGGATGTTGGCTTAGAAGCAGCCATCATTTAAAGAAAGCGTAATAGCTCACTAGTCGAGTCGGCCTGCGCGGAAGATGTAACGGGGCTAAACATACCACCGAAGCTACGGGTGCAGCCCATTAGGGTTGCGCGGTAGAGGAGCGTTCTGTAAGCCGATGAAGGTGAAGGGGTAACCCACGCTGGAGGTATCAGAAGTGCGAATGCTGACATGAGTAACGATAAAGGGGGTGAAAAACCCCCTCGCCGAAAGACCAAGGGTTCCTGTCCAACGTTAATCGGGGCAGGGTGAGTCGACCCCTAAGGTGAGGCCGAAAGGCGTAATCGATGGGAAACAGATTAATATTTCTGTACTTCCGCTAACTGCGATGGAGAGACGGAGAAGGCTAGGCTAGCGCGGCGTTGGTAGTCCGCGTTTAAGGTGGTAGGCTGATTTCTTAGGCAAATCCGGGAAATCTTAAGGCCGAGAGCTGATGACGAGGTCCTACGGGACTGAAGTAGTTGATGCCATGCTTCCAGGAAAATCTTCTAAGCTTCAGGTTAGCGGGAATCGTACCCCAAACCGACACAGGTGGTCGGGTAGAGAATACCAAGGCGCTTGAGAGAACTCGGCTGAAGGAACTAGGCAAAATGGTACCGTAACTTCGGGAGAAGGTACGCTCTTGTTGGTGATGAGACTTGCTCTCTAAGCTGACGGGAGTCGCAGATACCAGGTGGCTGCAACTGTTTATCAAAAACACAGCACTGTGCAAACTCGCAAGAGGAAGTATACGGTGTGACGCCTGCCCGGTGCCGGAAGGTTAATTGATTGGGTTATCGCAAGAGAAGCTCATGATCGAAGCCCCGGTAAACGGCGGCCGTAACTATAACGGTCCTAAGGTAGCGAAATTCCTTGTCGGGTAAGTTCCGACCTGCACGAATGGCGTAATGATGGCCACGCTGTCTCCAGCCGAGACTCAGTGAAGTTGAAATTGCGGTGAAGATGCCGTATACCCGCGGCTAGACGGAAAGACCCCGTGAACCTTTACTATAGCTTGGCACTGAACATTGAACCTACATGTGTAGGATAGGTGGGAGACTTTGAAGCGGGAACGCTAGTTCTCGTGGAGTCGTCCTTGAAATACCACCCTTGTAGTTTTGATGTTCTAACCTAGACCCCTAATCGGGGTTAGGGACAGTGCCTGGTGGGTAGTTTGACTGGGGCGGTCTCCTCCCAAAGAGTAACGGAGGAGCACGAAGGTTGGCTAAGTACGGTCGGACATCGTACGGTTAGTGCAATGGCATAAGCCAGCTTAACTGCGAGACAGACACGTCGAGCAGGTACGAAAGTAGGTCATAGTGATCCGGTGGTTCTGAATGGAAGGGCCATCGCTCAACGGATAAAAGGTACTCCGGGGATAACAGGCTGATACCGCCCAAGAGTTCATATCGACGGCGGTGTTTGGCACCTCGATGTCGGCTCATCACATCCTGGGGCTGAAGTCGGTCCCAAGGGTATGGCTGTTCGCCATTTAAAGTGGTACGCGAGCTGGGTTCAGAACGTCGTGAGACAGTTCGGTCCCTATCTGCCGTGGGCGTTGGATGATTGAGGGGAGTTGCTCCTAGTACGAGAGGACCGGAGTGAACGAACCGCTGGTGTTCGGGTTGTCATGCCAATGGCATTGCCCGGTAGCTACGTTCGGAATCGATAACCGCTGAAAGCATCTAAGCGGGAAGCGAGCCCCAAGATGAGTCATCCCTAGGTCTATAAGACCTCTAAAGAGCCGTTCGAGACTAGGACGTTGATAGGCATGGTGTGTAAGCGTTGTGAGGCGTTGAGCTAACATGTACTAATGACTCGAGAGGCTTAACCATACAACCCAGATGGGTTTTGCTAAGCGAACTTAGACAGAATATATGCACTTAATGAAGTGTGGACTCAGAAAACAAACAGCTTTCCGAATTATTAAATAAGATAAGAGCCGATTTTAGTTCCTAGAACCTAGAGTCTAGCAGCACGAAGTGCGCTCTCGAGTCTTGTTTAAAACCGAATTTGCTTGGTGACAATAGCATTGTGGTCCCACCTGATCCCATCCCGAACTCAGAAGTGAAACGCAATCGCGCCGATGGTAGTGTGGGGTCTCCCCATGTGAGAGTAGGTCATCGCCAAGCGCCTAATTATCTTGTAAAGATGTAACGAAGCCAGCTGAATAAGCTGGCTTTTTTGCATTTGGAATTCACTCAATTTTGCTTTAAAGCCCGACTAACCCCAATCCGCATTTAAGTTTACTCACCACACCCAATCTTTTAATTATGCCTTTATCATGCGTTTTGTATGGCTTATAGAGGTATTCCATGCATGGCTGCAATCCCCACAATAACTTCATTCTGCTTGAAATACCTGTTTGTTAGCCACTGCCATCCATGGTGGCAACGGTATGACTTTCTGACTTTTTTGACTTAGTGTGCTGAGAAGCCCTTGCCAGATATTGGTAGGTCTTCTGTTCAGCCTGTTGCTGAATAGCCTGTGCCAATGGGATGGCATATTCGAATTGATGCCGTCTTATGACCATCTACCGATATCTATTCCTCTACAGAGAGTCGAAGAGACGATATTTTTGCATAAATCCTCAATACCCAATTTATGGGCGATTGCTTATTCCTGAACAATGGCGTCATGTTTTCATAGGGAGAATGACTGAGCTTGGCTCATTGTTTTTCACAATAAAATGATGGATATGTATTTAAAAGAGCAATTTATGAGAAATCATCAATGGCATTCAATAAATTCATCAATATTGGTAAGACCATTTTACATTGTTGTGGTGTTATTAGTTTCTATTAGGTATGTTTGATAATTGTAAATATGTAGGGTTATTTCATAGCGTATGAATGAATAATCTTTAAATGTGATTTTATATTCTTTGGTGTTTGCTGGCTCAGGGGAACATAAGTTTCTAGGTTTAAGCTTGAAAAAGAGAGTCATCAAAATATTTATGGGTAATGTATTCATTAGTAAGGAGTTAGAGGGGGATGGGGGAGTTAACTGAGCAGTTAATCGATGCCGTTGGCATTATGGTTTTAGGGATGGGGTTGGTGTACTTGTTTTTAAGTGTGCTTATTTTGGGCGTCCATATGGTCGCTAAATGGTGTGCAAGTGAGGTGGTGAATAGCAAAGTTGCATTGAATCCATCGCGCGACGTATCAGGATTGACGGCGAATGCTAGTACTTTAGATCCCAAAGTCGTGGCTGCAATCACTTTAGCAGTTCAGCAATTTCGTTCGCACACAAAATAATGGGGAGCAGTATGAATTCAGTATGTTCAGCATTGGCGCCAAAGCCATTAGTGTTAACCGATGTCGTTTTACGTGATGCGCATCAGTCTATCTTAGCTACTCGTTTAAGAATCGACGATATGTTACCTATAGCACCATTGCTCGATAGGGTTGGTTTCTGGTCGTTGGAATCTTGGGGCGGTGCGACCTTCGATGCCTGTATTCGTTATCTTGGTGAAGACCCCTGGGACAGAATTCGTGAGCTAAAAAAGGTGATGCCCAATACACCGCAGCAAATGTTGCTGCGTGGTCAAAACCTATTGGGCTATCGCCATTATGCCGATGATTTAGTCATGCGTTTTGTTGAGCGCGCCCATACCAATGGCGTCGATGTATTCCGTATTTTCGATGCGATGAACGATGTAAGAAATCTCGAGACTGCAGTAAAAGCCGTGCGCCAAGTCGGCGGCCATGCCCAAGGGACAATTTCCTATACGACTAGCCCAGTGCATACCATAGAGACTTGGGTGGATATGGCCAAACGCCTCGAAGATATGGGTTGTGACTCTTTGTGTATCAAAGATATGGCGGGATTGCTTAAGCCGATAGAAGCGTATGAGCTTATTAGCAGACTTAAATCCCAAACCCAACTTGTGTTGTCAATGCATTGTCACGCAACGACAGGTTTGAGTACGGCAACTTACCAAAAGGCCATTGAAGCGGGTGTGGATGTCCTCGATACGGCTATTTCCTCTATGAGTCAAACCTATGGCCATACGGCAACTGAAACCGTGATTGCCATTGTAGAAGATACTGAGCGTGCAACGGGTTACGATATGCAGTTGCTTGAGGAGATTGCCGCTTATTTCCGTGAAGTGCGTAAGAAGTACGCTAAATTTGAAGGCGCGTTGAAAGGCATAGATTCACGTATTTTACGCGCACAGGTACCTGGTGGCATGTTGACCAATATGGAGAGTCAACTTAAGGAGCAAGGCGCGGCCGATAAGATGGACTTGGTCTTGGAAGAAATTCCCCTAGTACGTGCCGATTTGGGGTTCTTGCCCTTAGTGACGCCCACATCGCAAATTGTTGGCTCGCAGGCGGTCATTAATGTGTTGATGGGTGAGCGTTATAAGTCACTGACCAAAGAGACTGAGGGCGTGCTCAAGGGCGAGTATGGCGCAACCCCAGCCCCCGTCGATGCCGCCTTGCAAGCCAGAGTCTTACAAGGGGCGCAAGCCATAACCTGTCGTCCTGCGGACCTGTTAACGCCGGAGCTGGCTAAATTAAGGCAGGAATTGACGGACAAAGCGAAGGCTCAAGGCATTCGCCTATCGTCAGAGTATGACGATGATGTGCTGACTTATGCACTCTTCCCACAAATAGGATTGCAGTTCTTAAAGAATCGTGACGATCCGAGCGCCTTTGAGCCTAAACCTGAGCTGACGTCGGCACCTGCTGCTTCTAATGCTGTAGATCGTGGCCCAGAAACTTACACTGTCACTGTCGAAGGGCAAGAATATGTGGTTGAAGTCTCGGCTGGCGGTGAAATCAGCCAGATCCAGCCACAGGGCCAAAGTGTTCATGCCGTGCAAGCTGTAACGGCGAACACTACGCCAACTGCGAGCCATGGAGAGATCAGGCTTGAAATGAGCGCGCCTTTATCGGGTAACATCTTCAAAGTGCATGTTTCCCCTGGCGATCGGGTGCGAGAAGGCGATGTTGTGATCATCCTCGAAGCGATGAAAATGGAAACTGAAATTCGTGCTCAGGGCGATGGCATTATCGCTAAGCTTTGGGTGAAAGAAGGCGACTCAGTTTCTGTGGGTTCTCAATTACTGGCCTTGGCGTAGGAGTCATTATGGAAGGTTTAATGGCTTTTTGGGCCGAGACAGGTATTGCTCACTTTACCGGCGGGCAAGTGTTGATGATGGCGGTGGGCGCTTTACTCCTCTATCTCGCCATAGTGCGAGGCTTTGAGCCTTTATTATTGCTGCCAATTGGTTTTGGCGCTGTATTGGCGAATATTCCCCATGCGGGATTTACCGAAGAGGGCGGCATGCTGTATTACGCCTATCACGTGGGGATTGAGACTGGGGTGTTCCCGCTGTTGATCTTTATGGGCGTTGGCGCGCTGACCGACTTTAGTGCTTTGATTGCGAATCCTAAAACCCTGTTGTTAGGGGCGGCGGCGCAGTTTGGAATTTTTGCGACATTGATTGGCGCAATCGCACTGAACTTAGTGCCGGGCTTTGAGTTTACGATGAAAGACGCGGCGGCCATTGCGATTATTGGCGGTGCCGATGGGCCGACGGCGATTTTCCTCGCCTCAAAGCTGGCACCTGAGCTATTGGGGGCGATTGCGGTCGCGGCCTATTCCTATATGGCCTTAGTCCCGATTATTCAGCCGCCGATCATGCGTTTACTGACCACCCAAGCCGAGCGCGAAATTAAAATGGAGCAGCTGCGTGAGGTCAGTAAAAAGGAAAAGATCATTTTCCCTATGATGGTACTGGGATTAACGATTCTATTTTTACCCGCGGCGACGCCGTTAGTGGGCATGTTTTGCCTTGGTAACTTGATGCGTGAATCGGGTGTAGTGGATAGATTATCAAAAACGGCGCAGAACGAGCTTATTAATATAGTGACCATATTTTTAGGCTTAGCCGTGGGGTCTAAACTTTCCGCCGAGCAATTTTTGCGTGTCGAAACCTTAGGCATTTTAATTTTAGGGGCCTTAGCTTTTAGTATTGGTACTGCGGCAGGTGTGTTAATGGCAAAACTGATGTGTAAGTTATCGGGTGGTAAGATTAATCCTTTGATTGGAGCCGCAGGAGTGTCGGCTGTACCTATGGCGGCGCGGGTCGTGAACAAAGTTGGTTTAGAGGCCAATCAGCATAACTTTTTGCTGATGCACGCCATGGGGCCGAATGTGGCTGGAGTATTAGGCTCGGCGGTTGCGGCTGGGATATTACTCGCCGTGCTTGGTTAACGGGTTAATCGATAGCCTACTCGGGACGAGTAGGCTTTTTTATGCGGTTAGCCAAAGCAATAGCATCAAGAGCAAAATCAAAGTCCCACTGATGGCAATAATATAAATGTACCCGCGTTTGCCCTGGGCGAGTGGAAGTCCATTGGCTTTTAAAAACAATGTCCACAGCAAACACAATATCAGCGGGATTAAAAAGAGTTTAGTCATGCTGGCTCAACCTTTTTGTTTTGTATCATTGCAGTCTGGTATCAATGAGTTTAACAGTTTGATCTTATTGGTAGTAATAGATTTTGATTTTATTCTTACCCCATGGAATAGTGGCTGTTATTTCCCCAATAAAAAAGACCGCCGTAGCGGTCTTTCTATATTCCATTATTACTGAGCACTGCATTACTGAGGATTGGCTGGTGATGTCTCCAGCATATCGTTCGAGTAAAACTGCGCTTCATCGAGTTCATTTTCGGATTTGCCGATCACCACAGCGGTCATCATATCGCCCGTCACATTGGTTGCGGTGCGGATCATATCGATAATACGGTCAATCGATGCAATAAAGGCAATGCCTTCAAGTGGTAAACCAATCACACCTAAGGTGACGGTAAGCATCACCATTGCGCTGCCTGGGACTCCAGCGGTTCCTACCGATGCAACTGTGGCAGTCACGGCAATCATCACATAATCCAAGGTATCGAGGGGGATATTATAAATTTGGGCGATAAAGATAGCGGCTATCGCAGGGTAAATACCCCCACAACCGTCCATGTTCATGGTAGCCCCTAATGGCATCACAAAGGCGCTATAGCGCTTTGATACGCCCATGGTTTCGACGGCGCGAGTACTTGCGGGCAGCGTGCCAAAACTTGATGAGGTACTAAACGCAACTAATTGTGCTGGCATGGCTTTACGGAAAAACTGCACAGGGCTTAAGCCTGCGACAAATTTAACTAAGCCTCCGTAGATAAAAATCATGTGGATGAGCGCTGCAATATAGATAGCGGCGATAAATTTACCTAGGGGTAAGAGGGTTGATAAACCATAGGCACCGACCACCCAAGCCATTAGGCCAAATACACCGATAGGGGTAAGCTTTAACACCATACGAGTCAATTGAAACATGACTTCAGCACCGGCTTCTATGGTGCGTTTCAGTGGTTCGGCTTTCTCGCCCACTTTATTGATAGCGATACCCACCAAAGCGGCAAACACAATAATCTGCAGTACTTTGCCTTCAGCCAAAGAGGCGAAAGGGTTCACAGGGATCATATCGAGTAAAACCTGCGCAAAGCCTGGAATATTACGCTCGCGCACTTCGGTTGTTGTAAGCGCCATAGTGCCGCCCATATCGATCATCGAGCCCACGGCTAAACCTATCAATGAAGCGATTGTGCCCGTTAGCATAAACATCCCGAGGGTCTTTAAACTCAGGCGCTTCAAACTAGTCTGCGAACCTAGCGAGGTAATACTCACAACAATGGCACAGAACACCAAAGGTGCAACCAACATCTTGATAGCACTGATAAATAAATCACCTAAGGGTTTCAATACTGTCGCAGTTTCTCCTAAAATGACGCCAACAAGCGCCCCTAAGATAAAACCTGTGAGGACTTTTTGCCAAAAAGGAATGCGGCTAATAGTTTGTAGGATCATGGGTTTTCCAAAAAATAATATAAGTACAAGTCCATAGACCCGAGATGCTAGGATGTGCCTTCCATGGAACTAAGCGAACTCCTCGGGTATAGGAGATGTTTGCCATTAAATGCATTGTATAGATAGAGTTGGGGTTATAACAAACCGATTTTCTTATAACTTATTGTGATAAATGAGTTTGTTGCAAAAAGGTTGCGCCCCATATTTGCTTAACCAAGGAATTTTGGCAATGCATTTCTACACAGCATTATGTTTTCACTGAGTTATCATTTATGTCCGAATTAAGTCTCATGTTTTCTGGTGCGTTTTTAGCGGCCACTTTGTTACCGGGCGGTTCTGAAGTTTTACTTATTGCGCTTTTAAATCAAGCGCCTGAGACTTGGCTTTCCCTAGTGGTGGTGGCGACGATTGGCAACACATTGGGTGCTATGACGAGTTTCTACTTGGGGCGATTAGGGCGTTTTGCCAAGTCGCCCGAGGAGTTGAGTGGAGCAAAGTACGCTAAAGGGTTAAATTTGATAGAAAGTTATGGCGTCTGGGCGCTATTGCTGTCATGGGCACCTGTGATTGGGGATATATTATGCCTGTTGGCTGGATGGTTAAAGTTGCCATTGGTATCTTCATTTTTGATGATATTTTTTGGAAAAACAATTCGTTACTTGCTTGTTGCCGCGGCGGTTATGCACTGGTTTGCTTAAGTGCTAGTGCAATAGTTTGGTCTTCTTTAACGGTTGTCAAAGGGATAAATTCTTGTATTAATAGGAACTTAGTCACTGTAGCCAAGTCATAGTAACCGAGTCTTAAAAACCATTGTTTATCGATTTAGCTGTATTCTGACCAATTGATGTGTAAGGGGAATATTTTGAAAAAATGGATATTAGCACTAGCGATTTCTGCCGCTTTAGCCGGTTGTGCATCCGATACCACGACAACGAGCTTACCCGCTGGTGTTAGCCTGATTGAAAATGTACAACTTGCCGATCGACAAGTGGGCATTCCCTATAAAAAATATCAGTTAGCCAATGGCTTGACCGTTATCCTGCATCAGGATAATTCAGATCCTTTAGTGCATGTGGATGTCACTTACCATGTAGGCTCTGCCCGTGAACTCGCGGGTCGCTCAGGTTTTGCCCATTTATTTGAGCATATGATGTTCCAAGGTTCAGAACATGTCGCCGATGAGCAACATTTTGAAGTTGTGACCGAGGCGGGCGGTACGCTTAACGGTTCAACCAACACGGATAGAACCAACTATTTTGAGACAGTGCCCAGCAATCAGCTGGAAAAAATGCTGTGGCTAGAGTCCGACCGTATGGGCTTTTTATTGCCGGCACTGACCAGTGAAAAATTTGAAGTGCAGCGCGAAACGGTAAAGAACGAGCGCGCCCAGAGGATCGACAATCAGCCCTATGGCCGCATGACAGAGCGGTTTAACCAAGCTTTTTACCCCGTTGGGCACCCTTACTCTTGGCCCGTTATCGGCTGGCCGGAGGATCTTAATCGGGCAACTGTGGATGATGTAAGGCACTTCTTTCAGCGCTGGTATGGACCAAACAATGCCACATTGACCATAGGCGGTGATTTCGACGAAATGCAAACCCTAGCATGGGTGAACAAATATTTTGGCGAGATCCCCCGAGGCCCCGAGGCTTTACCCGAGCCTAAAGCTTTAATTAATCTGGATAAGACCCGTTATATCTCGATGGAGGATAAAGTGCATTTGCCACTTATCCGTATTGGTTTTCCAACCGTGTATGCGAGCCATCCCGATGAAGCAGCGCTTGATCTCCTCGCCAATATTTTAGGGGGCGGGAAAACCTCCTTGCTGTATAAAAACTTGGTTAAAGATGGCTATGCTGTGCAAGCCAGTGTGAGTCAACCCTGTCAAGAATTAGCCTGCCAGATGTCGATTTACGCCCTGGCAAACCCAGAGAAGGGCGCTAGCTTGGCGGATCTTGAGCAGCGGATCCTCCGCTCTATTAATGAATTTGAGCAACGCGGTGTCACCGATGAAGATCTGCAAAAAGTGAAGGTGCAGTTTGAAGCCGATAGCATTTTTGCCTTGCAAAGTGTGAAAGGTAAAGTGACAACACTCGCCTTGAATCAAACCATGTTTGGCGATCCCAATAAGATTGCTGCCGATCTTGAACGCTATGCCAATGTCACTAAAGACGATGTGATGCGAGTCTTTAAACAGTACATAAAAGATAAACCTCGGCTAGTTATGAGTGTGGTGCCAGAGGGCATGACGGCACTCGTCGCCCATCCCGATAACTTTACACCACAAACCTTGCCTGTTGCGCAAACGGCCGTTCAAGGTCAGTTGCCAACGGCAAAAATCACCTCTCATTTCGACCGTTCAATCATGCCCGGATCGGGTGCTGCGCCCATGCTTAAAGTCCCTAAAATTTGGACGACTAAGTTAGCTAATGGCATTGAGGTGATGGGGACGCAGAGTGCGGAAACCCCGACTGTAGAATTAGTCATTTATCTCAATGGCGGTCACAGATTAGTCCCCGTTGAAAAGGCGGGGCTTGCGAGTTTGACGGCGGAGATGTTGAATGAATCCAGCCAAAAACGTAGCAGCGAGGCCCTTTCTCAAGCCCTAGAAATGCTCGGTAGTACAGTCGACTTCAGCGCCTCTGAATATCAAAGTACGATTAAAGTCTCTACCCTGACAGAACATCTAGATGAGACATTGGCCATTATGGAAGAAAAACTCTTCCAGCCTGGTTTTACCGAACAGGATTTTGCAAGGGTTAAACAACAACAGTTACAACAGATCCAGCATATGCAGTCCAATGCTGGCTATTTAGCCAACTCAGTGTTGTTTGGGCTACTCTATGGCAAAGATAATGCCCTCGGTGTAAGCGATAGCGGAACCTTAGATTCGGTTGCCGCCTTAACCCTTGAGGATGTGAAAGCCTTTTACGCAGAGCAATATCGCGGTGCTAACGCAAAAATCATCACTGTTGCGGATCTCTCTGAGTCGGCCCTGCTACCTAAATTGGCTGGGTTAAGTCAATGGCAAGGCCAGGCCACAGTGCTGCCACCCTTAAAGCCATTGCCGTTATTGAAGGGAGGCACGATTTATCTGATTGATAAACCTGGGGCGGCGCAATCGGTGATCAATATCGCAAAGCGTGCTCTGCCCTATGATGCAACCGGGAATTATTTTAAAGTCTCGCTGATGAATTACCCCTTAGGCGGTGCATTTAATAGCCGTATCAATCTGAATTTGCGTGAGAATAAAGGTTACACCTATGGGGCTAGGACCGATTTTTCTGGTGGCGCCGAAGTCGGGGATTTTGTGGCATCGAGCGATGTACGTACCGATGTCACAGCTAAGACCTTAAGCGAGTTTGTGAAGGAAATCAGTGCCTATCAGCAAGAGGGGATGACGGATGCTGAACTTGCCTTTATGCGTAACTCCGTTTCCCAAGGTCAGGCCCTCGATTATGAGACTCCCTATCAAAAAGCAGGGTTTATGCGAATGATCCAGCGTTATCAGCTAAGCCCAGATTTTACCGAGCAGCAGGATAAGATCATCAATACTGTAACAAAAGATGAACTCAATGCCCTTGCGGCTTCCGAGCTAAATATCAAGCAAATGATTATCTTAATCGTAGGGGATAAGGCTAAAATTGAAGCGGATTTAGCAACATTGGGCTATCCAATTGAAACTTTAGTATTGTAAATTGGTATTTCGCCCTTATATAGGTGATGGACGAGGGCGATAATTAACACCCATTCGTCATAAATTGACATCGAAAGACGGTGACAGCATTAGCTGTCACCGTCTGCGTTTTGCCATAAAAGAATGTAATTTGGCTTGCCCCATACGCAGGTTTAGATTTATTTTGAGGCGTATTTTGAAAGATAAGCCTCAAAATAAAGGTCTGACTGTTAACCATGTCGCGATAGCGAATCACCAATCAGAGAAGCGCAAATTGAAGCCATTCAATGAATTAGTACAATATCTCTCGGACGCTCCTGGGCGCACCGCACTCTTAGGTATGTTACGTGGCATAGAGCGTGAGGCTTTACGGATCGATGGGTCTGGTTTCCTTGCTATGGATACGCACCCCCGCGAATTGGGGTCAGCGTTAATGCATTCACGCATTACTACAGATTATAGTGAAGCGTTACTCGAATTTATTACGCCTGTGAATAATCAGGTTGAAGCACTCTTACAGGGGTTGACCGAAACCCATGCCTTTAGCGTCCGCCATTTAAATGGCCAGCGTTTGTGGCCAGTGAGTATGCCCTGTTACGTCAAAGATGAGCACAATATTCCCGTTGCCCGCTATGGTTCATCGAACACCGGCAAAATGAAAACCTTATACCGCAAGGGGTTAACCTATCGCTATGGCGCCCTGATGCAGATTATTTCTGGGGTACACTTTAACTTTTCGGTATCCCAGTCACTGTGGCAGCGTCTCTATGAGTTAAGTGATAAGAGTCTGACATTAGATGATTTTATCTCTGAATCTTATTTTGGGCTGATCCGTAATTACCGCCGTCTAGTCTGGGTGTTGCCGTACCTCTTTGGCGCTTCACCAGCCCTGTGTAGCTCTTTTATTAAGGGGCAAAAAACCGATCTGCAGTTTGAAAAGTCCGGCCGCGGCACTTTGTATTTACCCTATGCAACATCACTGCGAATGAGTGATTTAGGCTACACCAACAAAGAGCAGGAAGATCTCAATATCAGCTATAACTCTTTACCTGAGTATTTAGCGGGCGTAAATGCCGCCATAAAAATGCCATCGGCAAATTTTGCCAATATTGGGGTTAAGGTTGATGGAGAGTACCGACAGCTTAATGCCAATGTCTTGCAGATTGAAAACGAGTTTTACTCGCCCATCCGTGCTAAACGCGTGACTCGAAGTGGTGAAAAACCCTCAGAAGCTCTCGCCCGCGGGGGCGTTGAGTATATTGAAGTACGGGCATTAGATGTTAATCCCTTTAGCCCCATAGGTATTGAAGCGAGCCAAGTTCGCTTCCTTGATTTATTCCTACTCTACTGTTTATTAACCGAATCTCCTAAGTCGGATCCCGACGAAGAGGCACGCCTTAGCGCGAATCTTAAATCGGTTGTGCTTGAGGGGCGTAAACCTGGCCTTGAGTTATTAACTTCGACTGGAGCTTTACCCTTGAAAACCTGGCTTGCAACCTTGTTCGATGAGTTGCAACCCCTTGCTAAGTTGTTAGATGGTGAAGCAACGGATTATCAAACCGCCTTAGCCCATTGGCACCGCGCCGTGGATGATCCATCTCTGACCCTATCTGGGCAAGTGAGTCAGCATTTAATTGCCAAGGGTGAAGATCATGGACACTGGGTTATGACACTTGCCCAGCAATATTATCAGTACTTTATTGATTATCCGCTCTCCGATGAGACCATTGCCCAGTATCAAGCCGAAGCCAAAAGTTCGCTGGAGAAACAGGCCGCATTGGAGGCCGAGCAAAATGCCGTTTCCTTTGATGACTATCTCGAAGATTATTTTGGAGTAAGAGCGTGAGCGCCCAAGGGATAAATATGCCGCGATTGGGCCTGCTGGCGAGTTTGTTTGGTGTCAGCGCTTTATTATCGGGGTGCGCAAGCTCGCCCGAAGATCCGCTCCTGTGTGGGACTGTATCTGGCTATCTGCAGCCCGATGCCAGTACCCACTGGTATCGTGTCGTTGTCACGCACTTAAACGGCCAAGCCATTATTTCTAAACCCAATTATCAACTCGCACCAGGGGATTATGAGTTTACAGTGGCTGAGCTCATCGATGATCCCTCGCTGGGGGTCACACTCAGCGCTCGTGTGCCTAAAACATTTAAGCTCATCGTTGAAGGAAACCAGCGTTACCATATTGGCGCCTTGTTCCATACGGATAAGCGCTACATGGGTAAGGACCCTTCCTACTGGGAGCCCGGGGTGTGGCAACAGGAAAGCCATGAGTGCCAACTTGAGTTGACTCCTGAAACCAAATAATCCTTAGCGTCACCTTCACCTGGGTTATCTATGGGCACAAAAAGGTATTTTATGTTTGCCTCGTTGTGAGTGTATGCCATCATTGGGCGTCTTAATACTTTGGAGAACAAGCGATTAATGAACTGGCATTGCGTAATATTACTCTGTGCGTCCATAGGTTTACTCTCAGGATGCGCCACATCGCCCCCAAAATCCCCTGACAATTTATGTGATATTTTTCAAGAACACCGCTCTTGGTATGACGCGGCCAAAGATACCCGTGACAAATGGGGCGTGCCAGTACATGTGCCGCTTGCCATGATGTATCAAGAAAGCTCGTTTAGGCATAATGCGGCGCCGCCGATGGAATATTTTTTAGGTTTTATCCCCATAGGCAGGGCAAGTGATGCCTATGGCTATGCCCAGGCAAAAACCATGACCTGGGACGATTATGTGCGCGAGACGGGTAACAGCTGGTCGAGCCGTAGTGATTTTGATGATGCCATGGATTTTATGGGCTGGTTTATTTATAAAACAAATAAGATCAATGGTATATCAAAGTGGGATGCGAGAGCACAGTATCTTAATTACCACGAAGGTTGGGGTGGTTATCGCCGTGGTAGTTACAAGTCTAAGGCATGGCTAGTTAAAGTGGCGGCTAAGGTTGACGATAGGGCTAAGCGTTATGCGGCCCAATATCAAACCTGTAAAGAGGATTTAGATTCATCTTGGTTGTGGCGATTATTCTTTGGTTAGGCGCTATGGCTAGAACAATCCCAATGAGTCATGCCAATACGCAGGGCTAAGCAGCCGTTATGTTTTTGCCGTTAAGGTTTCTAATGCGTTAATGGCTTTTTTCTTGGCGCGTTTTTGCTCATACATAGCATGGTCGGCTTGCTTAAAGGCGGTTGACCAATTGCCATCAAACGCTGCTATCCCAAAGCTAAAACCGAGGTTTAATTGATCTTGATGTAACTCGATGCGGATTTCATCGAGATCGCCTTCAAGTTGTTCCCTTGGGCCGTGGCAAAGCGCAACAAACTCATCCCCTCCAAAGCGCGAGATAATGCCTTTATTTTGCCAATAATTCAAAATAGCGCTGGAAACCCGCTTAATGGCGGTATCACCCACCTGATGGCCATAGGTATCGTTAATGGCTTTGAGGTTATCCATATCGATAATGATCAAAAAGCTCCCAAGATGGGATTTAGCTTGCCAATGCTGCAGGGCATCCTCGAAATTTTTGCGATTATAGAGCCCGGTTAATGAATCAAAATTGGCGAGTTTAGAGATCTGTTGCGACTTCTGATACAGGGCTATCGCATTGCTGGCCTCGTGGGTCAGAATCGAAACTAAATTGCGGTCGTAGTCACTAAAGGCCCCCACAATACTGCTGTCGAGGTTAAGCATGCCGTAGAGTTTGCCATCGATACGAATGGGGCTTGAGAGTGTCGAACGTATGGGATGTTTGGCCGCGGTCAGTAAAATTTGTTGAGCTTCTTCCGATAAGGTACTGCCGGAGTTGATATTTTGCATATCGTTGACCACCACCACACGGTCACACTTGCCCTTTGTTAGACGGTATTCGAAGGATTGCTCTAAGGTAAAATTAAGTTGTTTTAGCTTGGCTAAGTCGAGGCCGACTACGGATTCAAAATGCAGTTTATTGCTGATTTCATTGATTTTAATGATGCTACCCATTTCGGCACCATTGATAATGCAGACGGCTTTATTGAGCAGGGCATCGAGAAAGGCGTGCTCATTCTTATAATGGCTCGATAAGTGGGCGAGCTCATAAATGGCGTCATTAATATTCACCACTTGTTCCAAATGCAGCCAGAGGCGACTCAGACGACCTTGATGCAGGTAGTAAATTAAGCTGTAGGCAATCACATAGATAAGGCAAACAAACAGCAGAGGCAAGATAGTCCAGCCTTCTGTGGGGGCATTAAAGATAAACAGCAGAACGAATAGCACTATTGGCACTATGAGTAGCAATAAGTGGTAGCGATAGTCTAAGCGGTCTATGGTTTTACGTTTAAAGTTATCCCTTAATTTCACTCGAAAGTTCCCTTATTCGTGCCCTTGCTAGCGTTGGTAGAACCGGATGCATCACTAACTCATTCACGCTGAGTACGGTTAATTATATATTGAAAAATAAACTGATATGGAATCTAGGGCAATTCCATATCAGTGTTTACTGTGACAGCGGTTAACTTAATTATGGTGTTTGGCAAATTCTGCCAATATCCATGCTAGCGGAGCCTGATACTGGGCAGGCATCCAAGCTTGCAATGCGGCAATGCTGTCGTTCAGTACCGCTTGATTGGGCACAGAAAGGTTTAAATGTCCCACTTTTCGGCCTGGGCGCACTTCCTTGTCGTACCAATACAGCTCCGCATTAGGCAAACTTAACCAGCGCAGGTCATTATCGATACCGATAAGATTAACCATCACACATTGAAAATTCACCTGCGGCTGTGGAATAGCAATGCCACACAGGGCCCTTAAATGTAGCTGGAATTGGTCCATATGGGTGCCAGCTTGCGTCCAGTGGCCAGAGTTATGCACCCGCGGCGCTAATTCATTGACCAATAAACTATTACCAACTCGGAAACATTCCATCGCCATGACACCGACATAGTCTAGTTCATGCATGATGGCGCTGAGCATAGCTTCGGCTTGGGATTGCAGCGGCGTTAGGCGTGCCAATGGCGAAATAGAAGCCATTAGAATACCGTCTTGATGGAGATTGAGCGTCAAGGGGTAAAATATGCATTGGCCTTCGCGGGTGCGCACGCCCACTAAGGACACTTCCTCATCAAAATTAATCGCCTGTTCGGCAATGGCTAAATTGCGCCAATCCTGTGGAATGTCTCCGGCTTCGGCTTGTTTTAGCCAGTGTTGGCCTTTGCCATCGTAACCACCTGTGCGGCGTTTCATTAACACACGTGCACCAAAACGTTGGTAGAGGCTGTCTACTTGGGTATGGTCATCGACGAGTGTCCAAGGCGCGGTTGGCACCTTGATTTGGTCGAGCAAACTTTTTTGGCTATAACGATCCGCTAGACGGCTAAATACGGGGCCGTTAATAAACTGAGGGTGGCTGCTTAACTGCAAACTTAAGCTAGATTCAGGCCACTGCTCACGCTCGGCGGTAATAATATCCTGGGGAGCGAGGGGGAGGATTTCATCCGTTGGCGTCATTATATCCACTGCGCGGACATCAATCGCCAGCGGTTCACCTGCGTGGGTCAGCATGGCGCCTAATTGGCCATTACCTAACACCCACACTCTTTGCTTTGTGTTTGTCTGGGTCATTAGGCTTCCCTCGGATCGGGATTGTCCAACACTGCGCGGGTTTGTTCTTCCCTAAAGGCTTCTAAACGGGCGGCAAGCTTAGCATCGTTATTGGCCAAAATTTGGCAAGCCAGTAAGCCTGCGTTAAAGGCTCCTGCAGTACCTATGGCTAAGGTGCCAACGGCAATTCCCTTAGGCATTTGTACGATAGATAACAGGCTGTCCATTCCTGACAGCGCCTTGCTTTGTACGGGTACACCTAATACGGGTAAGCGAGTTTTTGAGGCAATCATGCCTGGCAAGTGCGCTGCACCGCCCGCGCCACCAATGATGATTTTAAAACCACGGTCAGCGGCAGTGGCTGCAAACTCCATCAGTTTATCTGGCGTTCTATGGGCGGATACCACTTCAACATGATAGGGCACTTGCAGTTTATCCATGATCTCAGCGGCGGCTTCCATAGTGGGCCAATCACTCTTAGAACCCATAACAACAGCAACAAGGGCTTGCATGATAACTCCTTAACTCACTAATTTTAATTATATTTTGACCTTGTCTCAGGTCTGGGTACAGTTGATGTCCAATGCGTCGGTAATAGCGGGGAGCATCATGGCGCAGAATAATACCATGTAAAGCGTCATTTCTGGCGTTTTTTGCGCGCAAAAATAGTGTCCTAGACACGGAATTGAGTGTTTATAAAATCAGGGCGAGTCGCATTTTGCGACGCCATTTCCCCTAAAGCCAGCTTATGTGGTTTTAGGGGAAAGCGGTTAAGGAAGGGACTTTGTTTACCTTTGCAAAGTATGCTCCGGCGTGGGAGCTTCGGCTAAGGCTTCACGCAGGGTGGGATAAAACTTGAGTACACCTTCGATAGGCTGAATTTTTGCCCTTGCCAGCGTGCGAATAGGTTGGAACTGCAAATCGGCAATGATAAGTTTGGTGTGGTTAAGTTTGCATTTTTCAATCAATTTGGTGAGTGCAGCTAAGCCACCGGCATCGAGTATTGACACCCCGTCGAGGTACAGCACTATCACTTGCTTATCTTGGGTCAGGGTCGCTATTTCGGCAAAAATACGGTCGGCCGCGGCAAAGAATAGCGGGCCATTAATTTTGATCACAGCCCAATCTGCAGGTAAGTCTTGATCGACATAGCGCTTATTGCTGCTGATGTCGTAAAGTTTTGTCATTTCTGCAATTTCTTTCATAAAAAGCAAAGCCGCAAGAATAATTCCTACGCTGATGGCTATCACCATATCGAAAATCACAGTCAGAGAAAAACAGCTCAAAAAGACTAAAATGTCGCTGGTGGGCGCCGTTTTGACTAAATGCACAGCCTTTGGCGCTTCACTCATATTCCAAGCGACTACGAGTAGCAGTGCCGCCATGGCTGACATGGGTAAGTAGGCGAGCACTCCCGCTAAGGCGACTAAACCTATTAATACCACGAGTGCGTGGGTCATAGAGGCGATTGGACTCTGTGCCCTTGCTTTGACGTTGGCAGCACTACGAGCTATTGCGGCCGTAGCAGGAATACCACCGAAAAAAGGCGTGATGATATTACCAATGCCTTGGCCAAGTAATTCACTGTTGGCGCTGTGGCGTTTGCCCGTCATACCATCGAGCACTACGGCGCACAGGAGGGATTCAATGGCCCCTAACATGGCAATGGCAAAGGCTGCGGGAAGCAAGGCTTGAAAGGTGGCAAGATTAAATTCGAAGGCTTGTCCATTGGCTCCCGCCTGTAACCAAGGCCATTCAAAGCTCGGTAGCACGGGAGGGATCCCTGTGCCAGTGGTACCGTCACTTAATTGGTAATGAAAACGTGTACCTATGGTTTCAATATCCGCGCCCATCGCATTTAGCACTAAGGCGACTATGCTACCTAAGGCAATTGCCGGTAAATGGGCGGGTATATGAATTTTCAATCTTGGCCAGAGTAACATAGTGGCTAAGGTGATCGTTGCGACCAATAGGCTAGGCAAATGCATAGTGGGAAGCGCTTTGCCAAGGACCATGATTTTTGAGAAATATTGTTCAGGCATATGTTCGATCTGCAGCCCGAAAAAGTCCTTAAGCTGCAGGGTCGCAATGACAACCCCGATCCCGGCGGTAAAGCCTAAGGTGACTGACTCTGGAATATATAAGATCAAGCGGCCAAGGCGCAGCATGGCCATGGCGACTAACATCATGCCTGACATCACAGTGGCAATTAATAATCCCGCTAAGCCAAATTGCTGGGCTATGGGGTAGAGCAGCACCACAAAGGCGGCGGTAGGCCCGGATACGCTGTAGCGCGAGCCGCCCGTCATGGCAATGATAAAACCACCTACAATCGCAGTATACAAACCGTATTGCGGCGCTACACCACTGGCGATGGCAAGTGCCATTGCCAGTGGGATTGCGATAATGCCCACCGTGAGGCCAGCGAGAATATCTTGTCCAAAACGTTTAAAAGAGTATTTATCTTTTACGCAGGCTTCGGTGAGGGCGTGGGCAATTCTTAACGAAAATAAATGAGCAGAGTGTGGCACGAGTGGGTCCATAGGGCGGGCTGTTACTAGGCTCTATTCTAAGGTCCTTGAAAAAGCGCTGGTGTGATCAGGCTTGCAAAAATAAGTTAAATGACTTTGTTTTGAATAAATAATGTGCTTGGGAGATAAGGGCGTGGTGACAGTGATAAAAGTGTTTGCGGGATAACCCTTTTTGCCTAGAGTCGCGTTTATAGGGGGTATAAACCTATTGAGGCGCTGATCATGAAAAACCCCGTTATGAAAAACCCTGTTATGAAAAAAACTGATTTCCCTAAACTGCTGACTATGGCCGAACTTGCCAACCCCACTACGGCGAGTAAAGGCTTTACTCGATCTTGTCATATGACACTGAATCCTATTTGTCTGTTATCTAGCTTATCGCTTGCCGTTCTATTGGGGTTAAGTGGCTGCACAGATAAACCCATTGTCGATGAAACATTGCCAGTACAAGCTTCTGAAACGGCAGAGCAACAAGCAGCCTTGAAACACAAACGTGAGTTAGAGCAGGCGTTATTACAACAGGCAGAGCAGTACAGGGCGAAGGAACATATCCACGCCATGGAAGTTGCAAAAATGGGCGCAGCGCAAAGGGTTATGCATATGCCCTCTCAATCTATGCAGATGGAAGCGTCTTTTGGCGTCGCAGCTCCTGCGGTTGGACAGGTTTGGCATGCAGATAATCAACCTGAAGCTAACCAGTTCGCGAAGCAAGTGCAAAATGGCATTATGGTGGCGGGTGAAATCCCAGTATCCACCTTTGCTATCGATGTGGACACTGGGAGTTATTCGACCCTGAGGCGCATGCTAAATGAAGGTCGCTTACCGAGCAAAGGCACAGTGCGCATCGAAGAAATGCTCAATTACTTTCACTACGATTATCCATTACCGGGTAAGAATGACGCGCCTTTTAGTGTCACGACCGAACTCGCACCATCGCCATATAACGACGACACTATGCTGTTGCGGATAGGATTGAAGGGTTATGAGGTGGCAAAGTCTGATCTAGGGGCGAGTAATCTGGTCTTTTTGCTCGACGTATCGGGCTCAATGGCCTTTGCCGATAAACTGCCACTCTTACAAACTGCTATGAAAATGCTGACCCAACAGTTGAGTGGGCGCGATAAGGTTTCCATCGTCGTTTATGCGGGCGCGGCTGGCGTGGTGTTAGATGGCGCTTCTGGTAATGATGCTCAAACCTTGAACTATGCATTAGAGCAGTTACGCGCTGGCGGCTCGACTAACGGTGCAGAGGGGATAAATCTTGCCTATCAATTAGCACAAAAGCACTTTATTCAAGGGGGGATCAATAGAGTCATCCTCGCGACCGACGGTGATTTTAATGTGGGGTTGACAAATTTCGATGAATTAATCAGCTTGGTTGAAAGGGAGCAAACGCGGGGAATTGGGCTCACGACCTTAGGGTTTGGAATGGGGAACTATAACGATCGGCTGATGGAACAGCTCGCCGACAAGGGCAATGGCCATTACGCCTATATAGATACCGCTAATGAGGCGCGTAAAGTGCTGGTGGAACAATTGAGTTCAACTTTGCTGACCATTGCCAAGGACGTTAAAGTGCAAGTGGAGTTTAACCCCGCCCTCGTCGCAGAATATCGTTTACTGGGTTATGAAAACCGAGCGCTGGCCCGTGAGGATTTTAATAATGATAGGGTCGATGCCGGGGAAATTGGGGCTGGCCATACTGTGACCGCACTCTACGAATTGCGTTATGCTGAGTCGGGCAATATGGCCAATGATAAGTTACGTTATGGTTATAACTCGCATACGGGACAGGAAAAATATAGCCGAGATGAAATTGCTTATCTAAAGCTGCGCTATCAGTTACCCGATGCCACAGAGAGCCAATTACTAACCTATCCAATCCGAGCGGATCAGAGCGTGAAATCCCTAGAGCAGGCAAGCGATGATTTTCGCTTTGCGGCGGCGGTTGCGGGTTTGGGGCAACTACTGAATCAAAGTCACTATTTGCATCAATTTGATTATAATAAGCTTAGTGTTTTGACTCGTTCAGCCCTAGGTAATGATAGCTACGGATATCGGCATGAATTTATGCAATTGGTTGAGATTGCCGCAGCGCTCACACAATCGAATCGAATACCGTTAAATAAATTCGATACTGGTGATAAGCCTTTTCCTCCCGAGGATAAACTCCATTAAGATGCTAGTAGCACCATCCTCATAAAATGATTTGAGATCATAGGTTAAGTTAACAATAAGGGAGCTGTCATGGCACTCGCGATACCGCAAATACATGCCCATGAACATACCGATGAGCACTTAATGCAGCGCTATGCCAAGGGGGATAGCAAGGCATTCGAGCAGCTATACCTTAAGCATAAGGGAGCATTGTATCGATACTTTGTGCGCCAGTTAGGGGATAAACAGCTCGCTGAGGATTTATATCAAGAAACCTGGGGCAGGGTGATCCGCGCTGCCGCAAATTATGAAGCTAGCGCTAAATTTAATACTTGGCTTTATCGTATCGCCCATAACCTATTGATAGACCATGTGCGAGCCGTTAAACCCGTTGATTTAGTTGGCCATGATGAGGGAGAAGCGGGTCTCGATGCTTTTGCTGGCAAGGAGCAAGATAAACCCGATGTACAGTGGCAAGAGGCACAAAAGGGATTGTTGCTTAAGGCCTGCATTGGGTTATTACCCCAAGTGCAGAAAGAAGCATTTATTCTTAATATCGAAATGGGATTTACCGCCGCGGTGATCAGTGACATTGCTGGGGTCACGCTCGAAGCGACAAAAAGCCGGATTCGCTATGCCTATCAAAGTTTGAAAGATTGTGTAAATGCGAAGTGGCAGGAGGCTGGCCATGAGTAATTCCACCCAACAAACACAAGACCAGGCGCTGCGTCAGGAAGTCTCGGCTTGGTATCATCAACAGGCACTTGAAGTACCCCCTGAAAAGTTAGATCAGGATATTCTAAGATTATCGCAAACTCATCTTGCGGAAATGAATATTACTAAACTTAAACCTGTGGTGGCTCCACTTTGGCAACGATTCCCTTGGGCTTTTTCGAGTGCGGCGTCCCTAGTGATTGTGGTTGGTTTGCTTGTGCTTAATCGTCCGCAGGTCGATAGGGCATTGATGACACCTAGTGCGGTGACTATGGATGCGCCTACGGTATCCCCAGCGGCTGAAGCCGAGTTAAATGCGGCGCAGGCAAAGAATGCCCAAATTGAACATCAAGCTAAGAGGATGCAGGCTGAAGTGGCAGAGTCACAGGCGATGAAGGCTAAATCACGCATGTTAGCTCAAGAACAGGCCCAATCCGGCGCGCGCCAAACAAGCCCAATGGTAGCCTCACAAGCTTCGCCCCCCAGTTTAGCAGCGACTCCCAATGTGGATGAGGCTCAGACTAAACCACTATTATCATCATCACCATCATCATCACCATCACTCGCCGAGTCTCTGGCGCATTTGAAGGTATTGATTGAGTCTAAACAAATTGACGAGGCATTAGCCCTAGAGCAAAAACTATTGAGTGAATACCCCGCATTATCCGAAGCGGGAACTGGGGATAAAAATCCCGAAGGAACAAACACTCCCAGTGCAACATTTAAAACATTGCAACGGCAGTTACACCCAGGGAGTCAATAGTCTTCAGTGCGGATATTTGGGAATGACACGCCGCTTTTTAGCTTGCGTTGGATTATTTACTTGATCGTTGTCATAAAGTGAACAGGATTTAGCCTGCTATATTGGAGATCGATGTACGACTTGACTAGTATCAATAGTTAGAGCCCAAGTTTAGGAGGCAATATGCTTAAAAGACTCATGCATGATCATAAACATATCGCAGTTTTATTGAATGTCTTGAAAAACAAGCAGATGAAATTATCTGAAGGTGAAGCGATAAATTTTATCGTGGTGCGAGACATAGTTGAGTATATGCAAGGATATGCTGAGCGTTGCCATCATCCCGTTGAAGACATCATTTATGCCTACTATCTAGCCCATAAAACGAATGGCGCAATGGATAAACTCAGTGCGGAACATGAGGTCGTGATCCAAGTTTCGGCGGCATTAATGAATACCTTAAACTTGATCCTGAGTGATATTGTGGTTGCTCGGGAAAAGCTGATTGCTGACTTTGCCGAGTATGTCGAGTTGCAAGAGCGACATATGCAAATGGAGGAGCGGGAAATATTTCCCCTCCTTGCTCAAAATCTAACCGAACAGGATTGGCAAGTTATTGAAAAAGAATGCCAAGACTCTTTGATTGATGATCCTTTGTTTCTTGACCGCGAACAACAGGAGTTTGATGAGCTGCGCGCTTACCTGAATTCATCGGAATGAGGGAGGCTGAGAGTGACATAAAAAAAGCGCCATAGGCGCTTTTTTTATGTTCTAGATTATATCAATCCTTATTAAACATGCGGTTACAACTGGATCGCGTCAATATCATAGTCAAAGTTATTATCTATCTCTTGGAGTTCTTTGAGCAAACGATGCTTATCCTTTAACGCTTCGATCTCTCGCCATTTACGCTTCTTATTGGAGCCTCGCGAGCGATCGGGTCTTTCAACGACTTCATCTAGCGCACAACCATAATCTAAACGATCCATGGTAACCTCCTGTTGTTGTATGTTTTGTCAGCGATTAAATAACATATTTTTAAAACAGGGTGCAAGAATTATGTTTCATTTGTGTTAACTTGAAATGAAGTTTGAGTGATATGTCGTTGATATTAAGTGGGGGTACTTTAGATTTAAAGCTAGATAAATTGAATATAAATAAAGAGATGCAATAAAAAAGCCAGCGATTGCTGGCTTTTTGTTCGATCAGATTTTACCCTGTCGGTAAAGGTTTATCAGTCCATTACTCGAGACGTCTAAGCTATGGGTATCTTCTCTGGCGCCAATACGTTCTAACACATCGTTGCCTAGAATCTTACCCAGCTCAACTCCCCATTGATCGAAGGAGTTAATATCCCAAATGGCGCCTTGAACAAAGGTTCTGTGCTCATAAAGGGCAATGAGTGCACCTAAGGTTTCAGGCGTGAGCTTATTCATTAATAAAGTATTGCTGGGTTTATTGCCTGGCATCACTTTATGTTTTGCGATAAGTCGTTTCTCATCTTCGCTCATCGGGCTATTTGCTAACTCTGCTAATGCCTCTTCGAAGGTACGGCCCTGCATCAGAGCTTGGGTTTGCCCAAAGCAATTCGATGCAAGTTGGTCATGGTGCTCACCAATGGGGTTGTGGCTCTGCAATGGCATAATAAAATCGGCAGGAATGAGTGCCGTACCTTGATGCAGGAGCTGGTGGTAGGCGTGTTGACCGTTAGTTCCTTCGCCACCCCAAATAACGGGGCCTGTGCTGTAATCGACATCGGTGCCATTTAAAGTAACGGATTTACCGTTACTTTCCATATCGAGCTGCTGAAAATACGCGGGGAGGCCGCGCAGATAGTGGTCGTAGGTCAATACGACATGGGACTGAGCATTAAAAAAGTTACCATACCATAGTGAGAGTAACCCCATAATGACTGGCATATTTTCCGCTAATGGCGCATTGGCAAAGTGCTCATCCATGAGGTGTGCACCCTTGAGTAAGCCCCTAAAGTTATCCATGCCGATCAATAGTGCGATAGGCAAGCCAATTGCTGACCATAAAGAATAACGTCCGCCAACCCAATCCCACATGGGGAAGATATTATCGGCATCGATACCAAAATCAGTGGCTTTTGCTACGTTAGAGGTTACCGCCGCAAAGTGCTTTGCCACATCCGATTGTGAACCACCTTTGGCTAAAAACCATGCTTTGGCCGTTAAGGTATTGGTCAGGGTTTCTTGGGTGCCAAAGGATTTGGATGACATGATAAACAAGGTTGTTTCGGGATTGAGCAACTTCAGCTTTTCAGTGATAGAAGTTCCATCAACGTTTGCCACAAAGTGGCAGTTTAACCTTGGTGTCCAGTAGGGACGAAGTGCTTGAGACACTATTTTAGGGCCAAGAAAAGAGCCCCCAATACCAATGCTGACGATATCGGTAATCGCTTTGCCGGTATAACCCTTCCATTGTCCCGATGTCACTGAAGTGACAAACGCCTGCATTTTATTCAGGGTTTGTTGAACTTCAGGGACAATATCTTGACCCTCGGCTGCAATTGACTGGCTCGCAGTGCTACGAAGCGCTGTGTGTAAGACTGCACGTTTTTCTGTGGTGTTGATAATATCACCAGCAAACATCGCTTTGATTTTGGCTTCGAGTTTCGTCTCATTTGCCAGAGCGTAAAGCAGTTCTAGCGTTTGTGGGGTGGCTCTATTTTTTGAGTAATCCAGAAATAAACCGCAAGCCGATAACGACATGTTATTGAAACGTGCCGTGTCATTTGCGAACAGCTCCCGCATATGGGGAATATTTTTGCTGTGTGCCGATAAAGCTTGCCAAGTAGTGCTTTGGGTCAAGAATGTCATCGAGTCGTCTCCGCGGATGCTTAGTTTGCCAGTTTTGCCTTGAGCATCACTTCAAGTTTGCCTTGGTCGATAGCAAAGTTGCGAATACCTTCGGCTAACTTATCGACTGCCATAGGATCTTGGTTGAAGTCCCAGCGGAATTGAGCTTCTGTTAGGGGCTCGACAGCACTTGCGCTTGAATCGGCTGGCAAAAGTTTAGGCTGGATCTGTTGCTGAGAGTTGGCTAATTCTTCAAGCAGAGAGGGGCCAATGGTGAGGCGATCACAACCGGCAAGTTCAATAATCTCACCAATATTGCGAAAACTCGCACCCATCACAACAGTCTTATAGCCATGCTGTTTGTAGTAGTTGTAAATTTCAGTCACCGACACAACACCCGGATCATTGGCGGGAGTATAATCTTTGCCTGTGTCTTTCTTATACCAGTCCAGAATGCGACCAACAAAGGGGGATATTAAGTAAACCCCTGCTTCAGCACAGGCACGTGCTTGAGCAAAGCTGAATAGTAGCGTTAAGTTACAGTTGATCCCTTCTTGCTCTAATTGTTTAGCTGCACAAATACCTTCCCAGGTAGAGGCTAATTTGATCAGGATACGAGATTTATCAATGCCAGCGTCTTGATATAGACGAACAAGTTTATGGGCTTTGGCGATGGATTTTTCTTTGTCAAAGGAGAGGCGGGCATCAACTTCAGTTGAAATACGGCCTGGCACGAGTTTGAGGATCTCAACGCCGATATTTACGGCAAGCTTATCACTAGCATCATCAATTTGTTGCTCAACATTAGCACTCTGTGATTTTGCCCATGTAATGGCATTATCAATTAAACCACTATATTCAGGAATTTGAGCGGCTTTTAATATGAGTGATGGATTGGTTGTCGCATCTTCAGGCTGGTAGCGTTTGATTGCTTCGATGTCGCCTGTGTCAGCAACAATGGTAGTGTAAGACTTGAGTTGCTCTAATGTATTGGCCATGAAAAACATCCTTCTGAGGTAGCTGTCTAAACTCGGAATTTACTGATGACTATTAGAAGCGATTTTGCCAACTTTTCCAACCTTGAATGTAAAAAAATTACAAAAATGACAAAACTATGTCGATTCTAACTAAAACTGACCCAAGTGGCGTACTTGGACTGTAAGCTCTAAAGGAAAATGAACCCTATGTTGCTTTCCAAAAACAAAAAAGTCGCTGCAAGCAGCGACTTTTATATTACTGAAAGTAAATGGTTACTTTAGTACTGGTTGTTTCGTAGTGGTGGTCACGATAGCTTCAATGCGGCGGTTAGCTGCATGGGCTTCTTTTGAGTCACCAGCGACGATTGGTTTAGTCACACCGTAGCCATTAGAAGTTACGCGGCTTTGGCTGATACCATACTTTTCAACAAGAATTTGAGCGACAGCATCTGCACGCTTGTCTGATAGCACCATGTTGTATTCAGGCTTACCTACGTTAGAGGCGTGACCTGCGATTTCAACGGTGAACTCAGGGTTTTGATTTAGGTAGTTAGCCAGTTTTTCGATTGATTTGTAGTATTCTTTTTTAACTACAGCTGAATCGTTAGCAAACTGGATAGAGCCTACATCTTCTTGTTGTTTAACGTTTTCATAGATAGTACAACCAGTTGAGTCAACTTTGTGAGTTGCTGGAGTCGCTGGGCACTGATCTTTATCGTCGTATACGCCATCGTTGTCAGAATCAACAGGCGCTGCTGCAACGGCTGCTGCGGCAACTGGCGCTGCTGCAGTACCGAAACGGTAGCTTAATTCTAAGCCCCAGTAGTTGCTATCGGCATTGACAGGAACTACGGCACTTGCACCAGCGTTATCATCTAAGCCTTCATAACGACGGTATTTAGCTTGTAACTTCAGGTTATCAGTGAAGTTATAACCTACGCCCGCACCAAAGTATGGTGCAAAGTCAGAATCACTGTAAGAACTAGAAGTTCCATTGAAGTTTTGGCTGTTTTCTAGTGTGTAGTACATTACACCGGCTTCTGCAGATAGGCTCCAACGGTTAGCTAGTGGCCATATACCCACTAAACCGAGAGTTGTACCTTTAACGCCTGCATCGTTGCTAATGCCTGCAGTGGTCCAATCAGCATTACCTAGATCGCGATAGCCGATTTCTGCACCAAAGTAGTCATTAAACATATAGCCAGCGAAGATGTCCCATGCGTATGGGTTGTCATCGCCGTTTTCAGTTGCAATGTGTTCATAGTTATTAACGCCTAGACCTGCACCAACATACCAAGGTGTTAGCTCCTGAGATGCGCTGGCAGCAAGTGGAAGCATTGACGTAAGTAAAACTACTTTTAATGTGTTCTTCATCATTTTCTCTAAGTCCATTGTTTATGATTCTCCACCAATATGCTTTGCGGGTTTTATGCAAAACATTGCTAGCACTTAGTGTGGGGATCCTTTGGTATTGTAGCCAGCGGTTAATTATCACTGCATTTGTTAAATTTTTCCAGTGGTTAATCTTAAGTTTTTTTATCGTGCATCATTCTGTTAGTGAAATTGGATGTTAAAAAGGCATTCTTTAGAATGCCTTTTTTGTGTGTTTTTTGTTAAATGTATTTATTGCTAGCGTGTCCAGATCCAGTTTTCAATCTCAATGGGATCGACACCATTAGCCTTAATATAGTTGCGATGGTCAACGAGTCTTTGCAGCATGTCGGTCGTGATTGAGACATGCTTAGTTTCATCAATAACGCCCTGTTGGAACAGTTTGTATGCCATATCAATCACTAAGTGGTAGCGAGAGGTGCCATTACGAACGCCCATGTCGAACGGTGTTGTTGTTGAACCTTCTTCCTCATAACCTTTAATTCTAAAACGACGACTTCCTTTGTAATCAAAAATTAACTTTTTGATTGTATTTGGGTAACCGTGATAGTTAAAGACAACCCCTTTATCTTGAGTAAATATTTCGTCCATTAACCAAGGTTTGTCTTTAAATTTGCGACTACCTAAGCCATCACTGCTTAATTCAGTTACGCTAACAAAACGAATTCTGACTCTTGGAAGTAATTCACGAATTAATACTAAAGATGCCATACATTCTTGGGTGACATAATCACCACAACCCGCCAGTACAATATCTGGATTTTCATCAGATGCGAAATCCCAAACCATGACACCGTCTTTAGCTTGTTTGCGTGCTTCTTCTAAACTGAGCCATTGTGGCAGTTCTTTTTTACCCGCGACAAGGATGTTGAGTTTGTCACGATCCGCAAATGCGCGCTCTGTGTAAACTAAAGTGCTGTTGGCATCAGCGGGTAAATAAGCCGAAATAATTTTTGGATGCTTTTCTAACATCGCCCCAAGGAATGACGGGTTTTGATGCGAATAGCCATTGTGGTCTTGACGTTCTAGCAATGAAGAGAGCACAACGTTACATGCTGGGAGTGGTTTGCGGAAATGCACCCCTTGGCTGGCATAGACGTATTTACAGTATTGATCCGCCATTGATGAGACGACCTGCGAAAATGATTCGTAGGTTGGGAACATCCCGTGACGGCCTGTGACTGTATAGCCATGTAACATGCCAAAGAGTAAGTTTTCAGACAGCAATTCGAGCACGCGACCATCGCGTGACATGTCTTCATCCCAGCTTTCGATTGGCCATTGCCAAGCACGATCGGTTTCTTCAAATACTGATTGCAATTGATTCGAGTAAGTTTCATCTGGGCTGAAAATACGCAGGTTATGTTGATCACGGTTGAGTTTGAATGCGTCACGCATCCATTCGCCCATTTTCAACATTGAGTAACCGCGATGGCCACGAGGAACCTCTGGGCCATAGCTTAGTTTTTCAAGATCAGGGTTGGATAAGGCACGTACAACTTCGCCACCATAGGTTAAATGTTGGCGACCACAGGCTAATTGCTTAGGTGGGATCAATGAGCAAATATCGGCATCAAAAATCAGCTCTCCTTTGTCATTCATATGATACAGCTCTTGGAAATGATAGTTGGCAAGCCAAGTATCCAGAGCTTCAAGATGGCCTTTATCGGTAGCACACTTATTGACGATCACTTGGTGTGATTCGCAGTTACCTTCTAATTTTTTACCATTATATTCACTAACACCTGTCCAGCCTTTTGCTGTGCGCATCAAAATGACAGGCCAGCGTGGTTTGACAACATCTTCACCGCTGCGGGCACGGTGTTGGATCTCATTGATCATGCCATAGGCGGTATCCATTGCGTTTAGCATTTGCAAATAGATATCTTCTTCTTGCTCGCTATCCACAATAATGGGGAAATAGCCAAGACCACGGAATTCAAGATCCAATTCTTCATGGCTCATGCGTCCCATACGGGTAGGGCCAGAAATTTTATAACCATTGATATGAACTATGGGTAAAACGGCGCCATTTGTGGCTGGAGACACTAAACGGTTTGCATACCAAGATGCTGCCAGTGGGCCGGTTTCTGATTCACCGTCGCCAATTAATACTGTTGCAATCAAGTCTGGGTTGTCTAAAACCGCGCCCCAACCAACCGCGAGTGAATAACCAAGCTCTCCACCTTCTAGGATTTGACCGGGTGCCTCTGGGTTAGCGTGTGAAGGGTAACCATAGGCGGCTGAAAACTTTTTACAAATATCTTCAATACCGGTTTCATTGTAGGGAATCGTCTCGGGGTAGAAATGGCTTAATGAGCCTTCGAGGAATAAGTTTGCCTGTACAGCAGGAAAACCGTGACCTGGACCGACTAAATAGATGAATGGACGATTATGTTTGACTATGAGTCTGTTAATGTTGGCATAGACAAAGTTGATCCCTGGGCATGTTCCCCAGTGACCGAGCAAACGTGGTTTAATGTCTGAATGTGCTAGTGGACGTTTATGTAAGACGTTTTGCTTTAGGTAAATTTGTGATGTTGCGAGGAAGTTGGTGGCTCTAACGTATTTTTTTAGAGCATTAATTTCATGTATGTGCGTCATATTAAGCCTCACTAGAGCTGACGAAAGTGTGTGGGTTTTCGATGTGGCTACTATATTTGTAATTTTATTACAAAAATGTGCCCTGCATCCAAATTTTAAAAGTTGTTTTAGCTGTTAAGTATAGTAGTTCGAGATAGATTATTTGTTAATTTAGCTTTAACAAAGGCTTGGAAAAGTTATTAGCTGTGATAACGGTGGCGTTTATGCGTGTAAACATGAGCTTGATCACATGAGTAATTTCGAATACTGTGCTATTTTGCCGCGTTGAATTCGGTAGCCGTGTTGTTGTAAATTCACGGAAGGATAATTTGAAGAAATAAATCTACTGATATTCTTATCTTTAATCTGGAAGGATTCATTCACCTCAAATATTTTGCCTCTCGCTGTTACCGCGTAGATGGGCTGAGTATTTGCTACGGGAAGACGTAAAATAATGTTAGAAACCATTGTTAATTTTTTGAACGCACTGCTTTGGGGTAAATTGTTAGTTTATGGACTGGTTGGCGCCGGTCTCTATTTCACCCTTAGATTAATGTTTATTCAGCTTACTCACTTCAAACACTCTCTGAAAGTCATGGGCATGAGCCGTCAAGGCTGCGATAGTGGGTTATCATCATTTCAAGTTTTTTGTACCAGCATGGCGGCCCGTGTCGGGGCGGGAAATATGGCGGGTGTTGCGGTTGCTATCGGGGCAGCAGGACCTGGAGCCGTATTTTGGATGTGGTTGATTGCTGTATTGGGGATGGCCACGGCTATGGTCGAGTCCACCCTGGCTCAAGTTTATAAAGTCCGTGATAGTGATGGCCAATTTCGTGGTGGCCCTTCTTACTATATGGAAAAGGGCTTAGGACAAAGGTGGATGGGTGTGTTATTTGCCTTTTTCCTGATCACCGCCTTCGGACTCGTTTTTAATGCAGTACAAGCCAATACCATCACAGGTGCAATGGAGCGGGTGTTTGGCTTTGACCCAATCTATGTTGGAATTGGGTTAGTGATTGCCAGTGGGTTTGTTATTGTTGGCGGTCTACGTAAAGTGGCTCGGGTCTCCGAGTTTATAGTGCCAATCATGGCGCTGGCCTATATTTTAGTCGCTTTTATCATTGTTATTTTCAATCTAGAACAGTTACCAGCAATCATTAGTCTTATCGTAAAAAGCGCTTTTGGTTGGCAAGAAGCCGCCGCTGGTGGTGTTGCCTATACAGTAGCGCAAGCAATGCAAGCGGGTATAGCACGCGGCTTATTCTCTAACGAGGCCGGAATGGGGAGTGCTGCCAATGTTGCCGCAAGTGCTTCACCAAATCCCAATCATCCCGCATCCCAAGGATTTGTGCAGATGATGGGGGTGTTTGTCGACACTATTGTTATCTGTACTGCAACTGCCGCCATCATCTTACTTTCCGGCGATATAGGTTCTAGCGAAGATGGCATTCGTTTAACGATTAATGCCATGTCTAACCATGTCGGTGATTGGGGCGGGGCCTTTATTGCGGTCGCTATTTTCCTCTTTTGCTTCACTTCGATTATTGCAAATTATTCCTACGCCGAAACTAATGTGATGTTTTTGACGGGTAACAGCACAAAAGCACTGCCTTTATTTCGACTATGCGTCCTCGCTATGGTGATGTTTGGCGCCGTCGCTAAGATTAGCCTAGTGTGGAGCTTAGCGGATGTGTCTATGGGGCTGATGGCTACTGTGAATATTGTGGCGTTATTGCTATTGTCTGGGTTAGCTATTCGAGTGATTAATGATTATCGTGAGCAGCTCAAGGCGGGTCAGACTCCAGAGTTTGATCGCAGTAAGTTTCCTGAGTTGATGGAACAGCTAGACGATGATATTTGGCAGGATACAAGCGCTACTGAGCCGGTTGAGAGTCGCTAACCGTCCCTTAGATTTGTTTGGTTGATGACCACTATCGGAAAAACCACGCAGTCAATGCGTGGTTTTTTTATCTCTGTTCCGTATCATAGGTGCGTATTATTTCTCTGTTGGAGTTTTTGATGTTGATATTGGTTTCACCTGCGAAAACCTTAGATTTTGAGCAACCTCCGCTGACTCAGGTTCATACTCATCCCGATTTTTTATCCCATAGTCAGGAATTGATCCAGGTCTGTCGACGATTAACGCCAAGTGACATAGCCACATTGATGAAGGTCAGTGACAATATTGCAGGCTTAAATGCCGCTCGTTTTGGGGAATGGCAGCCGAATTTCACCCTTGAAAATGCGAAGCAGGCTATTTTTGCTTTTAGAGGAGACGTGTATACCGGTTTTGATGCCGATACATTATCGACTCCAGAGTTGGAAAGGGCGCAATCTCAATTGCGTATTCTGTCAGGATTATATGGTTTACTGCGCCCACTCGATTTGATATTACCCTACCGTTTAGAAATGGGGACCTCATTAATCAACCCAAAGGGCAAGAATCTTTATGAATTTTGGGGCAATATTTTAACCCAGGCGGTTAATCAAGCCGTAGTTGAGCAAGGTGATGACATCATTGTTAATCTCGCCTCGAATGAGTATTTTAAAGCCATTAAAGTGAAGCAGTTAGAAGGTCAGCTTATTACACCTGTCTTTAAAGATTTAAAGAATGGCCAATATAAAGTGATTAGTTTTTTTGCTAAACGAGCCCGGGGAATGATGGCCCGTTATATTATTAAACAGCAAATTAATTCAATTGAAGGGTTAAAAGGATTTGATGTTGCTGGCTATTACTATAGTGAAGAATTGAGTAAGCCGAATGAACCAACATTCTTACGTGACGCGCACTAACATATTATACCTTAAATAAAAAGAGCAGCCTTAGCTGCTCTTTTTATATGCGAATGATTTACCGGTGGAACCTTATTTTGAATCAATGCTAATTGGTGTTAGTACTATATTTGAATTTGCCATGATATAAGCAAACTGGGCATAGGCTGCAACATTTTGGGCTAGTGCAGCCGGATCGATTTTGTCTAAGGTATCATTTGGGGTATGGTGATAATCAAAATAATCATGGCCATCCTGCCTCAATGATGCAACTGGTACACCTAATGCTGGCAGCATTGATACATCAGGTCCTCCAGAGGCTTGGTTATTACCCAGCGCGACACCGTTCGCTGTCATAGGGCTAAGGGCGGTTTGGACTTCAGCAAAGACACTGTCATTCACTTTCGTATCGATTTGATAAATCCGCCCTGCGCCGAAGTCTGATTCCGCGGCAATATAGTGTTGAGTTAACTCGGTTTTATGGGTATCGCTATAGGCTTTTCCACCGATCAGTCCCATTTCTTCAGCGGCATATAACACGACCCGGATTGTACGGGCGGGTTTAACTTTAAGATCTTGAATGTGTTTGGCTGCGGCCGTGACAATCGCGACGCCAGCGCCATCATCGATAGCCCCTGTTCCCTCATCCCATGAGTCTAAATGAGCACCAATAAGGACGATTTCACTGGGTTTACTGCTACCAGTGACTTCGGCAATCACATTATAGGAGGTGTTAAATCCTAAGTTTTTTGGCGACATATGCAACTCGAGTACGGCATTGGGATCGCGTTTTAATATGGCATCGATTAAATCTGCATCTGGGTTTGACATGGCCGCTGCGGGGATTTTGGGCACGCCATCTTGATAGCGCATCATACCCGTATGGGCCATACGATCATGATCTGTGCCTATGGAGCGAATAACGATAGCGACGGCTCCTTTTTGCGCTGCTGCAACAGCTCCTTTGGAACGTCCAGCAACACTTTTACCGTAACCTTCCCCCGTGATATGCCGTTCGGTCTTTTGGTCAATAAAGGCAATCTTACCCCTTACTTCATCGGGGTTTGCCTGTTGAAGCGCTTCTAGGTTATCAAAACGTGCTATCTGAGCTTGAATGCCTTCAACTGGGGTGGCAACACTTCCCCCTAATGCGGTGATGACGATTGGTTGCTCAGTTGGAGAAATAATTTTCGCTTTGGCTTCACCGCGTTCCCAGATTGGCACTTGTACTGGCTCTTTGTAAACGCGGTCAAATCCAAGACTTGTCAATTTATCCATGGCCCAGTTTACCGCAATAATATCCTTCGGGCTGCCCGGCAATCTTGGGCCTACTTCTACGGTTAAGGATTCAACTATCTCGTATCCAAGCGATGAGGATAATGCAGTTTGTTTTAATTGAGTGACTTCATCTGGCTGAGGCGTCCTGTCAATGTGATTTTGGCAAGCACTTAAACCGCTAATTAAAAGGCCAGTTATTAGTGCTGTCTGATAGGGTTTCATAGGTTTCCTTTATTTTTATTAAGCATGTCCCATTTTTAAAAACAATCTAGCAAAAAGTGTGCTTTATGTCCCGACTATATCTGTAAGGCAACGCTATATTAGCGCAGGGGTTAGTTTTAGGAGAAAAAGTGCGTAATGAATATTGAATTGATGCAGGAGCGAGCCGATCATGCCGTAGTGCTATTAAAGGCACTAGCGAATGAGCGCCGTCTATTTATCCTTTGTTATTTATTGAATGAAGGCGAGATGTGCGTTGGCGAAATGAATAAAAAATTAGGCTTGAGTCAATCGGCACTATCACAACATCTTGCTTGGTTACGTAAAGATAATTTAGTGACCACACGCAAAGAAGCGCAAACGGTATTTTATTCGCTGAAAAGTGATGAGGTACGGGAGATGATCCATCTACTGAACAACATTTATTGTCATTAATGGTGTTTTTCAGATATAAAAAAACCGGCAATTGCCGGTTTTTTCTATTTGCTAGAGATATTAAGCAGCGATTGCTTTAATCTTAGCGTTCAAGCGAGCCTTATGACGAGCAGCTTTATTCTTGTGAATAAGGCCTTTAGTCGCCATACGGTCAACGATTGGTTGTGCAGCAGCAAAAGCTTCTGTTGCTGTTTTGTGATCGCCTGCTTTAATTGCAGCGATTACTTTTTTAACGTATGTACGTAACATTGAGCGACGGCTGGCGTTATGCTGACGACGCTTTTCAGATTGAAGCGCGCGCTTCTTTGCAGACTTGCTATTAGCCAAGGTGCAACTCCTAAAAACTGGATTTGATACTTTTAAAGGCCGAGGAATATGCCTGCATTTAGTCACTTTGTCAATGACTATGATTGAATATTCATCATAAAGATAAATTAATCCAACCTGCCTTGGCTATCTTCAACCCAACTCGTGTAATATGTGGCGCAATTCTAACAGCTATTACCGCAGTGTGACAGAGCCTGAGTCGATTTTTTGAGATGAATCACCTAATCAATTCGATACGGGTCTGGGGGACGATTGAGTAAAAAATTATTAAAATCTGGCATGATCGTTAGTGCTATGACATTGATATCTCGTGTTTTAGGCTTAATCCGAGATGTTGTAGTTGCCAATTTAATGGGAGCTGGAACAAGCGCCGATGTTTTTTTCTTCGCCAATAAAATTCCAAATTTTTTGCGCCGATTGTTTGCCGAAGGGGCATTTGCGCAAGCTTTCGTGCCCGTTTTAACTGAATACCAAGAAAAACACTCTTCGGATGAAACCCGTGAGCTATTGAGTAAAGTGGCTGGAACGCTTGGCTTGCTCGTCACTATAGTGACTTTAGTCGGTGTGATTGCATCACCCGTTTTATCTGCGCTTTTTGGTGGCGGTTGGTTTGTGGCTTGGCTGAACAATGAGCCCGACGGCGCTAAATTTGAACTTGCCACCGTTGTGCTTAAAATTACCTTTCCTTACCTTTGGTTTATTACTTTTACGGCGTTAGCGGGCTCGATTTTAAACACTCGCGGACGTTTTGCTGTATCAGCCTTTACCCCCGTCTTTCTGAATGTGGCAATCATTGCCGCCGCCATTTTTTATGCTCCGACATCGAGCCAGCCAGAGATAACCTTGGCGTGGGGAGTGTTTTGTGGTGGTTTGATCCAATTTTTGTTTCAAATTCCATTTCTTTTACGGGAAAAGGCCCTTGTTAGACCTTCTTGGGGTTGGCATCACCCCGGCGTGGTAAAGATTAGAACCTTGATGATACCTGCATTATTTGGGGTCTCGGTTTCACAAATAAACCTGTTATTTGACACTTTTATTGCCAGTTTTTTGATGACAGGCTCTATTAGTTGGCTGTACTACTCTGATCGTTTGTTGGAGTTTCCCTTAGGTTTGTTTGGCATAGCTATCGCCACCGTCATTTTACCCGCGTTATCACGAAACCATGTCAATGATGAAGGTGCGGGTTTTGGCTTGACTATGGATTGGGGAATAAAAGCCATTCTCTTGCTTGGATTGCCCGCGATGATGGGGTTAATTGTACTCGCTAAACCTATGTTAATGGTGCTGTTTATGCGCGGCGCTTTTTCAATAACGGATGTTGAAATGGCATCCTATAGCTTGATGGCCTATGGCAGTGGTTTGCTCAGCTTTATGCTGATCAAGGTTCTAGCCCCTGGGTATTACTCCCGCCAAGATACTAAGACACCCGTTCGTTATGGCATTATTGCTATGATCACTAATATGGGTTTTAACCTTTTGTTTGCAATACCTTTTGGCTATGTTGGATTGGCGATTGCAACCTCGATGTCGGCATTGCTCAACGCCACATTATTGTACCGTGGACTGCATTTAGCGGGTGTTTATCGAATTTCACGGCCAACGATAGTGTTTTTTGTTAAAGCCGTGGTCTCGACAGCCCTTATGGTGGTAGTCTTACACTACTTTTTACCTTCGCAATCACAATGGTTAGAGTGGCATCTGATCGATCGCACCAAAGCATTGATAGGTTTGATCTCTATGGGAGGGATAACCTATCTACTTGGGCTACTTTTGCTTGGAATTCGTCCTTGGTCTATTAAACGGGGAGTTTGATTGCTGATTCTCATCGCGAGCTGTTATATAATCAGCCGATTTGCGCTTGGCAGTTGTCTAACGTTATGGAATTAATCCGCGGTATACATAACATTTTGTCATCCCACCACGGGTGTGTTTTGACTATAGGTAATTTTGATGGCGTTCATCGCGGTCATGCACAAGTCATTGCAAACTTAGTGCAGAAGGCCAAGCAGTTATCGCTTCCATCTACTTTGATGACGTTTGAGCCTCAACCGCAGGAGTTATTCAGTGGTGATAATGCTCCTGCCCGTTTGAGTTTATTGCGAGATAAAGTCATTTTGCTCGATGAGTTGGGTGTCGAGCGGTTAGTATGTGTTAACTTTAATCGCGCTTTTGCCGATCAACCTGCCGAGCATTTTATCGAAGAACTGTTAGTTCGTAAGCTAGGGGTGAAATACCTCGTTGTCGGCGATGATTTTTGCTTTGGCAAAGGGCGTAAAGGCAATTTTGAAATGCTGATGCAAGCGGGCGCTCGCTATGGTTTTACTGTAGTCAGTACCCAAAGTTTTATGCTTGGCTCACAAAGGGTGAGTTCCACGGCGGTGCGTGAGCAATTGGCTAAGGGAAACCTTGAACAGGCCAGGCGTCTGTTAGGTCATCCTTTCACCCTGAGTGGCCGGGTTGCCCATGGGCAAAAAATTGGTAGGACTATAGGTTTTCCTACTGCCAATATTGCACTTAAACGTAATGTTGTGCCCGTACGTGGGGTATTCGCGGTTAAGTTATATTGGGATGATAGTGACATTTACGAAGGGGTTGCCAATATTGGCTTTCGCCCAACGGTAAACGGCCAAGTGTGTCAGCTCGAAGTCCATCTATTTGATTTTGATGATGACATTTACGGCAAACACGTTGAGGTTGAATTAGTGGCAAAGTTGCGGGATGAACAACCCTTCGATTCGTTAGATGCGCTAAAACAACAAATTTTAAATGATGCAAATGAGGCCAGGGCTTTATTTGGTAATGATGCAGGCTGAAATTTATCAGTTTAATTAACGGTATAGGATCAATGAGCGACTATAAATTTACTTTGAATTTGCCGGAAACAGAGTTTCCGATGCGTGGTAATTTGGCAAATCGCGAGCCAGAGATGTTAGAGCGCTGGACAAAAGACGGTCTGTACCAGCAGATCCGCGATAGCCGCATTGGCCGCACTCCCTTCATTTTGCATGATGGTCCACCCTATGCGAATGGCAGCATTCATATTGGTCACTCCGTAAATAAAATCCTTAAGGACATCATTGTTAAGTCAAAAACCCTATCAGGTTTTGATGCGCCTTATGTCCCTGGCTGGGATTGTCATGGCCTACCCATTGAACTCAAAGTTGAACAAAAAGTCGGTAAGCCTGGCCAAAAAATCTCTGCGGCAGAATTTCGCGAAGAATGCCGTAAATACGCGGCTGAGCAAGTGAATGGTCAGCGTGAAGACTTCGTTCGCCTAGGTGTGCTCGGTGATTGGTACAATCCGTATCTCACTATGGATTTTTCAACCGAAGCGAATATTGTGCGCTCTTTGTCAAAAGTGATTGAAAACGGTCACTTGCACAAAGGGGTGAAGCCTGTTCACTGGTGTACTGACTGTGGTTCAGCACTTGCCGAAGCCGAAGTTGAATACGAAGACAAGACATCACCCGCTATCGATGTGGCTTTTATCGCCGCAGATAGCAAGGCCGTTGTCGCTAAGTTCGGGGTAAGCGATTACTCACATCCAGTCGCTATGGTGATTTGGACGACTACGCCATGGACTTTGCCCGCAAACCGCGCTTTATCTATCAGCCCAGAGCTTGATTACAGCTTGGTTGAATTTGTGAAAGATGGCGTGACCCACGCGGTGATCTTAGCCGATGTGTTAGTTGAAGCTTGTATGACTCGTTATAGCGCCGAGAGCCACAGCGTGTTAGCCAAAGTAAAAGGCGCAGCACTTGAGCTGGTTCGCTTTAAGCATCCATTCTTAGCCTTTGATGTGCCTGCGATTTTAGGTGATCACGTGACAACCGATGCGGGTACCGGTGTGGTTCACACCGCCCCTGGCCACGGCCAAGACGACTTTGTCGTCGGTCAAAAATACGGTTTAGAAGTGGCAAACCCCGTTGGCGATAACGGTGTTTACAAACCAGATACTGAATTTTTTGCCGGCCAACATGTCTTTAAAGCCAACGACAATGTCGTCGCGCTGCTGAAAGAGAAAGGTGCATTGTTGCACCATGTCGCCTATCGCCACAGCTATCCACATTGCTGGCGCCACAAGACACCGATTATTTTCCGCGCAACGCCGCAGTGGTTTATCTCTATGGATAACCACGGGTTACGAGCGCAAGCATTGAAAGAAATTGAACAGACCCAGTGGATCCCTGATTGGGGCCAGAGTCGTATCGAGAAGATGGTCGAAAATCGTCCAGATTGGTGTATCTCGCGTCAACGTACTTGGGGCGTGCCTATTACCTTATTTGTACATCGAGAAACTGAAGAATTACACCCAGATTCTGTCTCGTTAATGGCGCGGGTAGCCAATCGTATTGAACAGCAAGGCATTCAAGCCTGGTGGGATCTCGATGCTACAGAGTTGCTTGGTGACGAAGCGGAGCAATACCGTAAAGTGACTGATACTTTGGACGTTTGGTACGATTCAGGTTCTACTTTTGCCTCTGTTATTGCCGCTCGCCCTGAATTCCATGGTCATGGCGTGGATCTTTACCTCGAAGGCAGCGACCAGCACCGCGGTTGGTTTATGTCATCTTTAATGATTTCAACGGCAATGAATGGCAAAGCACCATACAAGCAAGTGCTTACTCACGGTTTTACCGTCGATGGCAAAGGCCGTAAGATGTCAAAATCTATCGGTAACGTGATTGCACCGCAAACGGTAACGAATAAATTAGGCGCCGATATTCTGCGCTTATGGGTTGCGGCGACGGACTATAGTGGTGAGATGACGGTTTCCGATGAAATCTTAAATCGCAGCGCCGATGCCTACCGCCGTATTCGTAACACTGCTCGTTTCCTATTGGCCAACTTAAACGGTTTTGATCCAGCGAAGGATTTAGTTGCCGTAGAAGATATGGTGGCGCTCGATCGCTGGGCGGTTCGCCGTGCGGCTGCACTACAGCAGGAAATTATTGAGGCTTTTGAGCAATATAACTTCCATAGCGTGACACAGAAATTAATGCAGTTCTGTTCAGTTGAACTGGGTAGTTTCTATTTAGACATCATTAAAGATCGTCAGTATACGGCTAAGCAAGAAGGCCATGCGCGCCGTAGCTGCCAATCTGCGTTATTCCATATTGCTGAAGCTATGGTGCGCTGGATTGCGCCAATCTTAAGCTTTACTGCCGATGAAGTATGGCAATTATTGCCAGGTGAGCGCGATGCCTATGTTTTCACTCAAGAGTGGTATCAAGGTCTGCAATCTATCACTTTAGAGACGGATCTGAGCGATGACTATTGGCAGCAATTATTGACTGTGCGCAATGAAGTGAACAAGGTCATTGAGCAAGCTCGCCGTGATAAACGTATTGGTGGTTCCTTAGAGGCGGAAGTGACTCTATTTGCCGATGCTGCGTTGACCGAGCAATTAACCCATATCGGTGATGAACTGCGCTTTGTACTTTTGACCTCAGCAGCGAAAGTGTTACCGCTTGCCGATGCAACGACCGATGCGGTTGAAACTGAGCTGGCTTCATTGAAGTTATTAGTGACGGCAAGCGCTGCACAAAAGTGTGAGCGTTGTTGGCACCACAGGGAAGAGGTTGGCACCATTGAGGCCCACCCAACCCTTTGTACTCGCTGCGTAACAAACATTGAAGGCGACGGCGAAGTTCGTCAGTTTGCGTAAAGGATTTGTATGCCATTAACTTGGAAGGACAGTGGCTTGCGTTGGTATTGGGTAGCTGTATTGGTGTTTTTGGCCGATCAGCTATCTAAGCAATGGGTCTTAGCCAATTTTGATTTGTTTGAATCTGTGCAGTTATTGCCCTTTTTTAATTTTACCTATGTCCGTAACTATGGTGCCGCTTTTAGTTTTTTAAGTGAAGCCGGTGGTTGGCAGCGTTGGCTGTTTACCATTATTGCTGTGGGTTTTAGCACCTTATTAACCCTTTGGTTGCGTAAGCAATCGGCTTCATTATGGAAGTTGAACTTAGCTTATACCTTAGTGATAGGTGGTGCTTTAGGTAATTTAATCGATAGATTAGTGCATGGCTTTGTGGTGGACTTTATCGATTTTTATTGGGGAAAAAGCCATTATCCGGCTTTTAACATTGCCGACTCAGCGATTTTTATCGGTGCCGTATTGATCATTTGGGATTCATTCTTAAGCGGTAAATCCGAGCAAAATACAAGCGAAGGGGTGAAGTAGTGACTGTTACACGTTCATTGTTGTGCCATATGAATATTGTGCTAGAAGATGGCTCAACGGCCGATAGTACTAAAGCCTCCGGTAAACCAGCGCGTTTGAATGTGGGCGATGGTACTTTGAGCCCTGCATTTGAGGCTCAACTAGCCAAACTGAATGAAGGGGATAAACACAGTTTTACCCTAAACGCTGTGGATGCCTTTGGCGAATCGAATCCCGATGCAATTCATTATATGGATAGAAGCCGTTTCCCTGCGGACATGACGTTAGAAGCGGGTGTGATTGTCAGTTTTGCAGGGCCAGGCGGCAGTGAGATCCCAGGTATTGTCCGTGATGTTGCGGGTGATTCCATCACAGTCGATCTGAATCATCCTCTGGCTGGGCACAAAATCACATTTGAACTGGATGTTGTAAAGGTACTTTAAAATGAAATTCGATCCTACCAGCCCTAGTTTGAATATTATGCTTGCCAACCCGCGAGGCTTTTGTGCGGGAGTAGATCGGGCGATTAGTATAGTCGAACGCGCACTTGAGCTATTTTCACCCCCGATTTATGTTCGCCATGAAGTGGTCCATAACCGTTATGTGGTGCAGAATCTTAAAGATCGTGGTGCTGTTTTTGTCGAAGAATTAGACCAAGTTCCTGATAACAATATAGTGATCTTTAGTGCCCATGGGGTTTCTCAAGCGGTGAGGGCTGAGGCCAAGGCACGTGGCTTAAGGGTCTTCGATGCGACTTGCCCCTTAGTCACTAAAGTACATCTGCAAGTGACCCGTGCTAGCCGTAAAGGGATCGAATGCATTTTAATTGGCCATGAAGGTCACCCAGAAGTTGAAGGAACAATGGGGCAATACGATAACCCTAATGGTGGTGTTTATCTGATTGAATCCCCTGCAGATGTCGATGCTCTAGTCGTTCGCAATCCCGATAATCTTTGCTTTGTAACCCAAACAACCTTATCGGTAGATGATACTTTAGATATTATTGCGGCACTGCAAAAACGTTTTCCCTCGATCGAAGGACCGCGTAAAGATGATATCTGTTATGCGACACAAAATCGTCAAGATGCGGTGCGTAATTTGTCTGCCGATGTGGATTTATTGATAGTTGTAGGTTCTAAGAACAGCTCTAACTCTAATCGGCTGCGTGAGCTTGCATTAAAGACGGGAACTGAATCATATCTGGTGGATACTGCGGATGATGTTGAATCAAGCTGGTTTAATAATGTAACACGTGTTGCCGTTACCGCTGGGGCGTCTGCACCTGAAGTATTAGTACAACAAGTGGTTCAAGCGATAGCTAAGTTGGCTCCGAGTGTTGTGACCGAAGTTGAAGGTCGTAAAGAGGACACTGTTTTTGCTGTCCCAGCTGAATTACGTTGATCAACTTCAATTAATCCACTTCAATCTAGCTAATAAAAAAGAGGCCTAAGGCCTCTTTTTTATTAGCTAAAATTTCCCAAATGCATACAAAGCATAATGGCATCAAGGCTTATATGCTATTGTTACTGGCTACTTACATTTTAGTCATCTATTATTAACTCCTGATGATGTTTTTATCGTAAGATTAAGATTTTTAAAGGGTAAATTGCTGAAAAGCTTGTCAAAAATATGACTAAATTCGAACATTTGACACAAAAGGGATTTCAACGAGGCTTCTCATTAATCGAAGTGCTTGTCGCATTGGTGATCTTAATTATCGGCTTAATAGGCATTTTTAATCTGCACATAGTCGCAAAGCGAAGTAGCTTCGAGTCATTCCAGCAGACACAGGCTTCATATTATGCCAACGATATCATCAACCGGATGAAGCTTAATCGAACGCAGATCGGTAGTTATGTAGGTGAATATACGGGGACTCCCGACGCTGCTGGGAAGGAATGTACTAACGCCACTCTATGCAGTCCTACAGAATTACAGCAATGGGATATTTTTGAGTGGCAGTCAGCCCTCATTGGTGAAGCAGAAACTATTGGAACTCAAAATGTGGGGGGCCTTGACTCTCCCACTGGTTGTATTCAAGTCGCTAATAATGATGTTTTAGTGGTAATTGTATGGCGTGGAATACGTAAAACGAGTATTGATACATCAGCTATTGAGGACGTCTCTAGTACATGTGGTGCGGATACGGAAAATCGCCGAATATTTTCCATTAAAACGGTGATTATATAAATGAAAATAGCAATTATGGTTATAGCAAAGATGAAACCGCAGTCAGGCATGTCACTTGTCGAATTGATGGTTGCTATGGTGATAGGTCTATTTTTGACGACTGGTGTATTCACTATGTTTAGTATGTCTTCATCGAATGTCACTACAACCAGTCAATTTAATCAATTACAGGAGAATGGGCGTATTGCATTAGCCATTATGGAGCGGGATATCAGTCAGTTAGGTTTTATGGGGGACTTAACAGGGACTGATTTTATTATTGGAACAAATACAAATGTTGAGATAGCAGCCCTAACTTCCGATTGTGTTGGAGCGGGCTTAAATAATGCAACTTTGCCTGATGATAAGCCTGCACATTTTAGACGGCTTTGGGGGTATGAGAACACTACCACGAGTGAGTATCTCAGTTGTTTGGATTACGATGATGTGAAAGCTGATACTGATGTTTTACAGTTAAAACGTTTCCTAGGTCCAAGTGTATTAAAGGGCGATAGCAATGCAATTTATGCTGCATCAAATTCATCACAAGTGGCATTTTTTGTTGGTGAGAACCCTGCCGCAACGATAGAAAACTCGAGGATTTGGGAGTATCAGCATCATGTGTACTTCATTGCTGATGATGCAAGTGGAATACCTATTTTGCGGCGTAAAACTTTAACCAGTACAGGTATGAGTAACGATGAGCAATTGGTTGAAGGCATAGAAAATATTCGGTTTTTGTATGGATTTGATAATGATGGTGATAGTACTCCTGATAGTTTTATGTCTGCTTCAAATGTGACTGAATTGATGTGGGATAATGAAGGATTTCAAAGGCTTGTGGCTATTAAGGCCTTTATATTGGTTCGTTCTATTAATCAAGATAGAAGTTATACCAATGATACACAATATCAGCTTGGTGATAAGACAATAACTATCCCTGCAAATGACCACTATCGTCGTAAAATTATGTCCACAACAATAGTACTGGAAAATCCAGTACTGATTCGTAGTTGACCGGAGTTGTAAATGAAGAAACAAAAAGGGGTAGTGCTGTTTTTCGCATTAATTGTTTTGATCATTATGACGGTCATTGGTGTTGCTTTAGCTGTTAATTCAACACAGTCATTACGAATGTCTGGTGCAGGTACAGAAAGGATTGAGGCTAAGGCAATTGCAGATGGTGGCTTAGAGCAGATAATTTCTGATTATTCAGGAGCGCTATTAGCTAATCTTAATGCAGAAACAGATACGGCTGTCTTTAATGGGAATCAAAAGTTAACACCTTTACCTGAAACGGGTGTGCGTGATGTTGGGTGTCAAAGAACTTCGAATGCAACGGGTGCGAATTTGGTTAGTTGTAGAAGAGTTGAGATTAGTAGTTCTGTGACTTTCGGTAGGGATAACCTTGGCTCGCTAACTGTTGTTTCGGGTGTCGAGCAGCAAGTGCTAACAGGAAATTAAAGTTATGTTGAAACAAATCTTTTGTGCTCTGATCGTTATAATGGTAACCATTACAGGGCAAATACATGCAGATGATACAGAGCTTTATCTTGTTGACTCCACAGTTAGTACTGGCAAGCGTCCACAAGTGTTATTTATATTTGATAATTCAGGGAGTATGTCCACTGAAGATCAGAATGCTGTCAGCTCTTATTGTTCACCAGAAGATGTTGGTGATACATGCTCATATGCGCCCGGTTTTGAAAGTTATTTAGCTGGTTATTCTGGTTATATTAATGAAAAAGGGATCTATTGGAACGCAGGAGGAATTGATAATACCAGTAATATGCCTACACCCGATGTGCCAAGTGATTCTCGTCGATTTTATGCAGACAATAATAATTGTCAAAAGGCTGCGGAAGCATTAGTAAGTAGGGGACGTTACACTGGTTTACTACGAGAGTTTAAAGCCAGTGGTAATACTGGTAAATGGACCCCTTTAGCGGAAAATGAAGGATTTAATCAAGGCCAAATTGTTGATTGTTATCAAGATATTGTGGATAGTGAGCCAGGGAATCCAGGGGCGAAGAAACAAGGCAATTCAACTACGTCTTATGCTCCTGGATATCCGATAGACCAAAAAGCCATGTATACCACAGGTACCGATAGTGCTGCTCGGGATGCAAGCCTAGCTGGTACAGATTTTGGAAAAGGCTCTCCGGTCACACTTTACACTGCTCACTATTTAGTTTGGTATAAATGGGTCACCCAAACAGAAGAAGGACAAAATAGTGGTGGTACTGGCACTAGACTAGATGTTGCTAAAGATGCAATATCAACGGCATTAACGGATTTAAGTTTAGATATTGACGCTGGGTTGGCTATATTTAATTTAAATTATGCTGCTGAAGGAGATGCAGATGGTGGAAGAATTGTTTCGGATATAAAGGAGTTAACGAGTGCGAATCAGGCTGCACTCCTGTCATTAATAAATGGGATGCCTGCTCAGACAAATACCCCCCTTTGTGAAACGCTTTACGAAGCTTATCAGTACTTTAGTGGGGGACCTGTAACTTTTGGGAATAAAGATAGTAATGCCAAGGGAAAGTATAGTATTAGTGGTTATGTTCCCAATAGCCCTCCGAGTATTCTGAGTTCCGGCAATTACACCACGCCATTTAAGAAGTGCCCTGATACTGCTTATATTATTTACATTACCGATGGTGCACCAACTTTAGATCATTCAGCCGATCTTGCGATTCAATCATTAACGGGTTCCGCTAAAATTCAAGCTGATTACAGTGGCTTCGAATTTACTAATGATAAGGGTGTGAAGGAGACCAGTTATTTACCCGCTTTAGCCGCATACATGGCTAATAATGATTTGGTTGCTGGTGTTACTGATGCTAATGGTGTTGATAACAAACAAAATGTGAGGATCTTTACTATTGGTTTTTCTGATGGTGCCGATGTTGCGGCTGCATTGTTGGAAGAAACAGCTTTTAGAGGTGGCAATTCCAGAGATGCTCAAGGCATTTCTAGGGGCTATTATGTAGCCAAAAATGGCTTAGATTTAGTACAAGCAATGGATGATGTATTAAAGTCAATTTTATCAATTGATTCATCTTTTACTTCCCCCAGTATTGCAAGTAATAATTTCGATAAAACGCAGACATATAACTCGGCTTATTTTGCGATGTTTTTACCTGGCGAAGGTCCTCGGTGGAGTGGAAATCTGAAAAAGTTAAAGGTTAACTCCGCAGGTGAGATTGTGGGGCCTGGTGGTGTTACAAATGCAATCGATACTAATGGAAATATAGCCTCGAGCACTTGTACATATTGGAATACTTGTCCTGCCAACGCCCCCGATGGCAACAAAGTCAATTCGGGAGGTGTATTGCCAATATTGAGAAGTACCCTTAAAAATAGAAAGCTCATATCCCTTAGTGGCTCTAGTCTGGTCGATATTAGTTCTACAAACTTTGTAACTAATTACTCCCAAGCTGATTTAGATTGGCTCTATGGTGTTGATGTGGACGATGATAATAATAATGAGAGTTCCACTGATGCTAGGGAAGACATTATGGGAGATCCACTACATTCTAAACCTTTAGCTATTAACTTTGGTTCTGCGACTGTTTTGGATGTACGGATTATCGTTGGGACTAACCAAGGCTTAGTGCATATGTTCAAGGACTCGGATGCGGGGAGTACTGATTATTCAGTAGGTACAGTTTCCGAATCTTGGGCATTTATTCCCAATGAACTTTGGGGGAATATTCCAAAATTGAGGGACAATACTGCTACCGGTGTCCATTCTGTTTATGGTATGGATTTATCTCCGGTTGCTTATACAGAGACTGTTAATGCTGCGGTAACCAAAGCATGGGTGTTTTTAGGTATGCGCAGTGGAGGCTCATCCTATTATGCGTTAGATATTTCAACACCAGATTCACCTTCGTTCAAGTGGATGATAAATTCAGATACAGCAAATTTCGAAGATCTCGGCCAAACTTGGTCGCAACCTGTAGTTACCTCCCTTAAAGGAGTCAGTGATCCAGTATTAATTTTGGGCGGTGGCATGGCATCATCCCAAGGTACTGGGCAAGCTGTGTATATTGTTAATGCAAATACTGGATCATATATCACAAAATTTACCGATTCAGGTATGGGCAGTATAGCTACAAAAGTTGCTGTACTCGATAGTGATAATGATGGTCATACCGACAGAATCTATGCCAGTGATATTATCGGTAATGTGTGGAGGATGGACTTGGCCGGAACAGATATGACTAAATGGACAGTATTTAAGTTTGCTTCGATTGCAGGTACTGCACCTGATAATCGAATGTTTTTTGCTGAACCAGTGATTGCTCAGACCGAATTTAATAATGTGCATTCAGATGGTACAACCTTGAGTTATCAAAAGGTTCCCTATGATGCTGTAGCTATTGGTTCGGGGAATCGTGATCACCCGTTGGATGTAGTGACAAATGATATGTTTTATATATTTCAAGATCGTAATGTCGTCACTCAGAATTTTGATACTGCTCCAGAGACGTTAACTGTACTAGATTTATATAATGTGACAAATGCGGCGCCAACTTCTGAGTCAGATAATCTTGCCTTTGGGCAAAAGAGGGGCTGGTATTATGACTTTGTGGCTAAAGGGGAAAAAAGCTTATCCGCCTCACTAATTTTTGACGGAAAAGTATATTTTACTTCATTTGTCCCCCCCACTAATCAAACCGTGGATTTGGATGCTGGAGTTTGTGGTTTTTCTGGACAAGGTAGACTCTATGTTTTTGATTTACATAAAGGTACAAGAACATCTAGTACACTCTACTATGAAGTAGGAGAGCGTGTTCCCGATACTCCGCAGATTGTTATTCCAAAACCTGAGGATGGTAAGGAAGCCGAAGCTTATGTTATAGGTGTGGGCAAAGGGGAGTGTGAAAATGGAGAATGTAAGGGCACTATTGGACTCGGTAGTGGCTTAGATACCAATAAAATCTATTACCATATTGATGAGTGATGTTGATGAATAAGAAGAATAGTTCACAGGGCTTTACTTTAATTGAAGTGATGATTGCAGTTGTGATTGTTGGTATTTTAGCTGCGATTGCCTATCCATCGTATATTGATTACATCATTAAGAGTGGGCGTTCGGAAGGTGTTGCTGCGGTAATGAATGTGGCAAATTTGCAGGAGCAGTATTATTTGGATAATCGTGCTTATACGACAGATATGACAAAGCTTGGCCTACCAGCAAGCCCCTTTCTTACTGAGCATGGATATTATAGTGTTGCTTCTGCTGGTACGAGCTCGTTTACGATTACGGCAACAGCGAAAGGGAACCAAGCAAGTCGAGATTCTACTTGTGCAACTATTACTATGACATCAGCGGGTGTAAAAGGCCCGTCAGCGGAGTGTTGGAAATGAGCAGATTTCTTATTGGTTTAGTGTTAGGTATTTTTTCTTGTGTGTCCGTTGCTGCTACGAGTGAGTCAGCACAGGACTATAAATGTCACATTACGGCATCTAAAGGGGATAAGGTGGTTTTTTATCGTTGGAAGATAAAAGACGTTAACCTGAATATTGCCAGTTTACCAGGCAAGCAGCTAACCGCCTCTGATGGTAAAAAGTATTTTATTAAAGATGTTGTTGAGTGTGTTCCTCTAAGCCAAGAATTTACCAGTGACGAGAGCAAGCAATTAGATAAAATTACGCTTAGATAAATACTCATTCGAAATTGGTGATTAACAGCTGCTGCCATTTGAGCCGTATGAAATGATGCCACCAACATTGACTATAACGCCCTTTGAATCCGCGGTTTTTCCTCCGGGACAATAAATTAATGTTCCTCCAGAAGAAAGGCCGTCAGCTGAGAATGTTAGCGAATCAACAGTACCTGTAATTTTGTCACTCGAATGGAAGCCATCAATAGCCCGCAATTCTTTATCAGTCCCAATATATACACGAATTCCTTTGCTCCAGTCAGCACTTGCATCACATGATGAGGCACTCCCAAAGGGGCATACATTTACGGTCGTCCCATAGCTCACCGCTTGATTGCGGGCAAAGACCATAATGTCGTGGATTTTTGTAATGTTATTATTTACTCGCATACCTTCGTAGAGAGAGACCAGTGACGGTACTCCAACGGTCAATAAAATTGCCGCAACTGCAATAGTGACCATTAATTCAACTAAGGTAAAACCTGCCATTTTGTTTTGCATACGAGCTATCCTCACTAATACTCCATAGAGTATAAGCGAAAATGCTGTTTATTTCAGTATCTAGCTAATGCCATTTTAATCTTATGTTTTTGATATGAAATAGCTTCCTTGTGATGATATTAAATATGGTTCACTCTCAATATATAAACGCTTACTCGTTATCTTAGTGCTTAGGTTAAGTGCAATTTATATTGCTATCCGTTGAAATGCGCGCTCTACCTGCTTGATTAATAACGATTGCTTGTGAATAGGGGCTTGTCGGGCTGGATGGGCAATATTTAAGCGTTCCATTGGTGCCAGAAGCTAATCCATCTGGTAGAAAACGAATGACTGCACGATTGTATTTAACAGTATCTTTTGAGTGAAAAGCATTGGTTGTATAGATCTTTTTATCAGTGCTATCTAGTTGATTGTTATTGTTAATATCAATGAAAACAGTGAGTCCTACTTGCCAGTTTGAATCACATTTATCATCGATAAGAGCGCAGACCGTTACCCTACTATTGAAGGAGATGGCTTGATTACGTGCGAACTGCAATGTTTGTTGGATCAGTCGTATACTGCTATCGGCTCGATATCGGGTATAAAAATCTGTTAATGATGGCGCACCTACGGCTAATAGGATTGCTGATACTGAAAGCGTGGTAATAAGTTCGATAAGGCTAAAGCCTTTTGGATAAATGCTCATAACACTTCCTTGTTTGTATTGCGCTTGCATCCCGCGAGCGAATGGGTCGAGAACGACGAGATTATAAGTATAAAATCTCTGAGCTTCAGCTGGGGGCTTTTTTTAGACTGTTATGTGCTAACCGCAGTTTTGTAGAAACTGTGTTTTATGAGCAAAGCAGTGTATGTGCTTCAATATTGACGTAAGCCCGTGTAAGCTAGTGCTATTCTGTTTGATTATGTTAATGCAAGTGCCGAGGAATTTTTGATGAAAAAAGTTGAAGCCATTATTAAGCCTTTTAAATTAGATGATGTGCGCGAGTCACTTGCTGAGATTGGTATTACAGGGATGACAGTGCTAGAGGTAAAAGGTTTTGGACGCCAGAAGGGGCACACAGAATTATATCGTGGTGCTGAATATATGGTGGATTTTTTACCTAAAGTGAAGATTGAACTAGTTATCCAAGATGAGCTTGTTGACCAAGCGATTGATGTTATTGTCGAAACTGCTCGTACTGGTAAAATTGGTGACGGTAAAATTTTTGTGACCGATGTTGAGCGTGTTATTCGCATCCGCACGGGTGAAGAAAACGAAGAGGCTGTATAAGCCATCACTATGATTTAAAAGGGCCTTAAGGCCCTTTTTTATTGGGCTTAAAGCGTTCTTTGCATCTACTCTATATGCCATATTCTGAAATATCTTTAATGGAAAATAGCCCACTTTACTTGACTAAAGTAGTTATCTCTTATCTGTAACATGGTATAACTTAGCCTCTTAAATGGGTTATCGAGGTTGTTATTTTGGCTACAAAAAGAATAGTGATTGTGGGTGGTGGCGCCGCCGGGTTAGCGCTTGCCTCTAAGTTGGGCCGAAAATGGGGCGGTAGTGATGTCGTCGATGTGTGCTTAATTGACAAAAGTCCTATTCATATATGGAAGCCTAAATTACATGAAGTCGCTGTTGGTGTGATAGATCAATCTATTGAGGGATTACTCTATCGTGATCATGGACTTAAAAATGGCTATCGATATATTCGAGGTGAAATAGAACAATGCGAACCCGATGCTAAGATTATTCAATTAGCTGCAGTCTATAGTGATGAAGGCGAGATGCTGTTAGCACCACGGCAAATAGAGTATGACTATTTAGTGCTTGCATTGGGTGGTGTCTCGAATAGTTTCAACACCTTAGGGGCAGAAGAGCATTGTATATTTCTCGATAGCTTAGAAAATGCGAATCTGTTCCATCATAAATTGCTTGATGCTTTGCTGCAGTTAAATGAAACACAGGAAAGAGTCAGTATCGGTATTGTGGGTGCTGGGGCTACAGGGGTTGAATTAGCCGCCGAGCTTCATCATGTGATTGAATCAGTTAAAGAATACGGTTATCTCAACATTTCGAAGCATCATCTCGATGTACATTTGATTGAAGCTTCCCCCAAAATACTTCCGCAGTTACCTGAACGAGTGAGTGCTAGAGCTCAAGCAGTGCTCGATAAAATTGGTATACGTTTACATATTGGTGTGCAAGTAAAGGAAGTGACACGTGATGGTTTTATCACCCAAGATGGCGATGTGATTGAGGCCGGATTAAAAGTATGGGCTGCTGGGGTTAAAGGACCTAAAGCTTTTCAAAATTTCACAAAGCTCCCCATCACAGCGCGCAACCAAGTTGAAGTTGACGCTTGTATGCGGGTAAAGGGGCATCAGGACATATATGCCCTCGGTGACTGCGCTTTATTAATCCTTGAATCGGGCCAAGCGGTTCCCCCAAGAGCGCAAGCTGCGGCACAGATGGCGGATACGTTATTTAATAATATTGTTAATCGGTTACAGGGAAAATCAGAAAAGGCCTTTGAATACAAAGATTATGGTTCGCTGGTGTCATTGAGCCGCTTTTCTGCTGTGGGAAATTTGATGGGGAACTTACGCTCTGGCACTTTCTTTGTTGAAGGCCATATTGCTCGAGTTATGTATATCTCTTTATATCAAAGGCACTTAGCGAGTCTTTATGGTTGGTTTTCAGCGATCGTTTATCGCATTGCACAAAAACTATTAAAGTGGCAAAGGCCTAAACTTAAATTGCATTAAAATGAGTGGCTTATTAAATAAAAACAGAGAGCATTTGCTCTCTGTTTTCGTTTAGAACATTGGATAATGTTAGCGTTTTGGTGCTGCGGATGAATCGCGGATCACAGGCTCTGGTGTAAAGGTTTTCGCATATTTTGCATCTTGCTCTCGGCGCTTTGCGATAAGTAGCTCAGTTGCAACCTGGGCAATTTCAGAGTTGGGTTGATGCACTGTGGTGAGTTTAGGCCAAGTTTGACGGGAGAAGGGGCTGTCTTCGAAGCCGACAATCGAAAGATCCGAGGGGATATCTAACCCCGCTAAACGGGCCGCAAAAAGCGCTCCGGCGGCGATTTCATCGTTACATGCGACTATCGCCGTAGGGCGATGTTTAAGCTTGATAAGGCTGTTAGCGCCTTCAACACCTGACTCAAATGAATACTTCCCTTCAATTATGTAATCTTCATTCAGAGCTAAATGGTTTTTTGTTAATGCTTGTTTATAACCGAGTAATCGTTCTTTGGTTGATTCGTGATGCAAATCACCACTTAAGAATGCGATATCTTTATGGCCTAAATCGATTAAATGCTGGGTGATTTCGATAGCACCGGATTTATCGTTAACAAGAATGGTGAGCCCATCCTGATCTTTTACGTTTTCGCCCGCGATGATACGAACGTAATTAGCATCAATCTCACTTAGCGCTTTAAGTACGGTTGGGTCTTCAGAAAGGGGAGGCGTTAGCACTAAACCTGCAAGTCTTGAGTACTTTACGAGGGCTGTTAGTTCTTCACATATCGATGCGGATTTTGCATTGCAGGGATGAATAACCAGCTCATATCCTTTGTCTTTACAGGCCGATAAAATTCCATTTTGCATATCAATGATGTAATAGGCATTGGGATTATCATAAATAAAACCAATGGCATAGGATTTTGTCCCCGCGAGATTTCTCGCCGCCAGATTAGGTTGATAATTTAGTGCTTTGATAGCCTCATTAACTTTATCAACCGTGGCCTGCTTCACCGATGGTTCGTTATTCGTGACACGGGATACTGTCTTAATTGACACTCCAGCATATTTAGCTACGTCGTTGATGGTGACTTTCATTGATGTAAAAACTCTTTATCTAAGGTCGCGAAGGGCTAGCTGTTCCATGAACGTAAATGCTTTAACAGCAATTTACAAGCCTACATTTTTGTAGCCATTTTTATATTTGTGGGACTTATAGTGCGAGCATTTAAGGTGCTTAGCAATGGCAGATTGTTACAAATTGGCATTATTTTCATTCTGTTGCGAGAGCGTTGATGGTTGTAATTTTACATCTATTTTTATAACTGCATGTTTTATAACTAGAATTTAAATTCACATTGTTTAATAATTGCGCTTTATGACATTTTTTTTCGTCTAGCGTTATTTTGTTGTGGCAAGGCTGTTAATTATTGTGTAATGTTTGCGCTAGACATGACAGCGTTGTCATTCCGTGGGGAATGGTTATGAATACTAAAACGATAATAAAGTTATGGAAGGGAAACGAGATGCGACCATCAACCTTTAAGAAAAGTGTACTAGCTACAAATATTGCTATCCTACTCGGTAGCGCTGTCTCTATCGGCGCTGTTGCGGCGGAAGATGCAGCAGCAACCACAGCTGCGCCAGAAAATATTGAAAAAATTGAAGTCCGTGGTATGCGTGCTTCTATGAAAGCTTCGGTTAACGATAAACGTTTCTCTGATGCTGTCGTTGATGCTGTTACCGCTGAAGATATTGGTAAATTTCCTGATGGTGATGTCGGTGAGTCTTTAGGCCGTATTCCTGGCGTTGCTGTGAACCGCCAATTTGGCCAAGGGCAGCAAGTGTCAATCCGTGGCGCTTCCAGCCAATTAACCAGTACATTGTTAAATGGTCATGCCGTTGCTTCAACAGGTTGGTTCGATCAACAAGCCATTGACCGTAGCTTCAACTACAGCTTACTGCCACCAGAAATGGTCGGTGGTATTCAAGTTTATAAATCATCTCAAGCCGATATCGCTGAAGGCGGGATCGGTGGAACAGTCGTTGTTGAAACTCGCAAGCCATTAGATTTAGATGCAAACTCAGTCTTCTTGAGTGCAAAAGGCGATTACGGCAGTATTTCCGAAGAAATTGATCCACAAACGTCTGGCCTTTACAGCTGGAAAACGGAAGATGAAAAATTTGGCTTCTTAGTCGCAGGTTCATTGGATAAAACCCAATACCAGCGCAATGGTATCGAAACCTTGCTTGGTTGGGGGGAAATTGTCCCAACAACATTCCAACAGGATCGTGAACGTACGGCCTTAAATGCGGCGCTCCAATACAGACCAACAGAGAATCTTGAGTTTGGTTTGAATCTGATGAGTCTGCAGCTTGATGCAAACAATGCGAACACGTCAATTTTCCTATTCCCAACTCAACAAGGTGAGAATACTTGTCTTAAGAAAAATGCCGCCGGTGTTTGTACTTTAGTTGAGCATACGGATAAAGGTGGTTTTGCTTGGGCACAGACATGGGCGCGTAAAGCAAGTATGTCCTCTGATACTGTTGACTTGGATTTTGCATATCAAGCAGATGCCTATAAATTAGAAGGCCGTATCGGTAAAACTAAAGCCGAAGGTGGTACAGATCTTACATCTAACTACGGTCAATCTATTGGTAAACCAGAAGATTTTGCTGGTACTTATGATGCGACAGGTGATGTGATTGATATTAACATCGCCAATAACTCGTTTGACGCGGGCGATTTTAATGGCCAGTTAGAAACTGCTGGCTGGGCCCTTAAAAAGCAACCCAATACAGATGAAGAGTCATTCGCGACCTTTGATATTACCGTTCCCCTCGAACTTGGCGTTATTACCTCAATTAAATCAGGTATTAGCTATGCCGATCACGATGTAACTCAAACGACAGAAGCTGCTCAATCATCAAACATCGTTGCTAAAGATGCCTCTGAATACTATTCAGGCACTATGTCGTCTGGCGCAGGTTTCACTTTGCCTAAGCCAATTTTTGATAACATGATCAACGATGCCTATGCCGCAATCGATGGCTTTACTCTCGATAAATCTGGCTATGGTACTTTGCAGGAAAAGAACTTCGCTCTGTATGGCATGGCTACATTTGCGACTGAAGGTGTTCGCGGTAACTTCGGTTTAAGATATATTTCTACTGATGTTGAATCTGATTACTATGCATTTAGCCAAACGGGTACTTATGCCGATGAGTTAAGCACTGATAAAGCGAGTTATAACGATGTATTACCTAGCGTAAACATTGCATTCGACTTAGCCAGTGATTTAATTTTAAGAGCCTCGGCAGCACAAGTTATTTCTCGTCCAAACTATGCTGATTTATTCGCCACATCTAAATTGCCTGGTTTTAATGATGGTACGCCAGGTAACGAGAAGAAAGTCACTGGTAGCGTAGACCTACAACCCTTTAAAGCTTCTCAAGCGGATTTAAGCATTGAGTGGTATTTCAGTGGTGAAGGTTTATTTGCTGCGACTTACTTTATTAAAGATGTTAGCTCATTTATCTCTACTCGAGAAAAACTGAATCAACAAATTGGCATTGAAGACCCTAACTTAGTTGCTGCGGGTGGTAGCTCATGTGGTGCTGGTGTCTACGATTGTTGGACAGTGAGTGAAAATTATAATGCTAACGGTGGTTCTATCGATGGTATTGAACTTCAGTTACAGGACGCATTCGATAATGGCTTTGGTTACTCTGCTAACTACACCTTTGCGGATGCTTCTTCTCCAGCTGAAAACTATGCAGACCGTGTAGGTGTATTCTCTGATTCATCTGAACACACTGTGAACTTAGTTGGCTATTACGAGATGGATGATTTCTCTGCCCGTGTAGCTTATAACTGGCGCTCTGAATATATGATGCGTGAATTACCAGGTTTCTACGGTAACCGCGAACATCAAGCCTATGGCACAGTAGATTTAAGTGCTAACTACAATGTAACTGATTACTTATCTGTCACCTTTGAAGTGGTTAACTTACTTGAAGAAGACAGCATACAGAAAGGTGTTGCACCAGTGGATGCTGAAGGCGTTATCAGTGAGTTTAAAGATGACTACCCAGTATGGAGCTTTGAAGGTGAAGCCCGCTATAAACTCGGTGTAGCATTACGTTTCTAAAATGATAATGTAAAAATAAAAGCCTAGCACTCGCTAGGCTTTTTATTAAGATTCAAATTTACCTATTAAAAGTAAAATAAAGACAGAACGAGTAAGAAATATAAATCTAGCTATTCATGTTTCTAGCTAAAAGGCGGGGCGAGTTATGACAATTAGAAAAATCGCCATTATTGGTGGTGGAACTTCTGGCTGGTTAGCGGCTAATCATTTAGGCCGCGTATTGAAAGATAATCCTGAGCTTTCCATCACCCTGATAGAATCGCCGGACATTCCTATCATTGGTGTCGGTGAAGGGACAGTGCCTGCTATTCGAAGATCATTACAGAGTTTTGGAATTAGTGAGTCAGAGTTTATTCGCTCATGCGATGTTACCTTCAAACAATCAATTAAGTTTGTTAATTGGTTAGACAAATCTCGCCACGGTAAGGGGAATTTTTATCACCATCTTTTTGACATGCCAAATTCTTTAGGTGAGGATTTAACGCCAAGTTGGTTAATGGATAAGAGTGAACATTTTGCGGAATATGTGTCGCCGCAGCATGCCGTTTGTGAAGCCAATAAGGCTCCAAAGCTCATTACTACCCCTGAATATTCAGGCGTGCTTGGTTATGCTTATCATCTCAATGCCGCCAAATTTGCAAAGTTATTAGCGAAAAACGCAGTAGAAAAGTTTAAGGTTGAGCATATCTCTACGACTGTCCGCGACGTTAATTTAACTGCAGATGGCGCTATTGCGTCATTGTTGACTGACAATGGTGTTTTGTCCTTTGATTTCTATATAGATTGCAGTGGTTTTGAATCGATTCTTTTAGCAAAAAAATTAGACGTCCCTTTTATTAATAAATCACACCAGCTCTTTATTGATACGGCATTAGTGGCTCAAGTACCGACACTGCAATCGGATATTATTCCCCCATTTACTCTCGCAACAGCACATCAAGCGGGGTGGATTTGGGATATTGCGTTAACCCAAAGACGCGGTACTGGCTTTGTTTATTCTTCCCAGCATATGGAACATGCTGAGGCCGAGGCTAAATTTGACCGTTATTTAGGCGGTAAGCTTGCGGATATCGTTCATCGAAAAATCCCCATGACAGTAGGCTATCGCCAGCAGTTTTGGGCCAAAAATTGTGTGGCTTTGGGTTTAGCGCAAGGTTTTTTAGAGCCTATCGAAGCCACATCAATACTCTTAACTGATTTTTCAGCACGTTTACTGGCCGAACGGTTTCCAACGGATAAAGAGGATATCAGTTATTTAGCTAAACGATTTAATGATACTGTCTCCCAAGCATGGGAAAGGGTTGTTGAATTCGCCAAATTACATTATTGCCTATCGGATAGAGCTGACTCTGCATTTTGGCGCGATAACCGAGCTGATGAGACTATCCCTGATTTATTAAAACAGCGGCTTACACTGTGGAAGCAATTTAGTCCGATCCCAGAGGATTTCCCATCAAAGTTTGAAGTTTTTAATATGGATAATTACTTGTATGTTCTTTATGGCATGAAGTATCCGACTAAGCAGCCCCATACTCACCCTGATTCGCTGAAAAATGCCAAATTGCATCTTAATGAATTGAGAACCATAACACAGCGAATGGTAGGCGGACTTCCCGAGCACAGGGAGCTTCTGGAAAAAATCAGTCTTTACGGGTTGCAACGGATTTAAAATATCAGAGTTAATGTGTTAATAAAGGAAAATAAAATGAAAACACAATTTGTGCCTCTAAATGACGCTATACATAAAAATTTAGCATTAAATCATGTCATTGATTATAGTTATTTTGAAACTGCCCATATGTTACCCCTTCAGGTGCAGGAGTTTATGTCTGCTGCCACTAGCTTTCCGATTATCTTTACAAAGAATGCGCAAACAGGCGAGTTTATCTCAGTGGCTATAACGGCATTAAAACCTAATAGCAATAAACTGCTACAGAACGGACAGTGGCTATCCCGTTACTTACCGATCCAAGTGCAGCTATATCCTTTCGGTATGAGTGATACTTCGCAGGGGAAAATTATTTTAGGCATAGATATTAATAATTCGGCAGTGACCGAAAATGGTTCTAATCGATTATTTAATGATGCTGGTGATAAAACGACTTATCTTTCAAAAAGATTAGAGCTTGCGGCATTACAGGCTGATTACAGAATGATGACTAAATATTTTATTGACTTGTTACTTAAGCATAATCTATTGCAGCCTAAAGCTTTGACTGTCACTGGGCTCGATGGCGCTAAAACGAATATTGATGGGATTTATACTGTCGATGAGCAAAAGTTACAGCAGCTAGATGATGTGATTTTACTCGATTTTGCGAAGCGCGGTTTTTATTCTGTTATTTATGCTCACCTTTGCTCACCTTTGCTCACTGAGTTTAATTGATATAGTAATGGATAAGTAATTTATTAAAACTGATGGTGCTGCTTTGATAGTGGCATCATAGTGTTTATTTTAAGGTTACTTTGTTTAGAGCATGACAATGCCCGTCAAAATTATCCATGTAGAGAAGAAGAGTTTTAATACTTTTACCGGGAGAAGTAAGGCTAACTTTCTTGCCAACATACCGCCGAGAATGGCTCCTGGTCCTGCAAATAGCACTAGTTCATACAGGGCTTGGCTATTAGTTGAAAAAATATGAATAGGGCTCGCCGACCAAACTGTAATCGCAGAAACAATAACGCCGATGGCAACAGCCATTTTGGCGCATATCCCTCGTAACAGCAGATAAATCACGACTAATTCACCGACACCTACTGATAACCAAGCTGTGATAATGCCGCCGAAATAGCCAATAACAGCGAGCCAAAGAAAATCGACTTGCATTATAGCGCGAGTTATTTGCGTGCTACTTTTGCTACTAATAATGATGGCGATACCGAGTACTATCGAGAAAATGCTGAAACTTGTGTGCAGCGAAGAAGGGGAATTGAGTTGCAATAACTGGCTAGTCCATAATCCTAATACCGAAAATATGGCCGTAAATGATGATGTTTTTATCAAGCTCAACCATAGATTATCTAGATGATGCTGCCTTCGATAATGCACTGACCATGAAATCGCGCCTGCAGTCATACCAAAACATTGGATCATAAATGATGTCGCGACACTTTGGGTTTCTGTAAAGCCTAGGCTTGAGAATACTGGAATAAAAATGACCCCACCGCCAGCTCCGGTCGAATTGGCAAAGACAGCCCCAGTGATGCCAAGAAACACAAACCGACCATATTCTTGGATAAGATCAAATAGCGAATGAAAATGGCTCGCCCAAAATAACCAAGTTCCGCCAAGCAGCAATACCAAGCTGAGGTTTCGGTAGTGCCGATTTAAACGCACAGCGGCTCGAGTATTGCTAGGGGCTAATGTGTTAAAGGGATCCATCAATGGTTACTGTGATCTTTGTCATGTTATCGCTATGTTATCAATGAAAGACAGCGTTGTCACATAGGCTTGAATAAATAAAATGAACATTTTAACTATATGAATAATATAGGTTAAGTATATATTTTCATAAAAAACAACAATAATTGTCAAAAAAATGTAGAAATCATGTTCTTTCTTGTGTAATTTAACGATGACAGCGTTGTCATCTGCTTGTGTGATACGTTGTCTGTAAGGTCTACATGTGAGGATGAGGTCTCCTCTTCATGTATTTGGCAGGAGTATTGCTGTCGGGCGGCGATACGTTTGTCTTTGATATTTTGATAGTCTCTCCCCAGAAACTAGCGTTGGCTGGGTACTGTAAAAAGTGCCCAGCCATTTTTTTAGAATGTTTTTACGGTATTACTCAACTGCCTATCTCAGCATTTGAACATTAGCGGCATAGATAAATAAAACTCACTGGTAAAAACCAGATAATAAAAAGAGGCTGCAATTTATGGCGATTCATTTAACGGCTGTGGTGCGTGTTATTGCAACGGGTATGACGAGTGTTATTAGCCATGTTTTTTGCCATATCATCACAGGTGCTTACACGGTCGTCATCACTAAACGAGCTGTTTGCTTATCATCTTTCCTCCTGGCATCAGCCGCTGTTTCGATGGCCTCATCTTTCACTGTGTTTGCAGCCGATACCGCCTTAAGTCATTTCGCCGCTGATTCTGATTCTAACGTTAAGTCTGATTCCATAAAGTCTGACGTTTCTAACGCTGTTAACACTCAGCCATCGACCTCAAAAACAATCGTTACCACAGCGATACAGCAGACATGGCTACTCAACTTACTTGAAGAAGCATTGCGGCGCTCGGATTCGGGCTATCAAGCGCAAGAAATGTCGACGCAGATGAATCAAAAACGCAAGGTCGAAGAAACCCTAGCAGGGACAGTCGATGTGTTTTGGAGCATGACATCAAAAGAGTTGGAAGAGACTGTGTTACCCGTGCGCATTCCCTTGTTTAAAGGGCTGCTCGGTAATCGGTTATTGATTATCCGCAAAGCGGATGAGATGCGATTTGCCAATGTGAAAACCATGGCGGATTTTAGGCAGTTAAAGGCGGGGCAAAATCGTTATTGGCCCGATGCGACTATTCTAGAAGCCAATGGATTACCCGTGGTTACGAGTTATCAGTACAGCAATTTATACCCCATGTTAGAAGGTGGGCGTTTCGATTATCTGGCCCTCGGCGCCCAGGAGATTGGCGACGAACTCGCAAGTCACCCCGATCCCGCACTTAAGGTTGATAGTCATATCCTGTTGCAATATCGCTCGCCAGCGTATTTCTTTGTGTCCCCTAAGCGTCCCGAACTCGCTGCGGCCATTTTAGCCGGACTTGAAAGTATGGTAAGCGACGGTTCCTTCGATGAGATGTTTAACCGTGAGCTGAAAATTGAGCAGCTGTACCGTGAGGCCAAATTTGAGCAAAGGGTCATTATTCGCCTCGATACGCCGGATTTAAGCCCGTTAACGCCAATAGATCGCAAAGAATTATGGTTAGATCTTTTTAGTATGCAAGGTGCAAAATAATGAAAACATTAGCCTTAAAAGTACAGATTGGATTAGCGGCAGCGATTTTTATGATTGTTAGCGTGCTGTTTAGCGCATCTTACTGGTTGGCGAGCGATAAATTAGCCGCCAGTGAAATCGAATTTGAAGAAAATACCGTCGCCAATTTGCAAGTGACTATGGCACAGCCCATTTTTACCTACGACTATGAGCAGATCCGTGCCGTGTTATCTGTGATGCTTAAATCAGCGCAGATTTATCAGATAGTGGTAACGGACCATCGCGGTAAAGTTCTCGCGCAAAATCAACAGACCGAAGCCGTGTCTGACAGTGATTTGCTGAAGCGCGACATTCAGTTTTCAGATCAAGGTAATCCAACGGGGCAGTTGAGCATCGCTTTTTCAACATTGCCGATGAAAGCCCAATTGTCTGATTTGCTATTAGGTTATTTTCTCCAAGCCTTAATGATCTTAGGTGGCAGCTTAGTGGTGATCTTTATTATTTTGAAGCGGCTCGTCATAAGGCCACTGGCCAATATAGTGCAAGCCATGGAGGAAATTGCCAGCGGTGACGGCGATTTATGCCACAGATTACCGGTCGAGAGTCAGGATGAGATTGGTCAACTGGCCAAGGCATTTAATGGTTTTGTTGAGCAAATCCACGGCACGATTTCTAGAGTGCACGAAACCTCAGGGCAATTGCTCGGCGACGCTAAAGCGCTGGGGCAATTGTCACAAACTAATAATGGCAGGGTACAAGCACAGTTAAAGGAAACCGAAGCTGCGGTGACTGCAGTAACTCAGCTAAGCGCCAGTGCTAACGAAGTGGCGATTAATGCCAAACGCACCGCGGATGCGGCGAGTCAGGCCGATAAGGCCGTCGATGACAGCCAGCGGCAGTTCGATTCGGGATTAGACATAACCCGTAAGTTGGCATCTGAATTAGCCCGCTCGGCACTGTCTGTTTCACAGTTACAGCAAGAAACGCAAAAGATTGATGAAGTCGTTGTAGTGATCAACAGTATTGCCGAACAAACCAACTTACTGGCGCTCAATGCTGCGATTGAAGCGGCGAGGGCGGGCGAACAGGGGCGCGGTTTTGCCGTTGTTGCCGATGAAGTGCGCACCTTGGCGAGCCGAACCCAACAAGCCACCGGTGAAATCCAGAAAATGATCCAACAGGTTCAGAGCCGAGTGGCCGAGACGGTCACTGTGATGCAAGCGAGCCAAGCCCTTTCGACTCAGGGCGTAAACCGCTCGGAAGAAATTAAGTTAGTGCTCACTAAAGTGACTGATTTAGTCTCAAATATCAGTAATATGAACATCGAAGTTTCCCATGCGGCACAGGAGCAAACCTGCGTCACCGAAGCGATTTCTCGTACGTTAAATGATCTTGCCAATGTCTCAGGTTCAGCCTCACTCGATAGCGAGCACTTAGCGCATTCGAGTGAGAGGTTGTTTCACCAAGGGGAAAGACTGCGGACATTAGTAACTTCCTTCAGATTGTAGCCATTTCTGGAGCTAGATAAGGATAATCATGAATAAAACATTTGCCGCGACCGCCATATTGGTCGCACTCGGTTTAACTGCCTGTTCAGATGCGCCTGAGTCTCAGGGAGTAAATCAGGCCGCTAACCCTGTGCAAGCCTCGCCTGCCACCGCTTCAGGTGCATTAACTCAAACTCAATTACAGCAATTGGGCGATACCTTGGCCGTCACTTACCGCGTTGTGACTAATATCCCCGATGATAGCTGCAAAAAAGATCTCGCCGAAGGGCGCTGTTTTGTGGCCGAAATTGATTTTGTGCCGGGGATGGATTTTGCTAGTCGTGATTGGGCGATTTACTTCAGCCAAATGCGCCCGGTGCAATCGGTTCAGAGCGATGAATTTACAATCTCCCACGTAAAGGGCGACTTATACCGCATCGTGCCGACAGCAGCTTTTACCGGTTTTAGTAAAGGTGTGAAAAAGACCCTGCAATTCCGTGGTGAGTTATGGCAATTGTCAGAAACCGATGCCATGCCTAATTACTACTTAGTTGCCGAGCCGTTAGCGCCAGTGTTGATCGCCAGCACTCAGGTGGGGCAAGACCCTGAAACCAAACTAGAAGTGCGTCCCTATGTCGAAGGCTACACAGATAGGGTGAAACAATATCGCCGCACTGAGATGGATAAATTACAACTTGCTGATGCAGCAACGTTATTTGTTAATAATCAAGCTGTGAGTGAAGATGCCGCACTGGCGACTAACGCTATTATTCCTACGCCGCAAAAAGTCCTAGTACACAGCGCCGATAAAGGAGTGTCGTTAGCTGCGGGTATTAAAGTCGATTATCAACAGCTAGATCCAACACTGCTGATGCCAAGCCAGGTTGCGGCTGCATTGGCGCGTTTAGACCGCCTTGGTGTGGCTGAAAACGACCAAGGTTTAACTGTTAAATTGCAGCATAGTGCGGGCAATGAGGGCAGTTATCGGCTCGATATCAAAGTGGATGAAATCAATATCACCGCTGCCGATGCCGCGGGGTTCTCCTATGCACTCGCGTCACTTGCGAGCCTAGTCGATGTGAAGGACTTGCGAGTCAATGCGATGACCATCGAAGATAGCCCGCGGTATCCGTTCCGAGGCATGCACATCGATGTCGCGCGTAATTTCCACAGTAAAGCCTTTGTCCTCGATCTGCTCGATCAAATGGCGGCCTATAAACTCAATAAGTTGCACTTGCACATGGCCGATGATGAAGGCTGGCGCCTCGAAATCGACGGCTTGCCAGAGCTGACCGACATCGGCAGCAAACGTTGCCATGATCTTGCTGAAAATACCTGCCTGTTACCGCAACTGGGCAGCGGCCCATTTGCGGAGTCGAGCGTTAATGGTTTCTATACTAAACAAGACTATATCGACATAGTGAAATATGCCGATGCCCGCCAAATTCAAGTTATCCCATCGATGGACATGCCGGGCCACAGCCGCGCGGCGATTAAATCGATGGAGGCGCGCTATCGTAAGTTAATCGCCGAAGGTAAAACCGCTGAGGCTAAGACCTATCTGCTTTCGGATGCCGATGATAAAACCCTTTATTCCTCGGTGCAGTATTACGATGACAATACGCTTAACGTCTGCATGGAATCGACCTATCAGTTTGTGGATAAAGTGATTGATGAGATTGCGAAATTACACCAAACCGCTGGCCAGCCATTAACTCGTTATCACATTGGCGCGGATGAAACCGCAGGGGCGTGGAAGCAATCGCCCCAGTGTTTAGCCTTTGTGGAACAGAACGATAAGGGCGTGAAATCAATCGACGAATTAGGTGCTTATTTTATTGAGCGCATCTCAAATCAGTTGGCAAGTAAGGGCATAGAAGCAGCGGGTTGGAGCGATGGTATGAGCCATGTTCGCCCTGAGAATATGCCGGCTAAAGTGCAGTCCAATATTTGGGATGTGATTGCCCACAAAGGTCATTCGCGTGCCAATCAACAGGTGAATTTGGGGTGGGAAGTTGTGCTTTCTAATCCTGAGGTGTTGTACTTTGACTTCCCCTATGAGGCCGATCCTAAGGAGCATGGATATTACTGGGCGAGCCGCGCGACCAATAGCCATAAAGTCTTTAGCTTTATGCCTGATAATTTAGCCGCTAACGCCGAGCAATGGACCGATATTCAACATCAGCCATTCGAAGCGGATGACAGGCTAAAACTCGATGAGGCGGGTAACAAAGTCTCGGGTCCAAGGGAAGAAGGCAAAGTCTTTAGTGGCCTTCAAGGGCAGCTCTGGAGTGAGACAATTCGCAGTGACGATACTGCTGAGTACATGATATTTCCACGTTTGTTGATGCTGGCTGAGCGTGCTTGGCATCAAGCCGCGTGGGAAGTGCCTTATCAGTATCAAGGCGCTGTGTATAACCAAAGCTCGGGGGCTTTTACCTTAGCCATGCGTGATGCACAGGCAAAAGATTGGCAACAACTTGCGAATACCTTAGGCCACAAAGAGTTTATCAAGCTAGATAAAGCGGGTATTGATTATCGCGTACCGACGGTCGGCGCCGAGATCCGTGAGGGTAAACTGTTTGCCAATAGCGCCTATCCAGGGCTCAAACTCGAATACCGAAACCTCAATGGCCCATGGCAAGCCTATCAAGCGGGGCAGGCGGTCACTGCACCTATTGAGATCCGCGCTATTGCCGCCGATGGTATTCGCAGGGGCAGAAGTTTAATCGTTAACTAAATCGGTTTTTATATCTGGCTGTATTTAATGAAAAAAATGCAGCCTTTTTCTTTTTCGATTCCAACGATTTCCTCAATTTTAATTTTGATTAGAAATTGCTTAAAAAAGTAAATGACAACGCTGTCATTTTTACTGTAACATTGAGTTAACTAAAGTTGAGTGCCGTCTTAACGGTTACACATCAGCAACGGTAGCACTGCATTGAGAGATGAAGAGGGGTGTCATGGAATTAGTCCAGACAAAAGATCAACAGCTGTTTATTGGTATCGATGGCGGCGGCAGTAAGTGCCGAGCCACCATCTACTGCGCAGACGGTACCGTTTTAGGGACAGGTGTTGCTGGACGTGCTAATCCGCTGCATGGTCTTGCACAAACATTTGAATCTATTCAAGCATCGACTCGCCTGGCGTTGCTGGATGCGGGCATGAATGAGAGCGATAGTCACTTGCTGGTGGCGGGTCTCGGTCTTGCTGGTGTGAATGTGCCTAGGTTATATCAAGACGTTATCAACTGGCAGCATTCTTTTGCGGCCATGTATGTCACTACAGATCTGCATACCGCTTGTATTGGTGCCCACCGCGGCGCCGATGGCGCAGTGATTATCACTGGCACTGGCTCCTGCGGTTATGCCCATGTGGGCGATGCCAGTTTAAGTATTGGTGGCCATGGTTTTGCATTAGGTGATAAGGGCAGTGGTGCTTGGCTGGGCTTGAAAGCCGCAGAGCATGTGCTGTTAGCGCTCGATGGTTTTGCCGCACCGACCCGATTAACCGATATGCTGCTGAATTATTTTAACGTCACAGATGCACTCGGGATTGTCGAAAACCTAGCGGGTAAATCATCAAGTTGCTACGCCGCATTAGCCAGAAGTGTGCTCGATTGCGCTAATCAAGGTGATGCCGTCGCTGTGGCCATTGTACAGGAAGGTGCGGATTATATAAGCGAAATGGCACGTAAGTTATTTCGGCTAAATCCGGTGCGTTTTTCGATGATTGGCGGCCTTGCTGAGCCTTTACAAGCTTGGCTCGGTGCCGATGTGGTCGACAAAATTTCAGAAACCTTAGCACCTCCCGAACTCGGTGCTATGTATTTCGCTCAGCAAGAATTTAATAAATAAGTCGTTTTCAGTGTATAGCCACTGAAGTTGAACCCCATCGAATGTGAAGGTAAAAGACATGACAAACACGATTATGGAGCAAGAAGCTCGCACCGCACCACAAAAAATCGCAGGTCAATTAGAAGCTAACGCTGAGATCATGCAGCAGTTGGGTGAAAAACTGCGCGCCTTCGATCCCCGTTTCGTGATGATCGTCGGCCGTGGTTCATCGGATCATGCGGGTGTGTTCGCTAAATACTTATTTGAAATCGAAGCGGGTGTTCCGACCTTCGCCGCCGCCCCTTCGGTGGCGAGTGTGTATGGTAAGACCTTGAAATTAGAAGGCGGTTTGGTGATTGTGATTTCCCAATCCGGCCGTAGCCCTGATATTTTAGCCCAGGCACGTATGGCCAAAAATGCCGGCGCTTTCTGTGTTGCCTTAGTCAATGATGAAACTGCACCGATTAAAGATATCGTCGATGTGGTTGTGCCTTTACGTGCTGGTGAAGAAAAAGCGGTTGCCGCGACTAAGAGTTACCTCGCGACCTTGTCAGCGATTTTACAACTCGCCGCCGCTTGGACTCAAAGCGAATCCCTCGCTAGCGCCGTCGCTTCTTTACCCCAAGCGCTGCAAACTGCGGTGGACGCTGAGCCGCAACTCACGCCAGAATCCGTTGCCGACGTGAAAAACTTAGTGGTACTTGGCCGTGGCTTAGGTTATGCGGTATCCAAGGAAATCGCGCTTAAGTTAAAAGAAGTGTGTTCAATCCATGCCGAAGCCTTCAGCAGCGCTGAGTTCCTCCACGGCCCTGTCACTTTAGTTGAGAAAAAACTCACTATCGTCGATGTGTGTATAGGTGATGAGTCCTACGCTAGCCATATCGAACAGATTGAAAACGTGAGCCAACGCGGCGCCGATTTAGTGCATCTGAATCAAACCTCGACCGACATTCACCCACGTGTGGCGCCGTTAGCCTTATTACAACGTTTCTATATCGACGTGGCTGCGGTTGCGATTGCCCGCGGTATTGACCCTGACCAACCGGCTGGCCTTAAAAAAGTGACCCAAACGCTTTAAGCTGACTAACGGTAAGCGGTTTAAGCCTTAAGTCACTCGTATTATTTATTGAAAGAGGTTTGCGATGAAAATCACCCTGATCGCCGAGCGTATTTTTGATGGTGAATATTTCCATCAAGATGTGCCTGTGACTGTTGAAGACGGGCACATTCTGGCGTTTGATACTGTCTCAGACGCGAAGGAAATCCGCCAAGCCGGAACGCTGGTGCCGGGCTTTATCGATGTGCAAGTGAACGGCGGCGGCGGGGCGTTATTCAATACCGATCCGAGTGTGAATTGCATTGAGACTATCGGCCGTGCCCATGCGCGTTTTGGCACCACGGGATTTTTACCCACGCTTATCACCGATAATGTTAGCGTGATGGCGAGTGCCGCCGATGCCGTGGCCGAGGCTTTAGTCAAAGGTAGCGCAGGCGTTTTAGGAGTGCATTTTGAAGGGCCGCATTTATCTGTGCCTAAAAAAGGTGTGCATCCGCAGGGATTTATTCGCGAAATCACAGAGGCCGAACTCGCGGTATTTTGTCGCCAAGACTTAGGAATTAGAGTCGTTACGCTTGCGCCTGAGAATGTGTCGCCGGAGGTGATCCGCACGCTTGTCGCCTCGGGCGTTAAGGTGTGTTTGGGCCATTCTAATGCCTCCTACGATATTGTGGTTGCGGCATTAGCGGCGGGCGCAACGGGCTTTACCCATCTTTATAATGCAATGTCACCACTCGGTTCCCGTGAGCCGGGCATGGTTGGCGCGGCGATTGAGAGTGAAACCGCGTGGTGTGGGTTGATTGTCGATGGCCACCATGTGCATCCCGCGGCGGCAAAGGTCGCACTGCGGGCAAAGCCGAGGGGCAAAATGATGTTAGTCACAGATGCTATGCCGCCTGTCGGTATGGACGATGAGACCAGCTTCGAACTCTTTGGTACGCACGTGCTGCGAGTTGGTGACAGATTAAATGCCGTGACCGGTGAGCTGGCGGGCTGTGTGCTCGATATGGCGACTGCGGTCAATAATACCGTCAACTTGTTGGGTTTGCCTTTGGCGGAAGCCTTGAGAATGGCGGCGCTTTATCCCGCGCAGTTCCTCGGGATTGACCATAAAGCTGGCCGTTTAGCACTGGGGAATCGGGCTGACTTTGTCTTGCTAGATGGGCAGAACAAAGTGCAGGCAAACTACATTGCGGGGCAGGCCGTCTATTCAGGACCTGTTTATGCGAGCTAGGCAATCAGGGGTCGCCCTTAAATTGTGTCTGCAGCAAAGGTAATGTTTAACCTATACCCAAACTACCTGAAAATGCAGGATTCAGCGGGAATGTAACGCACTTTAGGCAAGGCGGTTATTTGCAGACCTAGTGGACTAAGTTAAAAATAACCAACACGGCATAAAGTGCGTTACAACCAGCCGGGACGGAGCGCCTAGGGCACTCCACTTCCGTGTTGCATCAATTCAAAAGGTGGCCGACATTCTGTCATTGATGCGCCTTGAATTGAAGCACCCTAGGCGCTCTGAAACTCGTATCTTCAGGTAGCTTGGGTATAGCCCTTGTCGTATTTTGATGACAGGGGCTAAGTTTTTTTATTGTACAGCACTCATTTTATTCAGTATTAGTTTTGTACCGTATTCGTTTTGTTCAACTTTTATAAAAGCTTTTAATAACAATAATAAAGGATGATGTATGGACACAACACAGACAAACGCGACTTTGCCAGTAAAGGCGAATAAACCTAGGTTGATGTCTCTAGATGCACTGCGCGGCTTCGATATGTTTTGGATTTTGGGCGGTGAGGCCCTATTTGGTGGTTTGCTTATTTTAACGGGCTGGGCTGGCTGGCAATGGGGCGATGAACAGATGCACCATAGCCAATGGCATGGTTTTCACTTCTACGATTTAATCTTCCCGCTGTTTATTTTCCTCTCCGGAGTGGCCTTGGGGTTATCTCCCAAACGTTTAGATAAATTACCTATGAGTGAGCGATTACCTGTGTATCGTCACGGCATTAAACGACTCTTTTTATTGCTGTTACTGGGCATTTTATACAATCACGGTTGGGGAACGGGCGCGCCTGCCGATCCTGAAAAAATTCGCTATGCCAGTGTGTTAGGCCGAATCGCCTTTGCATGGTTTTTTGCTGCACTACTGGTGTGGCATACCAGTCTACGAACGCAAGTTATTGTCGCCTTGGGCATTTTACTCGGTTATGGCGCAATGCAACTTTGGTTGCCTTTCCCCGGTGGACAGGCGGGCGTGCTCTCGCCAACGCAATCCATCAATGCCTATGTCGATTCTATTTTACTACCCGGCATAAGTTATCAGGGACGCACGCCCGATCCTGAAGGTTTATTGTCGACCATCCCCGCCATCGTTAATGCGTTAGCGGGGGTGTTTGTCGGTCACTTTATTGTTAAATCCCATCCTAAAGGTGAGTGGGCAAAAGTGGGATTACTCGCCGCTGCGGGGGGCGTCTGTTTAGCCTTTGGCTGGTTGTTAGATCTTGTTATTCCGGTCAATAAAGAGCTGTGGACCAGTTCATTTGTGCTGGTGACGTCGGGCTGGAGCATGATCCTGCTGGCGCTATTCTATGCCTTAGTCGATGTGCTTAAGTGGCAAAAAGCCGCCTTTTTCTTTGTGGTGATAGGCACCAACGCCATCATTATTTACTTAGCCTCGAGCTTAGTGGATTGGAAATATATCGCCCAAAGCGTGTTTGGCGGTCTAGTCGGTGCCTTGCCTGAAAACGCTCAAGCGTTAGCTGCGGTTGTCAGCTTACTTACGGTGCAGTGGCTGGTGTTATATTGGATGTACCGTCGCAATATTTTTGTCAGGATTTAGTCAGTTAGGTCCGTTTATTCATATAAGCCGTAGGCATCTTGTGTCTGCGGCTTATTGCTATTTGGATATGACTTACTCGCTAGCGGTTTGACTGCGATGTTAATGTCAGAGTTATTAATAGTTGAGTAGTAAATCATAAATGACAGCGTTGTCTTTTTGTGTTATTTGTTTTAACATCAGTGAAACAATGGCGCGTTTGGATGATAACATTAGCCATTGCACACGAGTCGCGCTACGGGTATGTGGAACGCTGAGCTGTTTTTCGTCCCCTCATCACCTTAATAATTAATTACTATAAGAAGCAGGTTTATGGAAATGACACTCGATAAAAGCCAGCAGAAAAGCAGCTTTCTCCCCATGGCCATAGTGGCCGCGCTCTTTTTCATCCTTGGATTCGCCACTTGGTTGAATGGTTCTTTGATGCCGTATTTGAAACAAATATTGCAACTCAATCCCTTCCAAGCCTCGTTGATCCTATTTTCCTTTTATATTGCCGTGACTTTCACCGCACTACCTTCGGCTTGGGTCATACGTAAAGTCGGTTATAAAAACGGTATGGCGCTAGGCATGGGCGTGATGATGCTGGCGGGGTTGCTGTTTATTCCCGCTGCTGAAACGCAAATTTTTGCCCTATTTCTTTTCGCCCAATTAGTGATGGGCGCAGGCCAAACCCTATTACAAACGGCGGTTAACCCCTATGTGGTGCGTTTAGGGCCTGAAGAATCTGCGGCCGCCCGTGTGAGCGTGATGGGGATTTTAAATAAAGGTGCGGGTGTGATTGCGCCTTTGGTGTTTTCGGCGTTGATTTTAGACAGTTTTAAAGATCGTATTGGCACTGAGTTGACTCAAGTGCAAATTGAAGAAATGGCCGATGGCTTAGTCTTTCCCTATTTAGGCATGGCGATTTTTATCGGCATTTTGGCATTAGCGGTGAAGAAGTCGCCCTTGCCAGAATTGTTGAATGAAGATGAGACTGCTGAAAATACCGATAAAGGCCAGCTTAAGGCGGCGTTATCTCACCCTAACTTAGCCTTCGGCGTATTAGCGCTGTTTGTGTATGTGGCTGTTGAGGTGATTGCAGGTGATACCATTGGTACATTTGCTTTGTCTTTAGGCATAGAGTCCTACGGTGTTATGACTTCCTACACCATGGTGTGCATGGTGCTGGGTTATTCTTTAGGTATCCTGTTAATCCCGCGTTTTATTTCCCAACCTAAGGCCTTGATGGTGTCGGCTATTCTAGGTTTGTTACTGACATGCGGTATTTTATTTGGCGACAATAACTCCTACGCTATCGCGAATGTTTTGTTAGTGCCTTTTGGTGGCGTGGCGCTGCCCGATACTTTGTTAATGATTGCTTTCCTTGGTTTAGCTAATGCCATCGTTTGGCCTGCGGTGTGGCCGTTAGCCTTGTCGGGTATGGGCAAATTGACCAGCACAGGTTCAGCGCTTCTCATCATGGGGATTGCGGGCGGTGCCTTTGGTCCTGTGTCTTGGGGCTTAATGAGCTCGGCGACGGATATGGGTATGCAGGGCGGTTATATGGTGATGTTACCCTGTTATCTGTTCATCCTATTCTACGCGGTGAAAGGCCATAAGATGCGTCGTTGGTAGACAAGTCTGTTTGAATAGCTAAAAAGAAGCCCTCGTAAATGAGGGCTTTTTGTTTGGATAAATGATGGAGGCTTAGAATGCGTAACTTACACTGGCGAGTGCGGTATCTGAGTTTTTAAATACGCCGTCAGAGACTTTTTGATCGCCGCTAAGATCTGTCGCTAACCAAGCAAGTGATAAACCAAAACCCGCTAGCTCAGTTGATACGCCGATAGAATAATCTGAATAACTATCAAAGCCTTCACCGTCGTCCAGTGCATCGCCAACGTTGTAGCCGTAGTGCAGATCGAGACTCCAGCTCTCAAGAAACTCGTAGGAATAGTTAAGTTCAGCGTAGTGATAGTCTAAATCACTGCCGCCGTAGTCATTGGTGTACCAATAGGCAGCGCGAAAGCCTTTAAAATCCATACCCGCTGCAACTTCAAAGTAACCAATGTCACTCTCGCCGGAATAGTTATAACGGTTCAGGGTGATGTCGTAGGTCAGATCTTCGTTGATCTCGCCGCCATAGGCGACATAGAAATCGTATTCGATATCAGGGCCGTTATAACCTGGTTCATCAAAATCCACGTTACTCGCCCAAGCGCCGACAGAGAAACCCGATTCGAAGCTCCAATCGATGCCGCCCTGCACTGCGGGATCGCCCGCCGTTTGTGATATGCCGCGGAAACGATAGTCACTCGTGACACCGATTTCCCCTGTCACTTCGGCGGCGGCCATGCCGGAGAATAGGGTCGTGGTTAGCGCGAGTCCGACAAGCTGTACCAGCCGTTTTTTATTCAGATTGTTATACACGGTATTTCTCCCATTTTCTTTGTTGACTCGGATGTTACTGGTTGCCATGGCTATTTTATGGCGCAAGTGCATCCGTTGGTTTGCCAAACAACAGCCTAGGAAAACCCGTTGCTGTGACCTCATGGCGAGTAGTGGCTAAGCTAACTTAGCTATTTTACTGGGGCTGAAATCGGCCCCTTTAGTGTTACTTTTGCTCAAAAATGACGTAAACCTTGCGGCAGGGTTCCACGACTTCCCAGGTGCCTTGAAAGCCCGCGGGGATGATAAATCTGTCACCCACAGTGAACGTCTGCGATTGGCCTTGAAGATCGGTTATCACACTCCGGCCTTCGAGGATCTCGCAGTACTCGTACTCAGTGTAGTTTATTTTCCAAGCGCCTGATTCACTTTGCCAAATTCCACTGTGGAATTGATCACAAGGGCTAGAATAATGATTCTCTAACCCTTGAGTCGGATTACCTGCTAACAACTTTTCTGTCGGTAACTGATAGGTCTCGACGGGTGTTTGCGCGGTAGCAAAGCGAACAATGGCGTTGATACTCACAGTCATTTGCGATTTCCTTGTTGAGCCGAAATTCGGCTATTTCATCGTTGGCATCACAAACTCGGCTTGAGTCTGTTTGCCTACGGGCCAGCGGGCTGTAATTGCCTTACGTTTGGTATAAAAACGCACGCCATCGGGGCCATGCATATGCAGCGGGCCAAAGAGTGAACGCTTCCAGCCGCCAAAACTATGGAACGCCATCGGCACCGGAATTGGCACATTCACCCCAACCATACCGACTTGTACGTGGTGACAGAAATGGCGCGCCGCTTCACCACTTTGGGTGAAAATGGCCGTGCCATTACCAAATTCGTGTTGGTTAATTAGCTCAAGCGCCGCTGGGTAATCTTTCACGCGCACAATCGCCAGCACTGGGCCAAAGATTTCTTCGCGGTAGATGCTCATCTCTGGCGTGACATGGTCAAATAAACAGGCGCCGAGGAAATAGCCCTGTTGGTTTTCTTCAACACTCAGTTTACGGCCATCGACCAGCAGCGCTGCGCCTTCTTGCACACCGGCTTCAACATATTGGGTGACTTTGGCCAGGTGCTGTTTTGAGATCAGCGGACCCATTTCCATCTCAGGGGTGAGACCGTTACCGACTTTTAAGCTTTGGATTTGCGGTAGCAGTTTTTCCACTAAAGTATCGCCCACATCGCCCACCGCCAGTACCACAGAAATTGCCATACAACGCTCACCAGCACTGCCATAGGCTGCGCCCATTAAGGCGCTAACGGCTTGATCTAAATCCGCATCTGGCATGAGTAACATATGGTTTTTCGCGCCGCCTAAGGCCTGTACGCGTTTGCCATGTTTAGAGGCTGTGCTGTAGATATATTCGGCAATTGGCGTTGAGCCCACAAAGCTCACCGCTTGCACATCTTTATGGGTGAGTAAGGTATCGACGGCTTCTTTGTCGCCGTTAATCACGTTAAACACGCCATCGGGAAGGCCCGCTTCTTTAAGCAGCTCGGCAATTCGCATTACTGAGCTTGGGTCTTTTTCCGAGGGTTTCATAATAAAGGTGTTACCGCAGGCAATCGCGATTGGGAACATCCACATGGGAACCATCACGGGGAAGTTAAAGGGCGCTATGCCTGCTACAACACCTAAAGCTTGATTGACTGACCAGGAATCGACACCGCCACCCACTTGTTGTGTGTGTTCACCTTTGAGTAAGTGCGGAATACCACAGGCAAATTCGACCACTTCGAGGCCGCGGATAAGCTCACCCTTAGCATCATCTAACACTTTGCCGTGCTCGCGGGTGATAAGCTGCGCCATTTCATCTAAATGTTGCTCGACTAAGGCTTTGAATTTAAAGAGCACTCGAGCGCGGTTGAGTGGCGTTACCTGTGACCAGGTTTCAAAGGCGGTTTTAGCGATAGCGATGGCTTCGCCGACTTCCGCTGCGCTTGCCAGTGAGACTTGACCGCGACATTCACCGGTTGCGGGTTCAAAAACATCTTGGGTTCTGATGCTGGCTGGTGTGTGCTGACCATTAACAAAATGAGTGATGTTGAGCATAATTAACCTTTGCTGTTCCCCGCCGCAGCGGGGTGTTAAATGTGAGGGTAGAGCGAGCCGTTGGCGCTATTATCCAACGGCGTTAATCGCGTCGCTGAGGCTATTAACCATTTGGTCTATCTCGCGTTTATCGACAATCAGTGGCGGTGACATGGCAATGATATCGCCCGTGGCTCGCACTAAAGTGCCGTGGCGGAAACAGTGTTCAAACACGCCGTAACCCCGTTTACCGACGCCTTGGGCGTTAGGGGCAAATTGGATCCCCGCGACTAATCCGGTGTTGCGAATATCAATCACATTCGGCAGGCCCTTGAGGCTGTGCACCGCTTCTTCGAAGTAGCGTTCAAGCTCAAGGCTGCGCTCGAATAGCTGCTCATTTTCATAAATCGATAGGGTGGCAAGCGCCGCAGCGGCAGCGACGGGATGACCGGAATAGGTGTAGCCGTGGAAGAACTCAATCAGCTCTGTGGGGCCCTGCATGCAAGTGTCGTGGATAAAATCTTGCACGAACACTGCGCCTAGCGGGATAGCGCCGTTATTGATGGCTTTAGCTGTGGTGATAATGTCTGGAGTAACGCCCCAACGCTGGCTCGCAAAGGCGGCACCAACGCGGCCAAAGGCGGTAATGACTTCATCAAAAATCAGTAGGATGCCGTGCTTCTTAGTGATTTCACGCAGACGTTTTAAGTAACCTTGGGGCGGTAATATTACTCCTGCAGAACCTGACATAGGCTCAACGATTACGGCGGCAATATTCTCGGCGCCATGTAGGGTCACAAGCTGTTCTAATACTTCTGCTTTTTCCGCGCCAAAGGGCGATAACCCACGGGTAAATGCTGCATTTTGGATATCTAAGGTGTGGGGTAAGTGATCGACCCCTTGCAGTAATTGGCCGCTAAAGGCTTTACGATTATTACTTAAGCCACCCACAGAGATGCCGCCAAAACCGACGCCGTGGTAGCCCATTTCGCGGCCGATAAAGCGGGTGCGTGAGGCTTGACCATTCGCCCTGTGATAGCAAAGTGCCATCTTAAGCGCGGTATCAACGGACTCAGAGCCAGAGTTAGTAAAGAACACTTTGTTCAATCCCTCTGGGCTTAACTCGGTTAAACGCTCGGCAAGTTCAAAGGCAATGGGGTGGCCCATTTGGAAGGAGGGCGCGTAGTCCATCTCTTTAATTTGTTTACTGACCGCTTCGCTAATTTCTCTGCGACCATGGCCAGCGTTACAACACCATAAACCCGCGGTGGCATCTAATACCTTATTGCCATCAATATCCGTGTAATACATGCCTTCGGCCTTGGCGAGTAATCGCGGACTGGCCTTAAACTGGCGGTTGGCGGTAAAGGGCATCCAGAAATGTTCTAGGGAGGACGCATTGCTGAGTGAGTTGAGCGGCAAATCGGCCATAGTAATCTACCTTGTCCTGTATTAGCGGGTATTGTTTTAGGGTGGTTAATATTTGCTATGCTATGTTAGAAATAATGAACATGGAAGGGGTTTGTGCAGTTATTTGTGGCAAAAAAGCTATTTTTGTAAAAAATATTGAATTTTATTGCTCAAACAGCGTAATCTGAAGTCCGAATTATGGCTGTGATGATGTTGAGCGTTTGCGCTAACGTCGCCACAGGCCACTATCATTTGTCGATGAACGATAAACCACACCTATGCGAACTATTAAGAGGTCATCATGAGCACACCGAAGAAACGCAGCGAATGGGAAAGTCTTGCTGCCAGCCTATCTATTAATGGTAAGGCGTTTATCAATGGCGAATACCAAGATGCCGTTTCGGGTAACACCTTCGATTGCATCAGCCCTATCGATGGCCGCTTGCTGGCCAAAGTCGCGAGTTGCGATCTTGCGGACGCTAATCTTGCGGTTGCCAATGGCCGCAGCGTATTCGAGTCCGGTGTTTGGTCGCAGCAGTCTCCGGTAAAACGTAAGCAAGTGATGATACGTTTCGCCGAGTTATTGGAAGAAAATGCCAATGAACTCGCGCTGTTAGAGACCCTCGACATGGGTAAACCGATTCGTTTCTCTAAAGCGGTGGATGTGGCAGGTGCTGCCCGTGCGATTCGCTGGTCCGGCGAAGCGATTGATAAAATTTACGATGAACTCGCACCAACCGCTCACAATGAAATTGGCATGATCACCCGTGAACCCGTGGGGGTTGTGGCCGCTATTGTGCCCTGGAACTTCCCAATGCTGATGGCATGTTGGAAGCTCGGTCCCGCGCTTGCCACGGGTAACAGTGTGGTATTAAAACCCTCTGAAAAGTCACCCTTAACGGCTATCCGTATGGCGCAACTCGCCATTGAAGCCGGGATCCCGCAGGGCGTATTAAACGTGTTGCCAGGATTTGGCCATACCGTGGGTAAAGCTTTAGCCCTGCATATGGATGTCGATACGTTGGTGTTCACCGGTTCGACAAAAATTGCCAAGCAATTAATGATTTACGCCGGTGAGTCGAACATGAAACGCGTGTGGTTAGAGGCGGGAGGCAAGAGCCCCAATATCGTCTTTAATGACGCGCCAGATCTCAAAGCCGCTGCTGTCGCTGCTGCTGAGGCGATTGCCTTTAACCAAGGTGAAGTTTGCACCGCAGGTTCGCGTTTGCTGGTGGAATCCGGGGTGAAAGATGAGCTTATCGCGCTTATCGCAGAGGAGTTAGCCTCATGGCATCCGGGGCATCCACTCGACCCTGCGACTGTGAGTGGCGCCGTTGTCGATAAACAACAGTTAGACACAGTGCTCAGTTACATTAAAGCAGGTAAAGATGAAGGCGCAACCTTAGTCCACGGTGGCTGCCAAGTGATGGCCGACACGGGCGGTGTGTATGTGCAGCCAACGGTATTTTCTAACGTAAATAATCAGATGAAAATTGCCAGTGAAGAGATCTTTGGCCCAGTGTTATCTGTTATTGAATTTAATGGCATGGAAGAAGCGATATCAATCGCCAACGATACCATCTACGGTTTAGCCGCTGGCGTGTGGACATCGGATATTAGCAAGGCCCATAAAACCGCCAAAGCCCTGCGCTCTGGCATGGTGTGGATCAACCATTACGATGGCGGCGACATGACAGCGCCATTCGGTGGCTATAAACAGTCCGGTAATGGCCGAGATAAATCTCTGCATTCCTTCGACAAATACACAGAATTGAAAGCGACTTGGATTGTGCTATAAGCGCTTAGTTTTTATAACCGCTCTTTTTTGTCTATATAAAAGAAGGAGCAACTTTCGCTCAATCCTAAAACCTCTTTTCATATTACATGGAAAGAGGTTTTTTATTTTAGGGCGGTTTTACCCCAAGCAAGATCATTGAATCGTCAGTTGTGCTGCATTAATTGTCATTATTCCCAGTGACACGCCGCACCTTTATTAAACAAGAAGCGTCCCTGAGGGCTCTACTAAAACATTCAAGTTTTAGAAGGTCACTGGTGCAACAGTGTCAATCCTCACTAAGCCTCTAGCTGTTCATTCAGCTAAAAAGCTATTGCCCCAAAGCAAGATAACTTTGTTGTCAGTTTGCAGCATGAATTGTCATTGTTTCCCCTGTGACTCGCCATAAACTCGTCCCTGAGGGCTCGACGACGGCATCCATGCCGCCAACGGTCACAGTTGCAACAATGCCAATCTTAACTAACCCTCTCGCTGCTCGTTTAGCTAAAAAATATTGCCCCAAAATGATTTAGTAGCGTGACTTTAGGCTCACTCTGAAACGCAATGATTGACCAAATTATAGTAAGGCTGCAAAGTGTAAATTATTACCGGATAAAATTTAAGTCAGGGATGAAAAGTGAAAATAAAAAATGTACGAATTAAAAACTATCGTCTGCTCAAAGATGTGTCATTTTCGATTGATGAAAAAACAACCCTTATTGTTGGACGTAACAATACTGGGAAAACTTCATTTGCGGAGGCTTTTCGCAGTTTTCTGAATCCTACCGGTCCGAAGGTGCGTTATGAGGATTTCAATCAATCCTGTCTTACAGGTTTCGAAGATGCGCTGAATGCTCTGCAAGGCGGCGCTGAAGATGACGTTGTTAGGTCGATGCTTCCAACGATCGAGCTAGAGTTACTCATTAATTATCAAGAAAATGCGGATGAGTATGGCGTACTTGGCGACTTTATTATCGATTTTGACGACCAATTATTTGAAACCATTATCCTGATTTCTTATCAATTAAAAGACGGTAAGATCAGCGAGTTTTTTAGTGGGCTGGATAGCACAAACAGGAAGCAATATTTCTCGGATCTTAGATCACGGATTGGATTGCACTACGAGGCTACCGTTTACGCGGTCGAGCCGACAAACCTGGACAACAAAGCTCGACTTGAGTTTTCATCATTTAAAAAATTGCTGCTGTCGGGTCTTATAAATGCACAACGCGGTTTAGATGACGAAACGCACAATGAACGTGATGTGCTTGGTAAATCGTTAGGTAATATTTTCAAAAGTGCGAGTAGTGTTGGGGCGCCAGAAGCTTTTAAGGTGCAATCAGCTGAAATTAATACTGTCGTCGAAGGATTACAACAAGTCGTTGATACTGACTTTCAGGCAAGGGTGAAAGCTCTACTTCCCACCTTAAATATTTTTGGATATCCAGGTCTGCACGATCCAAATTTAAGCGCAGCAACCGAACTCAATGTTAAATCACTGCTGGAAAGTCATACCCGCGTTTTTTATCAACGAGATGATCATTTTACATTGCCTGAAACCTATAACGGATTGGGAATGCGGAATCTAATCTTTATCCTTTTCCGAATTTATGAGTATTTCCGTGAGTTTCAAAGCCATCAAACGCCACCGAAAGGGCATGTAATTTTCATAGAAGAGCCCGAGGCACATCTTCATCCGCAAATGCAGGAAGTATTTATTCGACAGCTTGAGCAAATTGTTGAGCAGTTCCAGCGTGAGCTAAATGACCAGCAGGTGTGGCCTGTACAATTTATCGTAAGTACTCATTCCTCGCATATTGCTAACGAAGCTGATTTTAGCAAAGTTCGTTATTTCCTTTCCAAAAATGGAAACGAGACCAAAGTTAAGGATCTGGGTATTGCTTTCCAAAGTGACGAAGCAGCAGGCGACAAAGAGTTTTTGCATAAATACCTGACGCTCACAAAATGCGACCTGTATTTTGCAGACCGAGCGATCCTTGTTGAAGGGGCGACTGAAAGGATATTGTTGCCTCAAATGATTAAAAAAGTTGATGCTGCTTTAGGTACTAACTTAAGGCAGAAATACCTGTCAGTTGTCGAAATTGGTGGCGCTTATGCACATCACTTCTACAAATTCATAGATTTTCTTGAGCTTAAAACCCTCTTTATTACTGACCTAGACGCAGTTTATTCGAAACAACATCATGCCGCTGTAATGGTGAGCCACGGTGATAGGTCGAGTAACGTCGGCATTTCAAGATGGTTTGGCGGAGAGGGTTATTCTGACTTAGCTGCTATTAGAGCTAAAGATTCAGGTTCTAAAATTTTCGGATGCCGGCGACTTGCCTTTCAGGTAGATGAAGATGTTAGTGGCTTATGCGGCCGTAGCTTTGAAGATGCATTTATCTTGGCTAATAGCGAGTTATTCCAGCTAGATAACTTAACTGGTTCCGCACTTGAGGCTGCTGTTTTTGAGGCTGCAAAAGAGATCGGCAAAAAGAGCAAAGCGGACTTCGCTATTGAATATTGCATAAGTAATACGGATTGGCTGGTTCCAAAGTATATTCAAGAAGGGTGTGCGTGGTTAGACGATGACCCAGTTGCAGCTGTTGCAGGAGTGCAACCATGACAACACTGAGCCCAGCAGCACAAGCATCAGCTGAAACGCTAGAAAGCTTAAGAGGTTGTATTGAGCAAGGGCAATGTTTCAGATTGGAAGCCGGTGCTGGAGCGGGAAAAACCTATTCGTTGATTGAGTCGCTCAAGTATCTGATTTCTTTACGTGCAAATGAGTTTGTAGTCTCTGGAAAACAGGTTGCCTGTATCACTTATACAAACGTGGCCAAAGACGAGATCAAGGCAAGAACCGATAATAATCCGGTCATTTTTGCGGATACGATTCATGCTTTCAGTTGGAGTGTTTTGCAAAACTACCAGGAGCAGTTGAGACAACTTATTCCTACCCTTGGAGCAAAGTGGCAAGAGAGAATTGCAGAATCGGCAGGGATTGGTAATCAAACGGTTAAGTACGATTTAGGTTTTGCGTCGATTAAAGAACATGAAATTTCTCTCCATCATGACGACGTTGTCGCGTTAATGGCTCGTATGTTGGCGTTTCCCAAATTCCAGAAATTACTGAAAAGCAAATTCCCAATTATCTTTATTGATGAATATCAAGACACTGATAGCGCGCTTGCCGAAAGTATCGTGCAAAACCTTATTGATAATGACTCAGGAATTGTTGTTGGTCTTTTTGGCGATCACTGGCAAAAAATATACGGTTCGTCAGCTTGCGGTTTGATTCGCAGTCCTGCAAGGAAAATCATCGAGATTGGCAAACGAGCCAATTTTCGTTCTGATAAAGATATTGTTGAATGCCTCAATCGCATGCGTCCCGAGTTACCTCAGGCTGAATCAGACCCCAACTCCACAGGAAGTATAAAGGTTTACCATTCAAATGAATGGCAAGGTACTCGGCTAGCTGGTGCACATTGGAAAGACGATCTTCCTGAGGAAGAAACTAGACGATTTATCCAGCAAACCAAATCATTAATGGTTGAGCATGGTTGGGATATGTCGTTATCTAAAACCAAAATACTGTTCTTGACGAATAACCTGATAGCTACCGAACAGAAATTCAAAAATCTCGCAGATTGCTTCAAATATTCAGAAGACTATCTGAAAAAAAATGACAAATATATTGAGTTCTTTGTCGAAACTGTTGAGTCGACTGCGCTAGCTTTCCAACAACGTATGTATGGTGAATTGCTTCAGATTAAAAAGAAAAGCCGCTCCTACTTAACGTCGCAAGCTGACAAAACCGCTTGGAATGAGAATTTAGCAAGGTTAATGCGGCTTAGAGACACTTCTACAATCGGTGATGTTTTAGACCTGTTGATAACTACGAATATGCCAAGAGTGCCGGCAAAAGTCGCGGATTCTGAAGTCCGCTATCAAACACTATCCGCCCGAGATCAAGAGTCATTGGAACCAGATGAATTGAGTTTCGTCGAGAAAATTAGGCGTCTTCGCGCTGTGCGTTACTCTGAAGTCATAAATTTGGCCGAGTACATAAATGATAAAACCCCTTTTTCAACCAAGCATGGGGTAAAAGGCGCCCAGTTTGATAATGTTCTAGTAGTTTGTGGCCGTGGCTGGAGTCACTACAACTGGGATCAAATGCTTGAATGGATGGAAGACGGTGTTCCAAAAGGAAAAGATGATACTTTTGAACGAAATAGAAACTTGTTTTATGTCAGCTGTTCAAGGGCAAAACATAACTTAACCCTTCTCTTTACGCAGGGGCTTTCTGATAAATCACTAGCCACTCTTGATAAAATCTTTAGGCATGAAAATATCAAAGGCAGTCCATTTAAGGTTTGAAATCAATCAAACAAGATTTGAGTGTTGTGATTCAGGTGTCTTTGAAAATATGCTTGCGTTGTTAGTTTGCGATAAAAACCGAACTACCATTTGCATCGATAAGTAACACACTAAATGGACACCCATAGACAAAACTGAACCATCCTCAGGTCGTAGCGGATTAGGGAGCGAATAAAAGGAGGTATTTTTTCTAATCCAATAGAACTTAACTAGACTCAATACTCTAAACGGTTTCTGTCCAAAAGCGTGCTGCATAAGGCTTTTAAATTTACAGGTTACGCTAATGCCAAAACGGTGAGCTAGGGTGATTGGCGAGACGACCGTCCGCCCCATGGACGGGGCGGTCGAGCATCCAGGGATGATGAGATGGACACCTCTTGTAAAGTAGGCGTCATTAACGCCATATTGAATCTGCAAGCTCAATATCAACAAAGGTGTCCACTATGAAAATTACTCTAATTGGTATCGATTTGGCAAAAAATGTTCTCCAGGTTTGTGGTGTTAATCAAGCAGGGAAAGCCGTATTTAATCGCACAATTAAACGCACCCAACTATTAAAAACGCTTGTTCAATATCCCGATGCTGTCATTGCTATGGAAGCCTGCAGTGGCTCAAATTATTGGGGCAGAGAACTTATCTCTCAGGGTTTTGAGGTCAGATTAATTCCACCACAACATGTGAAACCATTCGTGAAAGGGAATAAAAATGACCGCAATGATGCTTTTGCTATATGTGAAGCGGCTCAACGTCCTAACATCATCTTTGTTAAACCAAGATCTTTAGAGCAGGTCGATGTGATCATAAGCCATCGGATCCGAGAGCGCCGTATTAGGGTCAGAACGGCATTAACTAATCAGATCCGTGGTTTATTAAGTGAATATGGCATCGTTATCCCTAAAGGTCGTGATCCACTTAACCTAGCACTTCCTGAGTTACTCGAAGATGCAAGTAACTCGCTTACCACTATCGCTCGTCGGTACATCAGGGAATTGCTCGATGAGCTTTATGCCGTAAATGCTTCGATTAAGTCATTAGAAAAAGATATTCGGATACAAGCAATGAATCATCCAGATACCAAACGGTTAACCGCAATACGAGGTGTCGCTGAGATTATTGCCACAGCAGCGGTATCCTTTGCTGGAGATGGCTCCAGTTATCAAAATGGTCGACATTTTTCTGCCAATTTAGGGCTCGTTCCAAAAGAGTTTTCAAGTGGTGGAAAACAGAAATTAGGTGGCATAACCAAGCGTGGTAACAGCTATCTAAGGCGTCAGTTAATTCAAGGTGCATGGTCTGTCATACGCTACGCAACAAACAACGATGATAGGCTGTCTGTATGGGCGAGAAATATCATTGAACGAAGAGGCAAGCAAAAAGCAGCCGTGGCAGTTGCAAATAAACTGGCGAGGATAATTTGGGCGATGCTCTACTATAAAACAGAGTACAGACCCTGTTAACTAAATGAAGCAATAACATACCCTAAAAAACCGAACGCAATTAATGAAGTAACAGGTAATACCGGCCTTTGCAAATGCTGAGAGAGTATAAGGAGTTATAACTCCGAAGGGACGATAAGCAGCAAAGGCGCGGTTCTCATTAAGGCCAGAGAGCAAAGATTCTCACGAACAGGTCGGATATACGTACGCAGTATTACTTTCTGTTACTCAAAAAGTGGTTGATCTATTCGAGGTGTCCATATAGGGACTTGCTGCGTGTCGGTGAGCAAGCACCATGGCAAGCCTTCGTTAGTGGATATCAGCCAACGAATATGCGGGGTCAGTGTAAACTAATCTGGTTACCATAACTTTGCTAATGCTATTACTCACCTTTAGTGCATTAAATCTAACGCATTTATGTCCCAAAGCGTGCTGCGTAAAGCTTTTAAATCTGCAGGTTACACTAATGCCAAAAAGGTGAGTCATGGTGATTGGCGAGACGACCGTCCGCCCCATGGCCGCTTTTTGGCATCCATGCCATCGCGGCATTTGTGAATCCTTTCACATCAGACGGGGCGGTCGAGCATCCAGGGAGGGACTTGCTGCGTGTCGGTGAGTGAACACCATGGCTTGCCCATCAGTAGGGGCCAGCATTTAAGTTACCAAACAAGTTATTTAGTCGTACTAGGCCTCTATTTCTAACGCTATTCTGTTTGTTTCTAAGTCTATATGTCCGTAACCTTTTGACTTCAAACCGAGAGCATTCACCTGTAAAAACGTGATTTTAGCGTGCAACTGCTGTAGCCTCGTGGAAATTTATTGTTTCTTGTTTTGATCTTTTAGGATGCAAGCTTCGAGTTTTGTCATCTAAGGTTGTTCGTTATTTTCCCCGTGACTTTTGCTGAGCCTATTGCTTGTCAGCAAAGCGTTCACTCATTAGAGAGGGTGTCATGTGAATGCACTTCAAAACCTAATCAGGCAGTTCAATTTCGTCAAACTAGCTGTGCTAGCACTGTTAAGCTTGTTAGTCGGTTGTTCTTCGGTGCAAACGGGTGAAAATGGAAACTGGGTGGGATTCACTGAATCGGGTCAGGCTTCCTTTTATGGGGATAAACATCAAAATAGAAAGACGGCCAGCGGTGAGCTTTACCTGCATAAATTAAAGACGGCGGCACATAAAAAGTTACCCTTTGGCTCGAGTGTTAAGGTCACCAATGTCGATAATGGCAAAAGTGTGATTGTCAAAATCAATGATAGAGGGCCCTTCGTGCGTGGCCGTATTATTGATCTGTCTAAATCGGCCTTTAGCAGTATAGGCAACACATCTTCAGGTTTGATTGACGTGAAAATTGAAGTTATTAAATAGCGGCTATTTTGACAGGATTATTTCGAAAGCGCTGTCTCTAAAAGCTATCTTGAAACCCTACTTCGACGCAATTTGATGATTTAGCTTCATAAAACCGAGTCGACGCTTTTAAATAAAATCCCAAAGCAGACAATTTGTTAAGCCGATATTTGGGCTTTATGACATTTGGTGAGAGACTAGCGGCAGAATGAGATAACAGTAAAAGGACCCCCTATGGAATACCCACTTGTCAGTACGCAGTGGCTCGAAGCACACCTCACAGATCCCCATCTAGTCCTGCTCGATGCTAGTATGGAAACCGTGATTGGCAAAGAACCTGTGGTTTACGATGAGCCTATCTGCATTCCGCGCTCACGCAGGTTCGATATTGAAAATGGGTTTTGCGATAGCACTTCAACTCAAATCCATGCCTTGCCGACATTTGAGCAATTTATCCAAGGGATAGCGCAACTTGGGATTGAGGCCGACAGTGTTATCGTTATCTATGATAACCAAGGCATTTATTCATCCCCACGGGCTTGGTGGACCTTTAAAGTCATGGGGTTTAATCGCGTTTATGTGCTCGATGGTGGCTTGCCCCAATGGATTGAAGAAGACCGCATCACCTCATCCCGTTATCAAGCCGAAGGCATCGATTATGGCCCGGCGGATATCGATACTTTGGCCGATGCGCTGCAATACCACCCTGAGCGGGTGATGGATGCCGAGGCTGTGCTATCTCGAATCGAAGATGCCGACACCGCGATTATCGATGCCCGTGGTGCGCCACGCTTTTTAGGTCAAGTGAGTGAGCCGCGCCCCGGTGTACGCTCTGGGCATATTCCTCGTTCTGTTAACTTACCCTTCGCTCAAGTGCTTGATGGTAATAAAATCAAAAAGGTAAGTGAGTTACAGGCGATTTATCAAGGGCTGGCTGCGGACAAGTCAGTCCGGATATTCAGCTGCGGCTCTGGGATAACGGCCTGTATTTTGATTTTAGCTTCGGTTGCGGCGGGGCATACCAATCCCATCCTTTATGATGGCTCCTGGGCGGATTGGGGCAGTCGTACCGATCTTCCCATAGAGTGCTAAGCGAGCTTTGTACTGACATTCGTACTGTAGATTAAGTTAGCGTGGTTTTTGTTGAACATCATGGGATTTTTACGTCGTTTGGCAAAATGCTAAGGAGGCGGTCTTGATAGGCAGATTGATTGATAAATTGGTATTTGGATTCATTCTAGTGATTGCCTTGCAATTACCGCAACTGGCTGATCATTATCAGCAATTTTTGTCAGGCCTTTATGAGTCGACTCGATGGCAGGTTGAGGGTTACGAGGCAACGGCTAAGGAATATCATTATGCCGATGCTGAGGCCATGATTGCCCGTCACCAGCAAAATGAGGAACCTAGTGTGCGCGCCGACGCCGAGCAAAAGGTGCAGACACTGGCGCTTTATAAAGCGTTAACAGAGGGCATGGCGATCTTTAATACGGGCAACTTGTTTGAGAAAACTGCCTATATGTTTAGTCCCGTGCGCTTTGATTATCTTGAGAAAACCGTCAGCAATTTTAAGCCTGGGATACCGTTAACTGCCAGTGGGATTGGCTTTGGCGTTGTGATGGCGTTAGGTGTGCATTACCTCGGGTCTATCCCTTTTATCCTGTGGGCAAGACGTAGAAAGCGGCAAAGATTGGCGAGCTCTTAAATAACGAGCACTTAAACAATAGTGATGCCCATCGAATCGTTTATCCGATGGGCACCATGCATTAGTTTTTAAACAAGTCCTTAAAACAAGCTCTTAAAACAAGTCTTTAAATCTGTGATACAGCATACCGGCAGCGAGCATAGGTGAGCGGAATGTCGGGCCGCCGGGGAAGGTCATATGCTTGATTTTAGCGAACACATCGAAATGTCCCGCCTGTTGGCAAATGGCCTCGGCCAGTAGTTTGGCCGCCATATGGGTGGCGTTCACGCCATGTCCCGCATAGGCTTGGGCATAGAAAATATTGTTGGCATCGGGTAGGCGACCAATTTGTGGCATACGGTTAGCGCCGATACCTATCATACCGCCCCATTCATAATCGATGCGCACGCCTTTTAACTGCGGGAAAACCTTCTCCAAGTTTGGCCGCAATGCCGCTTCAATATCCTTAGGATCTTTACCCGAATAGGTGCAAAGACCGCCAAACAGCAGGCGCCGGTCTGCGGATAAGTGAAAGTAATCTAAGGCAATTCGCATATCGGCGAAGGCCATATTTTGCGGAATGATACTCGCGCATTGCGCTTCGGTTAAGGGCTCTGTCGCTAATAAATAACTGCCAGCGGGCAAGACTTTACCACCGAGGTAAGCATTGAGTTTATGGCCTATATAGGCATTGCCCGCCAGGACTAAGTATTGGCAATTGACGGCTCCCTTAGCGGTAATGACCTTAGGTCTAGCCCCTTGAATAATCTTCTCTGCGGCGCTGTATTCAAACAACTGCGCGCCGAGATTACGGGCGACTCTGGCTTCACCGAGGGCAAGATTGAGCGGATGTAGATGGCCACTGCCCATATCGACTAGCGCACCTTGATAAAAATCTGAGCCTATGACTTCACCTAATTGCGGCTTAGTTAACAGCTTGATTTCTTGCTGATAACCCATGGCTTTGAGTGCACTAAACTCTTCTTCAAGCTCATCCATATGGCGGGGTTTTACCGCTAAGTCGCAATATCCCATTTGCAGATCGCAGTCGATTTGGTGTTCTTGGATGCGATTACGCACAATTTCTACCGCTTCGAAGCCCATCTGTTCAATGGCTTTCACTCCTTCGATGCCAATTTCATTTTGGAATTGCGAAGCGTCATGGCCTATGCCGCGAATGAGTTCGCCGCCATTGCGCCCCGACGCCCCCCAGCCGATACGCTTAGCTTCTAATAAAACCACACTCAGCCCACGCTGAGTGAGTTCAATCGCGGTATTGATGCCGCTAAAGCCGCCGCCCACGATACAGACATCGGCGCTGATTTCGCCTTCAAGCTGTGGGTGCGCATAAATTTCCTTCGCGGTATCGACATAGTAGGAGTGTGGGTATTGTTCGCTGTGCACAGGGGGTTTACTTGCCATCATGGCTCCAAAAATTGTTTTTATTGTAAATTGGACTTGTCTCAGTATACTCATCACACTTTTAACATGATGCAAAAAGTGTTCGTTTTATTTAACACACTTTTTATGTAGAATACAATCAAAGCGGTTAAACACACGCTTGGGGGCGAAAATTCGCTCTAAATGGTGTTTATCCCGAACAACCTGTTCGTCATCTATCGGGGGGACCCGAGCCTTTGGGGGGATGTTAAATTTGGATATTGGAGCCAGTCTCAAAACTGTTCGAAAAATGAAAGGCTTATCTCAAAGAGAGCTAGCTAAGCGTGCTGGAGTGACTAACAGTACCATTTCAATGATCGAAAAAAACAGTGTTAGCCCATCGGTCAGTTCTTTGAAAAAAGTATTGTCTGGTATCCCTATGTCTTTAGTGGATTTTTTCTCTATTGAAGCCTCATCTGATAGTGAGCAGAAGGTTGTTTACCGCTCCGATGAATTGTTGGATATAGGTACGGGCCCATTGGAGTTTAAGCTGATTGGCCGTGACTTCCCCAATCGCGCTATGTCTGTGATGAGCGAAACCTATCCACCTGGCTCTGATACGGGGGAGGAGATGCTAAAACACGAAGGTGAAGAAGCCGCTATGGTGGTTGAGGGTAAATTGGAGCTGACCGTTGGGGATGAAATTTATATTTTAGCCGCGGGTGACAGTTATTATTTTAACAGCGAGTTGCCCCATAGATTCCGCAACCCCTTCGACGAACCTTGCCGTCTGGTGAGCGCGACGACCCCCGCCAACTTCTAACTCATCCATCCGCGCCATCGCAGGGTGTCGCCCTCTTTTTATCTACAGGATACTTCCCTGACGCCATTCGTGGCGTTGTGGCCTGTTAGCGATACTCTGCTCGTCCTATCTATTCGTCCTATCTATTCGTCCTATCTATCGTGTAAATATTTTGTCATTGTGTAAATAATATTGGTCAAGTTAGGCGCTAACTATCAGGGACTACTTTAGCCGAGAGTTCGCATAATTCGCCTATTTTAGCTTAAGCTAAGGGGGCTTATTCACACTCAATCGATAAGTATTTAAGCTAACACAATGTTATTTATCAAAAAACAGCTTGTCTGCGTTAAATAATCTTTAACAAGAGTTTAACCTCTTGCCTAGGGTTAAAATTCGGTGTACTGTGTGAAAAAATGAACGCTTGAAGTTAAAGTGTTCGTTATGCTAGTAAAATAAATTCTTAAGGTGAGTTATGTCTGTCGAGTTGCCCTTCATTGGCGTGATTGCATGTAATCAGCAGTTAGGATCACATCCTTTTAATATAGTGGGTGAAAAATACCTACTCGGTGTAGTGAATGGCGCGAAAGGTTGGCCCTTAGTGATCCCATCTTTGGGGGCTGACCAACCCATTGAAGCCATCTTGGCACGACTCGATGGCATTTTGTTTACTGGCTCACCATCAAATGTTGAACCCCATCATTATGCAGGCCTTCCTAGCGAGGAGGGGACACACCATGATCCCAAGCGTGACGCAACCACGCTGCCGCTTATTCATGCTGCCATTGCTGCTGGCGTGCCAGTGCTGGGGATTTGTCGTGGTTTTCAAGAGATGAATGTGGCTTTTGGGGGCAGTTTGCATCAAAAGCTCCATGAGGTGGGTGGTTTTATTGAACACAGAGAAGATAAAAATGCCTCGTTAGAGGTGCAATATGGGCCATCCCACAGTATCACTGTGGAGCCTGGGGGGGTCATTTACGAGGCCTGGGGCCGTAGCTCTGCAGAGGTTAACTCTGTTCATACTCAAGGCGTGGCACGCTTGGGTGTTGGGTTGCGGCCAGAAGCTTATGCTCCCGATGGATTAGTGGAGGCTTTCTCCGTTATAGATACCAAAGAATTTGCCCTAGGTGTGCAATGGCATCCGGAATGGAAGGTGAGTGAAAACCCATTTTACCTATCTATTTTCAATGCCTTCGGTGATGCATGCCGACGCAGGGCTACAACTCGAGTGAAATAATAATGAATAAGCTAATCGCTTTTTTAAAAGAACGAAAAATCACAGAAGTCGAATGTGTTATCAGTGATATGACCGGCATTGCCCGCGGTAAAATCGCCCCAGTAGATAAGTTTGTCGATGAAAAAGGCATGCGTTTGCCCGAAAGCGTGCTGTTACAGACGGTGACCGGTGATTTTGTTGGCGATGATATCTACTATCGCTTACTCGATGACGCAGATATCGATTTTGTCTGTGTTCCCGATGAAAATGCCGTCTTTATGCTGCCTTGGACAATAGAGGCCACGGCGCAGGTGATCCACGATTGCTACGACAGAATGGGCAATCCTATCGAGTTATCCCCTCGTAACGTGTTGAAAAAAGTATTGTCTCTCTATGATGAACAGGGTTGGGAACCTGTTATAGCTCCCGAAATGGAGTTCTATTTGACCCGTCGTAGTGATGACCATGATTTACCGCTCAAGCCACCTATTGGCCGTTCGGGTAGACCTGAGGCGGGCCGCCAGTCATTTTCTATCGATGCGGCTAACGAATACGACCCTCTATTTGAAGATATGTATGACTGGTGTGAGATTCAGGGATTAGATATTGATACCTTGATCCATGAGGATGGCCCGGCGCAAATGGAGATCAACTTCAGCCATGGTAATCCTTTGTCCCTTGCCGATCAGGTCTTTATCTTCAAACGTACCCTACGTGAAGCGGCACTTAAGCACGATGTGTGCGCCACCTTTATGGCAAAGCCTGTTACCGATGAGCCGGGCAGCGCTATGCATATTCACCAGAGTGTGATTAATAAAGAAACAGGTAAGAATGTTTTCACTAATGAGGATGGCACTCAAAGCGCATTATTTTTGAGCTATATTGCTGGGTTACAGAAATTTATTCCTGAGTTATTGCCTCTGATGGCGCCGAATGCTAACTCGTTCCGTCGTTTCCTCCCCGGAACATCAGCCCCGGTTAACCTAGAGTGGGGCGTTGAAAATCGCACCTGTGGTCTACGCATTCCTGAGTCGTCACCACAAAATCGTCGTATCGAAAACCGTATCCCAGGCGCCGATGCAAACTGTTATTTGGCAATTGCCGCGAGTTTATTATGTGGCTATATCGGCATGGTAGAAAAGCTCAAACCATCAACGCCCGTTCAAGGTAAATCGAACGAAAGTCGTAGCAATAACCCACATTGCTTGCCTTTAACCCTCGAAGAAGCGTTAGCGGCGATGGAAGAGAGCGATGCCTGTAAGGAATATTTAGGCGAAGCCTTCACTACGGGTTTTGTGGCGGTGAAACAGGCCGAACTTGAAAACTTCCGCCGTGTGGTCAGTTCGTGGGAGCGGGAGTTCCTGCTCCTCAGTGTGTAATGCGCTTTGTTTTAACATAGAAATGGGGCTCGGCATTTGCCTATCTTGACGCTACTAATCGCAAATGTTTGAGCCGCGTTAAACCATCCTCTGCACCACTTTGGTGCCCTTGCTAGGCGCTAGTTGCCTAACTTTGGTGCGGAGGTGTTTTTAACTCGAAGGTCGTTATTTATCTGAGTTTGGGTAAATAAATAGTTGTAGACTCATTCAGTTAGGCACTAAGCGAAAGATTTTTTTCAGTATTGGTATTATGTACAAATAAGATTAAAATTTATTTTAGCTAACTGTTTGTTAGTAAAATTAAAAAGATACTTTATTTTGATGGTTTCAGCGGTTGTTTTAGGGACTTGAGGCATTTGCCTTAATGTTGCAAGATGTAGGGTGTGTGTCATATCTAGTCTGTTTTTGTGATTGTTAATGCAATCGTGATAATCGATCAATTTGGCATGAAATCTGATACCTGACAAATTGCAGCCACCTAAATCAGAAGGCATGATGATGGTGCTGTAGAGACTGCCGATGCGGTTTTTAAGGTGTAGCATTGGTCGAAAATAACAACAATAACCGAGCTGATGGTCGGTGACACAATTTCAGAATTGATTTAGGCAATTCTGCTACCCGAGAAAGGAGAAAGCATGAAGCTATTTAATAAGATGACCACACTGGCTTTAGTGACGGCGGGTGCACTCGCTAGCGTCGCAGCACAGGCCGAAGAAGTGGTGCGTGTGTATAATTGGTCTGATTATATCGCGGAAGATACCTTAGAAAACTTCAAGAAAGAAACAGGCATTCGGGTGATTTACGATGTGTTTGACAGTAACGAAGTGCTGGAAGCTAAGTTATTGTCTGGCCGCAGTGGTTATGACATCGTTGTGCCTTCTAATCACTTCCTTGCAAAACAAATCAAAGCCGGTGCTTTTAAGCAGTTAGATCGCTCTAAACTCCCTAACTTTAAAAACCTTAATGCTGAACTGATGCAGCAGCTTGAAAAGGCCGATCCGGGTAATCAATACTCAGTGCCTTATTTATGGGGAACTAACGGTATTGGTTACAATATCGATAAAGTGAAAGCCGCCGTGGGTGAAGATGCACCATTTGATTCTATGGAGCTGATTTTTAACCCTAAATACGCTGAAAAAATCTCAAAATGTGGCTTTGCGTTGTTAGATTCTGCCGACGATATGGTGCCACAAGCCATGCTTTACTTAGGCTTAGATCCTAACAGTGAGAAGCCTGAAGATTATGAAAAAGCGGGTGAATTACTGGAAAAAATCCGTCCCTATGTGACTTATTTCCACTCATCGCGTTATATCTCCGATCTAGCCAATGGCGATATCTGTGTGGCCTTTGGTTTCTCTGGCGACGTATTCCAAGCAGCGGCCCGTGCCGATGAAGCGGGGAACGGCAATAAGATCGGTTATTCCATTCCTAAAGAAGGTGCTAATCTCTGGTTCGATATGTTAGCCATTCCAGCCGATGCGGCTAACGTTGAGAATGCCCATAAGCTTATCAATTATTTGTTACGTCCTGACGTAATTGCTCCTATCTCTAACTATGTGGCCTATGCCAATCCAAACGATCCTGCTCAGCCTCTGGTTGATGAGGCAATCCGCAATGATCCCGCAATTTATCCACCTAAAGAGGTATTAGATAAGTTGTACATTGGTGAAATCCGCCCCCTAAAAGTTCAACGCGTACTCACCCGCGTATGGACCAAAGTGAAATCTGGCCAATAATCGCTTCGGGGCAGGCGCTGCTTGCCCCAGCTTTGGTCAAGTCACTCAATATATAGGTATCCCCTCAGCCTAGCTGGCGGGAGTCAACAGATTTAACCTCTTTCATTAATTCATTGTGTAAATCTCAAGTGTTGAGCGTGCTGTCGTATCAATGCTTGGGTGGAGAAGTACTATGGCAAGCACCTCGGGCGTCACCAATAAACCGACAACAAAGACGCAAGAAAAAGTACTGCTCAAGATTGAGCGGGTAAGCAAACTCTTCGATGACGTCCGCGCGGTTGATGACGTGTCATTGACTATTAATAAGGGGGAGATTTTTGCCTTACTCGGTGGCTCCGGCTCAGGTAAGTCAACCCTATTGCGCATGTTAGCCGGCTTTGAGAAACCCACCTCTGGGCGTATTTTCCTCGATGGCGAAGACATCACCGATTTACCGCCCTACGAGCGCCCTATTAATATGATGTTTCAGTCCTATGCTTTGTTTCCCCATATGACTGTCGCGGAAAATATTGCCTTCGGTTTGAAGCAAGACAAACTGCCTAAGGCTGAAATTGAACAGCGTGTGCAGGATATGCTCAAGCTGGTGCATATGGAGCAATACGGTAAGCGTAAACCGCACCAATTATCCGGTGGTCAGCGTCAGCGTGTTGCATTGGCCCGTTCACTGGCGAAACGGCCTAAATTATTGCTACTCGATGAACCTATGGGGGCATTGGACAAAAAACTGCGTACTCAAATGCAGTTAGAAGTGGTTGAAATTCTTGAACGCGTCGGTGTGACCTGTGTGATGGTGACCCACGATCAGGAAGAAGCCATGACCATGGCGGGGCGGATCTCAATTATGAGTGATGGCTGGATTGCCCAAACGGGCTCGCCAATGGACATTTACGAGAGTCCAAATAGCCGTATGATCGCCGAATTTATCGGTTCGGTGAACCTCTTTAGTGGCGACATTGAGGTCGATGAAGTCGACCATCTGATCATCAAACCCAACGAGTTAGCCCAATCCTTTTATGTGGGTTACGGTGTATCGACCAACGTAGAAGATAAGCATGTGTGGTTAGCCGTGCGTCCTGAAAAGACCATTATTAGCCGCGAGCAGCCAGAGGGTGAGTATAACTGGGCAAAGGGTGTTGTGCATGATATCGCCTATTTAGGTGGAATTTCAGTGTATTACATTCGTTTGGCGAATGGTCAAATCGTCCAGTGCAGTATGACTAACCGTGAGCGCCGCGCCGATCATGCGACTTGGGATGATGAAGTGTTCATCAGTTGGGAGGACACCAGTGGCGTGGTGTTGAGATCATGAAGATACCATCAAAATTAAAATGGCTGAAAGGGCGCTTCTGGACCATAGGGTTTCCCTATGCCTGGTTATTGCTGTTTTTTGCCTTACCCTTTGCGATAGTGCTCAAGATCAGCTTCTCGACGGCTGCGATCGCTATCCCGCCCTATGAGGCCACGTTTCAATATAGCGACGATGTGCTAAATATTTTTTTGCATCTAGGTAACTATTTGATGTTGCTTGATGATTCGCTGTATTACACGGCTTATCTCAGCTCATTAAAAATGGCGTTAATTTCAACCTTGGGCTGCTTGATGATTGGCTACCCTATGGCCTATGCCATAGCGCGGGCGCCAGCACGTTTGCAAACCGTGTTGTTATTATTAGTTATGCTGCCTTCGTGGACGTCGTTCCTTATTCGAGTTTACGCTTGGATGGGGCTCTTGAGTAACACGGGTATTATTAACAATACCCTGCTCTGGTTAGGCGTCATTTCCGAGCCGCTCCAGATCTTAAATACCAATATTGCTGTGTATATCGGCATCATCTATGCCTATTTGCCCTTTATGATCCTTCCGCTTTACGCCACCTTAGTGAAGATGGATATGAGCCTTATAGAAGCGGCATCGGATTTAGGTTCTAGCCGATTAAATACCTTCTGGAAAATTACTTTTCCACTCTCTAAGAGTGGTGTGATTGCGGGTTCTATGTTGGTGTTTATTCCTGCGGTGGGTGAGTTTGTGATCCCAGAGCTCCTCGGCGGTCCAGATTCCCTTATGATAGGCAAAGTGCTGTGGCAAGAATTCTTCAATAACCGTGACTGGCCTGTGGCCTCCTCATTGGCCATTGTGATGCTGGCACTTTTGATTATCCCTATTACTTTATTCCATCGCTATCAGGCGCGTAGTTTGGAGAAAGACCTATGAAAAAGCTGAGTTTTTCTTCTGTGATGTTGTGGTTCGGACTGTTTTTTCTGTACGCACCTATGCTGATCCTTGTGATTTATTCCTTCAACGAATCAAAGCTCGTGACAGTATGGGGGGGATTTTCCCCTAAATGGTACGGGGAATTATTTAAGGATCAGCAAATTTTGGATGCGGTTTGGACCAGTTTGCGGATTGCATTTTACAGTTCCACCATGGCGGTGATCATTGGCACTATGGCAGCATTTGTGATGACGCGTTTTAAGCGCTCATGGGCAAAGTTAACCCTATCAAATATGATCACAGCGCCACTGGTGATGCCAGAGGTGATCACGGGTCTGTCGTTGCTGCTGTTGTTTGTGCATATGGCGGATCTTTTAGGTTGGCCAAAGGAACGCGGTATGGTGACAGTGTGGATTGCCCACTCAACCTTCTGCGCCGCCTATGTGGCCGTGGTCGTGTCCTCAAGATTGCGTGAGCTGGATATGTCAATCGAAGAGGCGGCAATGGACTTAGGGGCAACACCACTGAAGACCTTCTTTCTGATCACTGTGCCTATGATTTCGCCGGCGCTGGTGGCGGGTTGGTTATTGTCTTTTAGCTTATCCCTAGACGACTTAGTGATCGCAAGCTTTGCCTCTGGCCCTGGAGCAACCACTTTGCCTATGGTGGTGTTTTCTTCGGTGCGTTTAGGCGTATCCCCTAAGGTTAACGCCCTAGCGACACTGATCATTCTGTGTGTGTCTTTAATCGCCTTCCTCTCTTGGTATATGGCAAGACGAGCCGAACAGCGTGAGCGCATGCCACTTAACTAATGATAAAAGCTTTTTGTTAAAAGCAGCATGGCCCTAAGGGCTATGCTGCTCATTTTTAGTCAGATCCTCTTCAGCCATTTTCGTTAAGCCGTTTTCACACTTTAGTCATACTAAGCTTAAGGCATTTGCCTGTTTGAAATATCAAACGAAACGTAAAATATTATGCTTTTGTGGCTAGTCATTCGATTTTTGAAGGTGTAGGATGTGATGGCTGTTTAAAATAATGAACAAAAGAATTCAAGGGAACATCATGTCTGCCATACCCCACACTGGATCATATTACGCCGCATCGGCTAACGATAAAGTCGAACGTCCGCGCCTACAGGAATCGATAGAAGCCGACGTTTGTGTGATTGGCGCGGGTTATACCGGCCTTTCTGCTGCGCTGCACTTATTAGAATCAGGCATGAGTGTTGTTGTGCTTGAGGCCGCTCGCATTGGCTGGGGCGCCTCGGGCCGTAACGGTGGGCAAATCGTCAATAGTTATAGCCGAGATATTGATACCATTGAAAAAACGGTTGGTAAGGAACAGGCGAAACTCTTTGGCCAAATGGCCTTTGAGGGTGGGCAAATTATTCGTGAGCGCATCGCTAAGTACAATATTCAATGCGATCTAAAAGACGGTGGCGTGTTTGCGGCGATGAACGAAAAGCAAATGGGCCATCTACTCCATCAAAAGCAACTGTGGGAAAGCCACGGCCATGTTAATCAGCTTGAGCTCCTCGATGCCAAAGGCATTCGTGGTGTGGTTAATACTGAGCGTTATGTCGGTGGTATGTTAGACAAAAGCGGTGGTCATATTCATCCACTTAATTTAGCCCTAGGTGAAGCGCGCGCGGTCGAATCCCTCGGTGGTAAGATTTTTGAAGACTCAGCCGTGCTGCGTGTCGATGAGGGCGATAGCCCAGTGGTGCATACGGCGCAGGGCAGCGTCAAAGCCAAATTTGTGGTCGTGGCGGGTAACGCCTATTTAGGTAAGTTAATGCCAGAGCTGCAGGCGAAATCTATGCCCTGCGGCACGCAAGTCATTACCACTGAGCCTTTGAGTGCCGATCTGGCGGCAAGCTTATTGCCACAGGATTACTGCGTCGAAGACTGTAACTATCTGCTCGATTATTTCCGTCTGTCTGGCGATAAGCGGATGATTTACGGTGGCGGCGTGGTGTACGGCGCCCGCGATCCGGCGGACATTAAATCCATCATTATTCCGAACATGCTCAAAACCTTCCCGCAATTAAAGGATGTGAAAATCGATTATGCCTGGACGGGTAACTTCCTCCTGACGTTATCGCGTCTGCCACAGGTCGGCCGTATCGGTAAAAATATTTATTATTCACAGGGTTGCAGTGGCCATGGTGTCACTTATACCCATCTGGCGGGCAAGTTACTGGCCGAAATGCTCAACGGCCAAGCCACGCGCTTCGATGCCTTTGCTGCACTGCCACATTATCCATTCCCCGGTGGTCACGCACTTCGCGTCCCTTTTAGTGCTATCGGGGCTTGGTATTACACCTTGAGAGACAAGCTAGGTATCTAGTCTGTTTCATTTATTTTCATTCGAGGCAAGCGATTGCCCCACTAATGCGAGGACGTCCTTGTGTTGCTAAAAGATCCGAGTTTGCTGCGTCAACAATGTTATATCAACGGCCTGTGGTGTGATGCCGAGTCTAAAGAGACTGTGGCTATTGCTAACCCTGCGACAGGCGCCGTGATTGCGAGCGTGCCTGTGATGGGGCAAGTCGAAACCCAAGCTGCGATTAAGGCGGCTGAAGCGGCGCTGCCAGCATGGCGAGCACTGACGGCCAAAGAGCGCGGCGCTAAGTTAAGGCGCTGGTTTGAATTACTGAATGAAAACAGTGATGACCTCGCGTTACTGATGACCACTGAACAAGGTAAGCCATTGGCGGAAGCCAAGGGTGAAGTAACCTATGCGGCATCCTTTATCGAGTGGTTTGCCGAAGAAGCGAAACGTATCTATGGCGATACTATTCCCGGGCATCAAGGGGATAAACGCTTGATGGTCATTAAGCAGCCCGTTGGTGTGACTGCAGCGATTACGCCGTGGAACTTCCCCGCCGCAATGATCACCCGCAAAGCGGCTCCGGCTCTCGCTGCGGGTTGTACTATGGTGGTTAAGCCTGCGCCACAAACGCCGTTCACCGCATTAGCCTTGGCCGAACTTGCCGAGCGCGCGGGCATTCCGGCTGGGGTGTTCAGTGTGGTCACGGGGGATGCCATCGCGATTGGCAATGAAATGTGCAGCAACCCGATTGTGCGTAAGCTGTCTTTTACTGGCTCGACCAATGTCGGCATTAAGTTGATGGAGCAATGCGCGCCAACACTTAAAAAATTGTCTTTAGAATTAGGCGGTAATGCGCCATTTATCGTGTTTAACGATGCCAATATCGATGCCGCTGTCGAAGGCGCCATGATTGCTAAATACCGTAATGCGGGCCAAACCTGTGTCTGCGCTAACCGTATTTATGTGCAAGACGGGGTATACGATGAGTTTGCCTTAAAACTCAGCGCTGCGGTGGGCAAGCTTAAGGTTGGAGAGGGCATCAATGAAGGCGTCACTACGGGTCCGCTGATCAATGCTGCCGCGGTCGAGAAAGTACAAAGTCACCTTATCGATGCCATTGCAAAAGGCGCATCAGTGCTCGCAGGCGGCAAAGTCCATGACCTTGGCGGCAATTTCTTCGAGCCAACCGTGCTCACTAATGTTGATAAAAGTATGCGTGTTGCCCGCGAAGAAACCTTTGGACCACTCGCGCCGCTGTTTAAATTCAGCGATGTCGACGATGTGATCAAACAAGCTAACGATACTGAATTTGGCCTCGCCGCCTATTTCTATGGCCGCGATATTTCGCTGGTGTGGAAAGTCGCCGAAGCCTTGGAATACGGCATGGTTGGCGTCAACACTGGCTTGATTTCGACTGAAGTCGCGCCCTTTGGCGGGATGAAATCCTCAGGACTGGGTCGCGAAGGTTCTAAGTTTGGCATCGAAGAATATTTAGAAATGAAGTACATCTGCATGTCCGTTTAATACGGTCCGATTTGGCGTGTGAGGAACACTAAATGACAACAACCAATGATTCATTGATGGCACGTCGCCAAGCCGCAGTTGCGGGTGGTGTCGGGCAAATTCACCCGATTTTTACCGCCCGCGCCGAAAATGCGACCGTGTGGGATGTTGAAGGTCGCGAGTTTATCGATTTTGCGGGCGGTATTGCCGTGCTCAATACGGGTCACCTTCACCCTAAAGTGAAGGCAGCGGTTGCGGCACAGCTAGATAATTTCTCCCATACCTGTTTTATGGTGCTCGGTTACGAGAGCTATATCCAAGTGTGTGAAAAGCTCAATCAACTGGTACCAGGGGATTTTGCCAAGAAGACGGCATTATTTACCAGTGGTTCAGAAGCGGTTGAAAACGCAGTTAAAGTAGCGCGTGCTTATACCAAACGTGCGGGGGTGATTGCGTTCACCTCGGGCTACCATGGTCGCACTATTGCGGCTTTGGCATTGACCGGAAAAGTCGCACCTTACAGTAAAGGTATGGGGCTGATGTCGGCGAATGTGTTCCGCGCTGAGTTTCCGTGCGAAATGCATGGCGTGTCCGATGACGATGCCATGGCTTCCATCGAACGTATCTTTAAAAATGATGCCGAGCCGAGTGATATCGCCGCCATTATTTTAGAGCCAGTGCAGGGCGAGGGCGGTTTCTACGCCGCATCGCCCGCCTTTATGCAACGTTTACGCGCACTATGCGACCGTGAAGGCATAATGCTTATCGCCGATGAAGTGCAAACGGGCGCTGGCCGTACTGGCACTTTCTTCGCGATGGAGCAAATGGGGGTTGCTGCAGATATCACGACCTTTGCTAAATCTATTGCGGGTGGTTTCCCACTCTCAGGTATTACTGGCCGTGCTGAGGTGATGGATGCAATTGGCCCTGGTGGTCTTGGCGGTACCTATGGTGGCAGCCCGTTAGCCTGCGCCGCTGCGCTTGCGGTTATTGAAGTGTTTGAAGAAGAAAAGCTGTTAGACAGGGCCAATACCATAGGTGAGCGCATTAAGTCGGCCTTGAATATCATGCAGGTTGAACATGCGCAAATCGCCGATGTGCGTGGTTTAGGCGCGATGATCGCTATCGAATTAATGGAAGATGGCAAACCTGCACCGCACTATTGCGCCCAAGTGTTGGCTGATGCCCGTGACCGTGGATTGATTTTATTATCCTGCGGCACTTACGGTAATGTGCTGCGTATTTTGGTGCCATTAACGGCGCCGGATGCCCAAATTGATGCGGGTCTTGGGATCTTAAAAGCGAGCTTTAATGCCGTACTAAAAAGCTAATGTCGCTTTGATATAAAACGGTTTTAGTTAACCGTTCTGCATAATAAAAATCCCGCTTCGGCGGGATTTTTATTGGGGGAGCGATTGTTTTGGAATTGGCTGCTTTTACTGCCAATGACTTTCAGCACTCATCAGTTAAATGAATCGCTACTTTTTAATCTCCATTAGGATCTGCAGCGCTTTTTTGCGTTTATCAAGATCATACAAGTCGTTGGTAAAGATAAACTCATTCACGCCGAGCTCTTTTACGATCATTTCCAAACGATGCTTAATCGTCGCTGGGCCACCAGTGACAGATAAACTTAAGAAGTTATCGACATAGGTTTCTTCCTGCGCACTCCACAAGCCATCCATAGTGTCAACCGGTGGCTTTAACCATAACTCGTGGCCACGGATAAGCGCCAATACGCGCTGCTTCGAGGTCGTGCCCAGAAATTGGGCCTTTTCATCAGTATCGGCGGCGACGAGCGGCAAGCCGAGCATCACATAGGGTTTATCAAGTACTTGAGAAGGTTTAAAGTCGCGGCGATAGATTTCAATCGCATCGTAGAGAAAACGTGGTGCAAAGTGGCCCGCAAACACATAGGGCAAACCGCGCTGCGCCGCTAACTGTGCGCTAAAGAGGCTCGAGCCCAATAACCAAATGGGCACATTAGTGCCTTCTCCTGGAATCGCTCGCACCGCATGGCGACCATTGTAAGGGCTAAGTAGAGTTTGTAATTCACTGACTTCTTCAGGGAATTGTTCGGCGCGACTGGTATCGCGGTTCAGTGCTCTGCTGGTAATTTGATCGCTGCCGGGGGCGCGGCCTAGTCCTAAATCGATTCGACCAGGATATAAGCTTTCAAGGGTGCCGAACTGTTCGGCGACCACTAATGGCGCATGGTTTGGCAGCATAATGCCCCCTGCGCCGACACGAATACGCTGCGTATTACCAGCTATATAGCCAATTAATACCGAGGTCGCCGCGCTGGCGATACCGGGCATATTATGGTGTTCGGCAAACCAAAAACGATTAAAGCCGAGTCTGTCGGCTTCCTTGGCATACTGCAAACTGTTGTGCAGCGTTTCACCCACGGTTGAGCCTTGGCGCATGGGCGCGAGTTCCAATAGCGAGAAGGGAATATCGGCCAATATTGATGTCTGTTGTGACATAGTGTCTCCAAGTGACTGCCGTTTTTGCTAGCGACAACAAGCGGCGCTAACAGTGTTAGGCGTATTGAGCTAAGTCATTAAACTGAGTGTGTACTCGTTTTGTAACAAATTGAAGGGCTGAAGTCATCCGTCTGTGAGGGGGATAATGTGGAACTGAAGTTCTTATTCTCAACAACTCAGCGCTAGGCCAGTCACAGTGGGATGACATGACTTTCGCTAAAGCTCATTTGGTTATGAGTAGCAATACAAGGGTATAAACGGCGTTGAATGAAGTGATAAAAAAACTGCCGATAGCAGGGCTATCGGCAGTTGATGTTATGTAAAGATCATTGGCGATTGCCAGTTGAGCATTACTGCTCGGCTTTCACATCGCGCAGTGATGCCGCTGCACTGTCATCATTCATCGCATTATGTGAATGGTGGCTGTCCGTTAGGCGACGCATTAGCGGTAATACGGCTAAGGCGATAAAGGTACAAACAACGGCGGCGATACCTAGCTTATTGAACAGGCTGGTATACACAGGCAAGGTTTGCAGTGGGTCGACCAAATCCTGTGGCACACTGGCGAAGTTAGCGACAACGCCACCAAGGTACTGGGAAATACCCGAGGCGACGAAATAGGCGCCCATCATAAAGCCGCCCATGCGCGCTGGCACGTAACGAGCGATCATAGCAAGACCTAATCCGCTCACTAGCAGTTCGCCTAGGGAGTAAGAGGCATAGCCCCAGATCATGATCCAAGATGAGGTTTTACCATTGACGGCAAATTGGCCTGCAAAGCCATAGATAAAGAAACCTATCGCTACAACCGCAAAACCTAAGGCAAATTTAGCGGCAATCGAGAAGTCTTTATTATTGCGCCCTGCCCATGAATAGCTCCAAGCCAGCACTGGACTTAACACCATGATCCATAGTGGGTTAAGCGCTTGGAATTGTGCCGGTGACCAAGTCCATAAATGGGTGCCAAATACTTGGAAATCCCAATCCACGTTACGCAGTGCAAAGAGTGCAAGCGAGGTGGACATTTGCTGATAAAAAATAAAGAAAAAGACCGTTTGCACCGTCAGGATCAGTGCGGCAATTAAGCCGGCACGTTCACTGGTTTCGCTGGTGCGGATCAGATGGAAGAAAATACCTAATACGGCGATACCAGCCGCATAGACGAATACCCTGGCAACGTCTTCATACTCGAGGATAATCGCCGAAGCAACGACAGATAGCGCAGAAAGTGCTAGCACTATGACGAGGCTTTTCTTGTTGACGGGGCGCGTATCGGGCTCGGAGCCGTAATGGGTCAGACTCTTGCGCATTAAGGCATAGTTACCTAAACCGACCAATAAGCCCACACAGCACACGGCAAAGGCAGCATGCCAGCCGTATTCATTACCATATTGGGCATTAACATAATCCTTAATCCATGGCGTGAGTAACATGGAGAAGGTTGAACCTACGTTGACCGCCATATAGTAGATAGTAAAAGCACTGTCGATTTTTGAATCGTCGCCTTCGTAGATCTTACGGACTAAGTTGCCCGCATTGGGTTTAAATAAACCGTTACCGACCACAATCACGCCGAGGGCTGAAAACATAAACCAAGTGTTTTCAGTGGGAACTGTCATTAGTGCGTAACCGACAGACAAAATCCCCGCGCCGAGTAACATAGTGCGTTTAGTGCCGAGGATTTTGTCCCCAACCCAGCCACCAATTGCCGGAGATACATAAATAAGCGCCGCACAGGCACTCCAGACTAAGTTTGCCCGGGAGTCATCAAAGCCAAGACGCTGCACCATAAAGTACACAATCAGCGCCTGCATGCCGTAATAACCAAAGCGTTCCCATAATTCGATAAGGGACACAGTCATAAATGAATGTGTCTTGCTTACCTGAGTGGTACCAAGAGTCATAAAGCTTGCTTCCATTATTGTAGTTTTGTGTTTAAGGGCAAGAGTATAAGGCGATAATCAGCACAAACCAATGCTCCTCAGTAGCAGAATAGAGTTTGTTACAAATGAATTTAGCCCGTTTAATCTAAAATTAATCTTTAACGGGTTGATGAGGCATTTTTTGCCACATTTATTAATTGAATACGCGATCACAGCATAAATAGAATGTTTGGCAATAAACCGAATTGATGTGCTGTAAAAGATGACTCAAGCTCTCGAATTCCCAAATATTTCATCATGCTAAAGTTTTACTTTTACATAACAATTCTTTATCTTAAGTACTGGTAATCCCTCCGCTGAGTGCTACTTTTAAGATCGGCTAGTTAAAATAAAAAATGAATTAGATCAAAATAATTACGCTATTTTCGTTCTCTTTGGAGTTGACTCGATGAAGCATTTATCCATTAGTACTAAGTTGTTGTGGATCACTTCCGCCTTGTTCCTATCGATAGTCGCCATTTTATCCATCAGCCTCTGGTGGACGCTATCGGCTCAAAATGCTCAGTTATCCGAGCAGGTCCAAAATAGCTTACAAAATGAAACCCGTGATAAGCTCGAAGCGCGCGCCGGTGAGTATGGTGAAATGGTCGCTGGATTTATTAATGAGGCTTACCGGATCCCCTTTTCTTTCGCGGGCATGCTTGAAAGCACCGCAGAAGAATTGCCCTTAAAGCGTGATCGTTTAGAGCTTGCCGTGGCAGCAGTGCTTAAGAAGAATGCCCAAGTCTCTTCTATGTATTCCCAGTTTGAAGCTAATGGCTACGATGGCCTAGATAGCGAGTTTCTAAATGTTCAGGCGAGCCATAGTGTGGCCTCGTCGGGAGCCCTAGAGGTTTATTACACCCGCAATGATGACGGCACGGTTGAACATCAGCAAGTTGATGATTCGGCTGAAAAATACCTCACCAGTTTGAATGAGTTTGGGATCCGAGATGCCGAATGGTATTTGTGTGGTAAAGAGACGCTTAAACCCTGTTTGATGGAACCTTATTTATACGAAATTACCCCGGGCAATAACGCACTAATGACGTCTTTAACTGTGCCTGTACTTAAGTATAAACAATTTATTGGGTTGGTTGGGGTGGATGTGAATCTGCCAGTATTTCAGACCTTGATTGATACACTGTCAAAGAGTCTCTACGACGGCCAAGCCAAAGTGACCCTCTTAAGTACCCGAGGTCTAGTGGTTGCGGCAAGTCATTACAGTAAAAAAGCTCGGCCCTTATCCGAGTCGGTGGCCCCTCAATTGGCTTCGCAAATCATCTCGTTACACAAGAATGGCAAGTACATGATGAATGACGATGAGATTATCGTCGCTTATCCGATTAAAATTCCCTTGGCCAATGCCGAGTGGTCATTAGCTATCCAAGTTCCTAAGGCGCAGGCCTACAAAAGTTCGATTGCTCTCAATAATGAAATGGATGAAATGGCGGCCTCGTTAGGCAGCCTATTATTGATTGTGGGTTTAGTCGTGTCTGTTCTTGCCGTGGTGACTATTAGCCTCGTTATCCGCAGTATCATTTCTCCACTTAAGATGATCCAAGGTCGTGTTGAGCACTTAGCCAGTGCAGAAGGCGATCTCACTCAATCCATAGAAGTGGATGCCCATGCGGAATTGATTGCCCTTGGAAAAGGATTCAACTCCTTCATCTATAAGCTAAAGAATTTAATTGCTGAGTTAAAAACCTTAGCCGGTCGAACCCAAGAGGAAAGCCAATCCTCGGCAAAAATTGCCCAGCTAACCCGTGACAGTGTGCATCGGCAGTATGGCGAAATTGAAAGTGTGGTCACAGCCGTCAATCAAATGAGCGCAACGGCTCTTGAAGTGGCTAAAGCCTCGGAACAAACAGCCTCAGAGACTGAGGCCATGTCCCGGAATATTCGCCACAGTGAAGAAAGCCTAACCAAGGCGATGGATTTTGTGGCAACTATGTCCCAGGAATCGATGCAGGCAAAAGTTGCCGTCAGTAAGGTGGCCGAAAGCAGCACAAATATCAGTCGTATCCTTGAGGTGATTAGCTCCATTGCAGCGCAAACTAACTTGCTTGCCTTAAACGCAGCCATTGAGGCGGCGAGGGCAGGAGAACAAGGTCGTGGCTTTGCCGTTGTTGCCGATGAGGTGAGGGCGCTGGCCTCTAAAACCCAAAGCTCAACCGATGATATCAGCGTACTGATCGATGCCTTGCAAAAAGAGGTGCACAGTGCTTCTGGGATTATTGATAAAGGGGCCGAACGCGCACAAATGGCGGTTTCGCAAACAGAACAAGCGCTCACATCCCTTAACTCTATGGTTAGTCAGATAGAAGAGATCTCGGCCCAAGTGACCCATATTGCCGCCGCGGCAGAGGAGCAAAGCGCAGTTACAGAAGAAGTAAACCGCAATATTACCGGCATTTCCGATTCAGCATCAGAACTCGCAAGGCTTGCGGGTGAGGCGCAGCAAAGCAGTGTGGTACTTGCCGAGCTGGTGAAACAACAACATGAGCAGTTAGGTAAGCTAAAAACCTAAGTGTTTGTATCGGACTTGATTGAATAGCAATAGGCCCTTTGATGTGTGTTGATTGTTAAACACTTATCAAAGGGTTTATTTTTTAGATACAAAAAAGCCCATTGATTCAATGGGCTTTTTTGTTGAATTGGGTGGTGGCCCCTCACGGACTTGAACCGTGGACCTAACGATTATGAGTCGTGTGCTCTAACCAACTGAGCTAAGGGGCCGACTAAAGGTAATCGTCATTACCTAAAGCGGGAGGAAGTATACTAAGCTTGTTTGCGCTTGTCACCCGTGTTTTGGGTTGAAATTCACGCAACTGATTCAATTGGTTATCTGTTAAGCAATTGAATAGGCTAAATCTCCCATTCCAATGTCTAAAGTGGGTGTAATACCAATCACATTAAATATCTAATCAGTTCAGAGCCTCACAGGTATCTCAATCCAAGGCGCATTGACGCAGAAATGGCCATTCCCTTTTAAGTCAATGCAACACGGGAGTGGGGTGCCTGTGTGGCTCCCGAAGGGCGGCTGATGTTCACTACATGGCAACGCGCTTTATACTGCGTTCAAGGCTTTCGACAGAGCACCACTATGCCTTCAAGCCTTCGCCTTGTCTAAAGCGCGTTGAACTCCCGCTGAATGAACAGATATTTAATACGATTGGTATAAGGGTCAAGGGCAAGGGAATTTGAAGGTATTGTTGCAATAAAAAGCCCCGCACTGTGGCGAGGCTTGATTGAGTGTCGAATTAGACTATTCGTCTAAGAACGACTTTAAGATTTCAGAGCGTGAAGGGTGGCGCAGCTTACGCAAGGCCTTGGCTTCAATTTGACGAATACGTTCACGGGTCACGTCAAACTGTTTGCCCACTTCTTCCAACGTGTGGTCGGTATTCATATCGATACCAAAACGCATACGCAGCACTTTTGCTTCGCGGGCGGTTAGACCAGCTAATACTTCGTGGGTAGCACTCTTCAAGCTTTCACTGGTAGCGCTGTCCAGCGGTAATTCGAGGGTGGTATCCTCGATAAAATCACCTAAATGCGAATCTTCATCGTCACCGATTGGGGTTTCCATGGAGATAGGTTCTTTAGCGATTTTCAGTACCTTACGGATCTTGTCTTCCGGCATCATCATACGCTCTGCTAGTTCTTCAGGGGACGGTTCGCGGCCCATTTCCTGCAACATTTGGCGAGAGATACGGTTCAGCTTGTTGATCGTTTCGATCATATGCACCGGAATACGGATGGTGCGTGCTTGGTCGGCGATAGAACGGGTAATCGCCTGACGGATCCACCAAGTGGCATAGGTCGAGAACTTATAACCACGACGGTATTCGAACTTATCTACCGCTTTCATCAGACCTATATTGCCTTCTTGGATCAAATCCAAGAATTGCAGACCACGGTTGGTGTATTTCTTCGCGATAGAAATTACCAGACGCAAGTTGGCCTCAACCATTTCTTTCTTCGCACGGCGGGCTTTAGCCTCACCGATGGACATGCGGCGGTTGATGTCTTTGATTGCCGCAATGGCTAAGCCTGTTTCTTCTTCAACGGCGGCTAGCTTGCTACGGCAGCGCAGCACGTCTTCCTCAACCATTCTTAAACCTTCGGCGTAAGGTTTGTTTGAGGCTTTTTCAGCATGGAACCAATCGAGATTGGTTTCGTTGCCGGTGAAGAATTTAACAAAGTTTTTCTTCGGCATTTTAGCTTGCTCAACGCAAAGCTTCATCACCAAACGTTCTTGCACGCGCACGCGGTCCATCATAGAGCGCATGCTTTTCACTAAACGGTCAAACTGTTTAGGAACTAGACGGAATTCTTTGAAGATTTCGCCGATTTCGAAGAGGGCTTTGACCGACTCAGGATGCTCACGACCTTTAGCCTCAATGATTTTGAGCGCATTTTCATAGGCGGTTCTTAGTTGGCTAAAGCGTTCACGGGCTTCTTCAGGATCTGGGCCTTTATTGCCGTCATCATCTTCATCGCCGCTTTCTTCATCGTCTTCATCTTCGTCGTCTTCATCGTCAAGATCTTCATCCGACAGTTCTGAACCTATGTGGGTAGCGGTTGGTGCGACGTCTTCTTCGTCTGGATTGACAAATCCAGAGATAATATCAGACAGACGCAGTTCATCGGCCTCAAACTGGTCGAACTGTTCAAGGATCATGGCGATCGCTTGTGGGTATTCGGCGACTGAGCTCTGAACTGTGTTGATGCCTTCTTCGATGCGTTTGGCGATAACAATTTCGCCTTCACGGGTCAGAAGCTCAACGGTTCCCATTTCACGCATGTACATGCGCACGGGATCGGTAGTACGACCAAGCTCACTTTCTACTGTGGCTAGGGCTGCTGCGGCTTCTTCTGCTGCATCTTCGTCGGTGTTGTCTTCCGACATCATCATGTCATCGGCATCGGGGGCTTCTTCGAACACCCGAATACCCATGTCATTTATCATCTGGATAATATCTTCGATCTGGTCAGAATCGACCATGTCTGCAGGTAAGTGATCGTTCACTTCTGCATAGGTTAAGTAACCTTGCTCTTTACCTTTGGCAAGCAACAGCTTGAGTTGCGACTGCGGAGTATGATCCATAGATATCATCCAAGTTGGGAAACTGTTACAACGACGGACAGTTAGCTTTAAGCTAAGTGCCGCGCAAATCGTCAATTATAGCCGTGTGCACATATCTGTGCTAGTCACTGGGATAGTGAATGAGGACATTTTTGCCTCAGTTCAATCCTTTCATGACTGAGATCAGCTTCTGTAGCTGTATCTTCTCTTCTTTAGTATGAGTCTGTTTGAGACTCAATTCCTGGTATCGCTGTTCAATATATTGATTGTTCAACCAAACCAGTGTCTGTTTAAACTTTTCTGCTAAGTTTTCATCCGCCACTTGATGGTCCCATTGGGCCAATTTATGGAGTGTGCCGCTGTGTGGGCTATCTCTGAATTGTTCAAGTAGTTGTGCGCTGTTTAACCTATGCTCTTTAGTTAAATTGAGCAGCAGTGGCAGCAAATCTATGCCTGGCATCTGCAGGTGATTGAGTGCGGGTTGTGGGGGTAAACCCATTCCTAGCTCGGGATGCTGTACTAACAGTGCGATGGCGAGTCGCAAAGGGGTACCGCGTCCTTTGAGTCCTGCTGATGCGGTAGGCTTAGTTTGTTTGACACTAAAGCCTAACTTTTTCTTCATATCATCTGAACTATTCATTCCGAGCTTGTGAGCTAAGTTCTCAAGCAGCAAATTTTGTAGCACAGTATCTTGAATTTTTTCAATTAGGATAAAGGCTTGCTTGGCTAAGTTGCCTTTATCCGTACCGTATTTTGTCGCTAGGGTATCGAAGAGAAACTCGGGGAGCGATATGGCGCTATCCATCAGAGTTTCGAAGGCTTCTTTACCTATTTTTCGTACCATAGAATCAGGATCTTCCGCCTGGGGCAGAAACATAAATCGCACTTGATCGCCGGGCTTTAAGAGCGGCAATGCCGTTTCTAAGGCTCGCCACGCCGCTTCTGTGCCTGCACGGTCACCGTCGTAACAGCAAACGACTTCCTTGGCACTACGGAGTAACAATTGAAATTGTTCTGCCGTCGTTGAGGTGCCGAGCGATGCAACTGCGTAATCCACGCCATATTGGGCAAGGGCTACTACGTCCATATAGCCTTCGACGATCAGCACCTTCTCAGGATCTCTATGGCGCTGTTTTAGCTCATATAAGCCATAAAGCTCATTGCCCTTATGAAATATGGGCGTTTCTGGCGAATTCAAGTACTTGGGTGTGCCATCACCTAATACACGGCCACCAAATCCAATCACCCGTCCACGGCGATCGCGGATGGGAAACATGAGGCGGTCGCGGAATCTGTCGTAGCGCTTGCCACTGTCATTGCTGATCAGCATGCCGGCGGTCAGCAGTTTGTCCTGTGCGTCTTGGTTTTGACGATAGCGGCCTAATAAACCGTCCCAGCCGTCGGGCGCAAAGCCAATACCAAAATGTTCCACTATGTCATCGGATAAGCCGCGATAGGCGAGGTAGTCGATGACCTTTTGTTTATCTTGGTGTTGTCTAAGCTGGTTTTGAAAGTAGCGGCTGGCTTCTTCCATTAATTGGTATAAGTCGCGGCTTAAACCATCATCATGGCGTTTGCCGGTACCTTGTTCTCTGGGAACCTCTAACCCAAGTTGTCCTGCCAGATCTTCTATGGCATCGACAAAGTCGAGTCGGTCATATTCCATCACAAAATCGATGGCATTGCCGTGGGCACCGCAGCCAAAGCAATGATAGAACTGTTTATCCCGGCTAACGGTGAAAGAAGGTGATTTTTCACTATGAAAAGGGCAACAGGCAGAGTAGTTCTTACCCGCCTTTTTCAAGGGCACCTTACGATCGATTAGCTCGACTATGTCGGTGCGAGCGATTAGCTCATTGATAAAATCACGAGGTATTGCCATTGAATGCTTAAAATCTCGCCTAAAGCGAATTTAAACAAACAAGCCGCGCATAGGCACGGCTTGTTCATACACTGAAACACTAATTATTGCAATTTTGCGCGGATCATAGCGCCGATAGCGCCCATGTCTGCACGTCCTTGAACTTTAGGTTTTAATGCTCCCATTACTTTGCCCATATCCGCCATGGAGGATGCGCCTATTTCGACAATAGCTGCATCGATGAACGCTGCGATTTCCGCCTCAGTGAGGGGAGTCGGCAGGAAAGCTTCAATGACTTGAATCTCTGCTGCTTCCGCTTCGGCCAACTCGTTACGACCCGCTGCTTCAAATTGAGCAATCGAATCGCGACGTTGTTTCACCATTTTGGTTAAGACCGCTATAACCTGCTCATCAGTCAGAGTTTCGCGGGTATCCACTTCAATCTGTTTGATGGCGGCTAATGCCATACGAATAGTGCCCAATCTCGCCTTCTCTTTGGCGATCATGGCCTGTTTCATATGGTCTTTTAGCTGATCAATTAGGCTCATAAGAGATTAGTATAAACGTACGCGACGTGCGTTTTCGCGAGAAAGCTTTTTAGCTAAACGTTTAACTGCAGCTGCTTTTGCGCGCTTACGTGCAGTAGTTGGCTTCTCGTAGAATTCACGAGCACGCACGTCGGCTAAAATACCAGCTTTTTCACAAGAGCGCTTGAAACGACGCAGAGCTACGTCGAATGGTTCGTTTTCACGTACTTTAATAATTGGCATACGCCATCACCCCTTAGGTGTAGGTTGTGTGGTTCAATTGCTCGAACCAAGTCTATTTAAAATGGTGCGGAATTTTATACCGAGACACCTAGGCTTGTAAAGCCCTAATGCAGCACTGTGTTTATGGGCGGGGAGAATATAGGCCAGTGTAACTGGAGTAATTGCTTGCATACAGGTAGAATTGACGCCCTTTTATTATTTTCTGATGAGGCACCATGCGGGTTTTAGGTATTGAGACATCCTGTGACGAGACAGGCATTGCCGTCTACGACGATAAGCAAGGATTGTTATCCCATGCTTTATATAGTCAAGTGAAATTGCATGCCGATTACGGTGGTGTGGTGCCTGAACTCGCGTCCCGCGACCATGTGCGTAAGATAGTGCCGCTTATTCGCCAGGCCCTGAAAGATGCCAATACTGAGATTGCTGATCTCGATGGGATTGCCTATACCAAAGGCCCAGGTCTGATTGGTGCTTTATTAGTGGGTGCCTGTGTTGGCCGTTCACTTGCCTTTGCTTGGAACAAACCAGCCATCGGCGTGCACCATATGGAAGGGCACTTACTGGCCCCTATGCTTGAGGAGGATGCGCCCGAGTTTCCCTTTGTTGCACTGTTAGTGTCAGGCGGTCATTCGATGTTGGTCAAAGTCGATGGCATAGGCCTTTATGAAGTGCTCGGCGAGTCGGTTGACGATGCCGCGGGCGAAGCCTTTGATAAAACAGCAAAATTAATGGGTTTGGATTACCCCGGTGGCCCACGTTTGGCGAAACTTGCCGCTAAAGGCGTGCCAGCGGGTTATCAGTTTCCCCGTCCTATGACTGACAGACCTGGGTTGGATTTTAGTTTCTCAGGGCTAAAGACCTTTACTGCCAACACTATTGCCGCAGAGCCGGATGACGAACAGACTCGCGCTAACATTGCTCGGGCCTTTGAAGAAGCAGTAGTAGATACCTTAGCGATAAAATGCCGCCGTGCGCTAAAGCAAACGGGTTATAACCGCCTAGTGATCGCCGGTGGTGTCAGTGCTAATACTCGTTTACGGGAAACCTTAGCCGAGATGATGACTTCTATCGGTGGCCGAGTTTACTATCCCCGTGGCGAGTTTTGTACCGATAATGGCGCCATGATTGCCTTTGCCGGATTGCAGCGCTTGAATGCTGGGCAATGTGAAGATTTAGCGGTAAAGGGCCAGCCACGTTGGCCACTCGATACCCTACCGCCAGTGGCATAACAGCTGCTTATTGACATAAAAAACTGCGCCTCAGCGCAGTTTTTTTATGGGGACATTTAGTGAATTTAAGGGGTTTTAGGGCGCTTTTTACGTGATACTTTCGACTCTTCACCCTTGAGAAGCCGCTGAATGTTTTCCTTATGACGTATGATGATCAGTGTCGATAACATGGCGACTGGGATAGTAAATCGATCGTCAAGCCACCAAGTATAAAATGGGGCGAGTAGGGCAGTAATAATTGCAGCTAGGGAAGAGTAGCGGCTGATGAGCAGTAACACGACCCAGGAAGCCATCAGGCAAATGGCAAGGTCATCACCAATCGGGGCCATGGCACCGAAAGCCGTTGCCACCCCTTTGCCACCTTTAAAGCCAAAGAAAATGGGGTAGATATGTCCAAGGCAAGCGGCGATGGCGATAAGCCCAAGGGAGATAGCATCAATCCCCATTAAATAGGCGAGATAAGTTGGTAAGGCGCCTTTGAGCATATCAAAAAATAGCACCATAGCCGCCGAGCTTGCACCGCCGATCCGCAGCACATTTGTTGCACCCGGATTGCCCGAACCTTGGGATCTTGGATCCGGCAGGCCTCTCATCCTACATACCAGCACAGCACTTGAGACAGAGCCCGCCAAATAGGCGCTCACAATCATCAAAAGTGTCAGTGTTAATGGACTCACATTGGTTTCCTTACGCGTCTTAAGGTATTATCGCGCCACAATTTAAAAAGCCTGTTTGGCTGGTGTATTCGGTCATAGGTTAATGCGATAACGCTACTATTAAAAACAGAGTTAATTTCTTAACGAACAAATCCTTTTAGGACCGTATCCTACTTTGGATTAGCGCGAGTAGAAAGTAAATTAGTCGTCTGTTGGAATATGGCGGATTATACAGACTCTATCGTGTTTAGCTTATCAGACCTCATAGTAATGAGTCAGTTGGAGACTGTATGGATAAGGTACTTATACGGCAATTACGTGTTGATACTGTGATAGGTGTCTATGACTGGGAAAAGAAAATCCAGCAGAGCTTATTCCTCGACTTAGATATGGCGTGGGACAATAAGCCTGCGGCGATGAGCGATGATTACCAATTTGCACTTTGCTATGAGACTGTTTCTAAACGGATCACGCAATTGATTACCGAGCAACCCATAGAACTTATTGAAACCGTTGCAGAACGGGTTGCAGAGTGTTTGCTGGCTGAGTTCAATGTCGCTTGGGTTAAGGTTGTCGTAATGAAGCCTGGGGCCGTTGCGACTGCCGCCTCGGTAGGGGTTGAGATTGAGCGCTCACAACGGGCATCAGTCGAGATTTAAAATAATAGTGGTGAGTTATTGTCGTTTTTTAAGACAGTTCGGACATCTGCATGGCACTTATTTACATTAGTTTAGGCAGTAATATTGAACCCAGTCGCTATTTACAGGCGGGATTGCGGTCATTAAGGGAATGCTTTGGTCCACTAAAACTTTCTTCAATGTATGAAAGTGAGGCTGTGGGATTTAGCGGGACAAATTTTTTAAATATGGTGGCAAGCGCCGAAACCGATTTGAATATTGCCGAGGTAGTTGCGCAGTTTAAACAAATCGAGCAGAATCACGGCCGGCTTGTGGGCGCTAAGAAATTTAGCCCAAGGACATTGGATTTAGACTTACTGCTCTTTGATGATCTTGTGTGCCAAACCCCAGTGGTGTTACCCAGAGCCGAAATAGTCAATAACGCTTTTGTGTTGTGGCCTTTAGCTGAACTTGCTCCGGAATTGATCCACCCAGTGTTGCATAAGAGCTATGCAACACTCTGGGATGAGTATGATAAAGATTCACAGCGACTTTGGCCTGTGACGTTTGAGTGGCCTGTAGGGCTGACGTTTTAATTTATTGATAGGGTTGTCATGGATACGTTTCAGGTAATTATTTTAGCGTTGATTCAAGGGTTAACAGAGTTTCTTCCTATTTCGAGTTCGGCTCATCTTATTCTCCCTGCCCAGCTTTTAGGTTGGGAAGATCAAGGGTTATCCTTCGATGTTGCGGTTAACACGGGTTCCTTATTTGCAGTGGTGATTTATTTCAGACACGAGCTGTGGGCCATGCTTAATGCTTGGATTGCCAGTATTTTTAAGGGCGAGCATTCGGATGATAGCAAACTCGCTTGGTGGATTATCCTCGCTACATTGCCCGCTGTATTTTTTGGCTTTATGGCGAAGGATTTTATCGAAACCCATTTACGCAGTGCTGGTGTTATCGCTGTTACTACCGTCGTTTTTGGTTTGTTGCTATGGTGGGCGGATAAAATGTCACGCCACGATTTAACTGTGTATCAAACGGGGTGGCGCAAGGCATTGCTGATTGGTTTTGCACAGGCATTGGCGTTAATTCCTGGCACATCAAGATCGGGTGCCACTATGACAGCCGCGCTAATGTTAGGTTTAAGCCGCGATGCTGCCGCTCGTTTCTCATTCCTCATGTCGGTGCCTGTCAGTTTAGGTGCGGCGATTTTAGTCGGTAAGGATTTAGCGGAAAGCCCTTTGCCTATTGATTATCAAGCGCTCACATTGGGCACTCTGATCTCGTTTGCGGCGGCTTATCTTTGTATTCACTATTTCTTAAAAATAATCAGCCGCATGGGAATGACTCCCTTTGTGATATATCGCCTGGCACTGGGCGCAGTCCTGTGTGGGTTTATCTTCCTATAATAGTCATAGTGATGTTTTGTCAGAATCGGGTCTAGTACCCGATTTTTTCGTTCTGGAGCGGAGTTAATTTTGGGAGCCGACCATGATATTTGAATTTCAATGCCCGACATGTGGACTAGCATTGCAGCAGCATCAAGCCTCACAGGGATTTTATTGTGCTAATAAGCACCACTTCGATAGACATGAGCAAGGTTATTGGGTTTTTACTCCGCCCCAAAGGCAAAAACCGACAGGGGATTCCCGTCAGCAGGTAAGAGCGAAGCGTTTTCTATTAGAATCAGGTATTTTTTCACCACTCATCGATAAAATGGCGATGATGATCCTGAGTTTACAGAAGGAAGAGCTCAGTCTGTTAGATTACGAGTGTGCTGAGGGCTTCTACCTGCGCGCGTTGTCTGCCAAGCTCTCAGAGCTTACTGATGGGGTGAATGTCCATTACAGCGGCGTTGCGGACGCAGAAAATGCTATTTTTGCGGCCGCTAAAGCGCAAACCCCCGGTATTTTATGTTTAAGCACCTCAAAAGTATTACCTTTTGCCGATAACAGCATAGATTTAGTGACTGTGATTGATAAGCCGCTTAAGGGGAAAGAATCTGTTCGCGTACTTAAAGATCAAGGGGTGATCTTGTTAGTCGTGCCTGGTCCTCGGCATTTATGGCAGTTAAAGGAATATATCTATCCCGATTTGACGGAAAAATCGCTGCAAATTAATCTGCCCTCAGAATTATCAATTCAAGAAACACAAACCCTGAGTTTCAATCTGACCGTATCGGGTGAACAGGCATTAACTTTATTAGATATGACGCCCTATGCATGGCGGGCAACGGATAAGATGAAACACGATATCCAAGTGAGGCACTTTGAGCTGCTCGAAATTGATTTTGTATTAGTGTTGGCACAAAAGTCCTCTAATGGCGCTAAGTCCCTTAAAAGCAATAGTTGAGCTGGTTGTTTTTTAGTCTATTCATGGGCTTAGGGATTTTGTTTTAATGTGCTCAATAGCCTCTTATAACGCAAGTCCATGATAGATATTGACGTTTTTATGTTGTTTTTATGTAAAGATAATCGAGGGCGGCGTTATTGTTAACTTTACGCTTATTTGTTTGTTGATAAATATAATGCCTATCTTGCCTTTGTTTCCCTTCTAGCCTCAGTTTTTATGATTAAGCTTTCTGTAAAATGCCTACATTCTTGGTCTATAGAAATAACTTTTTTAAAAGGGATGGCGCACCTTGTATAGGGATTTTAAAAGTATAAGCTTGGCGGAAAGATTAAAAAGCAGATGGGTATTAAAACGGATTAATGCTTTTCTGAACGACAGATTTTATACACTAGTATACAAAGGTTAATTATAAGAACTGTTGGTTAAAGGCTGGGATAATCCTGCAAAAATGGGATAGTGTTTCGGTATGTTTTCGCTAAGGATTAATAATTAAAGGAAGGAATTCTTTAAACTGAAGGCATAAAAAAAGGCTTGGATGGATGCACTGTTAGTTGTCATCTCTCACAAGCCTTTTAGCTTAACCTACTGAATTGTAGGCTAATTACTTATCATTACTTCTTGTAACGAGAAGCAACGTTGTCTAGACGGTCGTTAGCACGCTTAGCTTCTGCTTGTGCGTCCATAGCTGCTGCTTTAGCATCTTTAACGTCTGCAGACAGTTTGCTTTGCTCAGATTTCAGAGAGCCGACATCAGCTGACAATTGATCAACTTTGTTGCCCAGAGTAGCAACGCTTTCTTCCAGAGCAGTAGTGTTTGCACAACCACCTAGTAGGGCAGTCATTGCTAAACCAGCAATCATCAGTACTTTTTTGTTCATTGTAAAAAATCCCTTAAAATAGGTTGGATTTGAATGTTTCGCCACTTTGTAATCGAAACTGCCTAATTATGACATAGCTATTTTAATTTGCTACGAATATTAATGCGTTTAACCACTATAGACATATAAATTTTTAAAAAAAGCGTTTTTTAGTGGTTGTGTCGTCGATTTCCACCAAAAATCGGCACTGTATTTACCATAAAGTGATGGTGGGTTTACAACTTGATTACAATTTATCGGGTGCGATGTTCTGTCTCATTTTGCTTTTTGAGTTTTAGTTGGTTAACGGCTTCGATTCGCTTCAAATTGAGTGCTTGCTTTATCTCTGCGCCTTGGAAACCAGCGGCAATAATTGCGCTGACACTGACGTTATTGGCGGCTAAAAAACACTCAATAAGATACTCTCCCTGGGGATATTCATGGGTTTCAAATCCTGTTCGTCCACGCATGTCGGCAATGCAGCTTAAAATAACTTGATTGAGCCGCTCAGGTTTGCGCCAAAAGTCAGCTTTATCGAATATTTTGATGATGGTTTCGGATCTCAACTCAAACGCTTGGTGGATATTTTGGTGTTGATCGCTCACTAATAATGCCAGATCGCGCATTTCGTTCGGCACGCGTAAGCGTGTGCAAAGGGCTTTAATCAGCGGCAATCCTTTTTGACCATGCCCATGGTGTTTAGGGAGATGTTCTTTGGGACTCAATGCCTTGCCTAAATCATGGACGAGTGCGGCAAAGCGTACACTTTTATCCTGGGTGAGTAGGGCTGCCTGGGCTAGCACCATTAATGTATGCACGCCTGTGTCTATCTCGGGGTGCCATTTTTCTGGTTGAGGAATACCAAATAAGGCAAATATTTCGGGAAAGAGTACTTCGAGGGCACCACATTGATGCAGTACCTCAAAAAAGATCTCAGGGTTAGGCCCACTTAAGCTCTTATCGACTTCCTGCCAAACCCGTTCCGCCGTTAATGCGCCGAGTTCATCGCTCGCACTGATATGGCGCATAAGTGCTAAGGTTTCGCTGGCGATACTAAAACCCAGTGCATGGAATCTCGCCGCAAATCGGGCGACACGTAGTACTCGCAGGGGATCTTCGATAAAGGCATCGGAAACATGGCGTAATTGGCGCGCTTCAATGTCTTTTATGCCGCCGAAGGGATCGTATAACTTGCCCTCTTCATCTTGAGCTATGGCATTAATGGTCAAATCGCGGCGTAGCAGGTCTTGCTCTAAGGTCACATCTGGGCTGGCATAGCAGTGAAAACCACCGTAACCTAATCCAACTTTACGCTCTGTTCTTGCGAGGGCGTATTCCTGCTGGGTTGTCGGATGGAGGAATACCGGAAAATCTTTACCTACTTGGCGATAACCCAGTTGCAGCATTTGCTCCGGGGTCGCGCCAACGACCATATAGTCTTTATCTTTAATGGGGAGTTTGAGCAGGCTGTCACGTACAGCGCCGCCGACTAAGTATATTTTCATTAGAATGATTCGGCTAATCTGTCATAGGGATAGCTTAACATGATGATAAGATTCCCTGTGCAACCTAGGCGCAGATATTTATTTAATGTCACATCGATGTTGCGGATGCTTTGACAATCACTGTGTGACGCTTTAACGTGAGCGTTATTTTTAGCTAAGGATGATTGGTGGTATGTACAAGGCCTTTTATGGACTCAGTGATAACCCTTTTTCTATTGCACCCAATCCCCACTATTTATTTTTAAGTGACAGGCACAGGGAAGCCTTGGCTCATTTGACCTATGGGTTAGGTGAAACGGGTGGCTTTGTGTTGCTAACCGGGGAAGTCGGTACAGGTAAAACCACAGTATCGCGCTGTTTACTTGGGCAATTACCCGATAATACTGATACTGCATTTATCCTTAATCCTTCACTCACAGAGCTGGAGTTACTCGCCACTCTCTGTGATGAGCTTAAGATCAGTTATGGGGAAAACCCTAGCCTCAAACAATTAACCGATCATTTGAGCCGCTTTTTACTGGCAAATCATGAAAAAGGCCGTAACACGGTACTCATCATCGATGAGGCTCAACATCTGCGCGCCGAAGTGTTAGAGCAACTCAGATTGCTCACTAACCTAGAAACGGACACTAAAAAGCTGCTTCAGGTGATATTGATCGGGCAACCAGAACTGCAGTTACTGCTCAAACGCCAAGAGCTTAGGCAGCTTGCCCAGCGTATCACGGCGCGTTATCACCTATTACCACTCAATGAGGATGAAGTTGCCCTCTATGTGTTGCACCGCTTACAGGTCGCAGGGCGATTCGAGCCGCTGTTTACCCGTAAAGCCATTAAAGTATTGCAGAAATACACTGGCGGCATACCGCGGTTGATCAATTTGCTCTGCGAACGTGCACTCATGGCGGGTTACGCTCAATCTAAAGTGCCTATTGATCACTATATGGTCAGGCAGGCCGCCGCTGAAGTGCTAGGTGAAGAGACGCCACAGCAGCATAAATATCTCTGGCCGAGTGCCATTGCCACGGCTTTAGTGCTTGCATTTGGGGTGTCTTATTGGTTGTTTACGGATAATCAAACCATAGCGAGTGCCGCCACAGACGTTGATGCCACAGATAATCGTCTCGAACACTCCCGAGCAGCCGAGCCTACTAAGGTTGCAAGTGAGGCCAGTATGGTAGCAAGTCAGCCTAGTAATATGGCTAGTATTCAGGCTGCCGCGTCCCCCGATCCGAGCCAAAGAGTGCTGCAGGAAGCGATAAAACAGAGCCGCAGTATCGATACCGCCTTTGCCGGACTTTTTAGTGTTTGGGGGAAAGTGCCCTTTAAGGGATTGACTGCCTGTCAATCTGCCGTTGAACAAGGGCTTGCCTGTTACCAGCAACAGGGAAACTGGATGTCGCTCACGCGATTAAATTATCCAGCAGTTGTCTATTTAGTTGATGATAACCAACAGGATTTTTATGGTGCAGTTATTGCGGTTGATGGCGAGCAATTGTTGATGCAACTGGGAGAGCAACAACTGTGGGTCGACAGAGCTTGGTTTAACCAACACTTCAGCGGGACGTTTGAAATCCTGTGGCAGGCGCCGAGTTTACCTATGATGGAAATCAGCCAAAAATCGAGTCCGGGACAATTGCAGTGGCTGGAAAATGCCCTTGCCCATGTGGCTAACCGCAATGCGAGAAGAGTTTCCCAATTCGATCTTAAATTAGAAAATGATCTTAAAGCATTTCAAAGCCAGCATGGATTAAAAGCCGATGGCATCGCAGGTAATCAAACATTAGTGAGGCTAAATTTGTATTTAAGTGAGCAGGGGCCACGTTTGACCGATAATGGAGCGCAGAGTTAATGTCCATTTTACTCGATGCGGTCACCCGTAATAAACAGCAGCAATCGTCGCCCTTACCCGATGCGGTGTTAACGCCAAGGGCTAATTATCCTCAGCCCCGTCAAACGGGTATTCCCGTCGCTAAACTTTCGGCATTGGCATTGGCCATTGCGTTAGGTGTGGGGGTGGCATGGGGCGTGGCCATGCTGAGACAGACTGAGTTTCTACAGACTGAGCTGCGACAATCAGAAAAGCCACCAGTAGGCGCATCGGTGATGACTGCCGAAACCAAGCCCACAACGCAAACGGCAGTTCAAAATGCAGTTCAGGGCACGGTGAAAGACTCTGAACGGGCAACAATGGCTGTACAGATATCTACCGCACAGGATATCAATACGGGGATCCGCCTTGCGGGGAAAGTTGCCCTGCCTAGGGCGCAGGAGTTAAATGGCGGCGCATCAGTGGTACAAGCGCCAGCGAATGCCAATAGTTATGGTGTTAGTAGCATTCCACAAAATCGCGATCCAAGTTACCAAGATTACCTCGCCACGTCTGCGGCTGTGGATGCGACAACGCCTGACTCAAGTCCGTATTCTGTGACCGATGAAAATGGCATAAACCCAGCGGAATTAGTGCAAACGTCAGAGAGCCAAGAACCTATCATGCTAGGCGCGGGTGCGAATAGCCAAGGTTTAGAACAGTTGGAAGCATTACGTCAGCAGGTCAGTGCCGCTGCGGCTGATGTGGGCTTAGAAACCAACCAAAGCCGCCAGGATGATCAATTAGTTGCCACATTTCAAGATGCACTAAAGGATGTGGAATATGTTAAGGCCGCGAAAACGCCTGTCACAGAGCCTAAGTTAGATCCCATCCCTAAGCCTGCGGGGGATGATATTCCTAAATACGGCCAATTACCCGCTGGACTGCAGTTGCAAGTGCCGGAGTTTAATATTGTGGCCCATGTGTATTCCACGGATGCGAGCCAACGTTGGTTGAATGTGGACGGTGCAGAGTTGCAGGAGGGAGATATGATAGCTGGCAAGTTGAAGATCATCTCTATTCGCCCAAGGGATGTTGTCTTAGATATTCAAGGGACGCAATTTAAAGTTCCAGCAATATAAAGTTCCTGCAATATAAAGCCCTTGTAATTCAATGGTATTGAACTTAAACAATCTGCCATTTAAGCCCGCATTTAAGCTCCCGAAACAGTAAAGATACAACCAAAAGAAAAGGCGCCAAGGGGCGCCTTTTACTTATAACCAGATCCGCATTAGGCGAAGATATTATTAGCAAGAAACAGTGTTAGACCATAGCCTACGCTATAGCATAGGAATAGGGCTGGCACGTATTTGAGGTAGCTTACGAAAGTCAGTTCCTTCACTTTACTCATGGCGACAATACCCGCAGCAGAACCAATAATCAGCAGTGAGCCACCGACACCAACGCTGTAGGTTAAGCCGAGCCACTCTGGCGTAGTCAAAACGGGTTCTGCTTTTAATAATGCCGCCGTTAATGGCACGTTATCAATTAAGGCTGAGCCCATACCTGTCACGAAGTTAGAGATGTTCGGGTTGAACATGGCATAAGCTTCGGTCAGCATATCTAAGGTGCCAATTTCTTTAAGCATGCCGACAAGCAGTAAAATCCCTAAGAAGAACAATAAGGTGTCATATTCTACTTGGCGAATATATTCGAGGATCTTGATTTCTTCTTTATCGCTGCGTGTGGTATGGCCAATCAGGAACATAATGGACAGACCCGTTAAGAAGGTCAGCACCGGCGGGATCCCAAACAGAATATTGAGCAACATGGTCATTAAAATGGTGCAGAAGAACACTAAGGCAATCAAGACATCAACGGTTTGATACGTATGTTTGATTGGCGTTGTGCTCACCACACCTTCGGCTTTGAGTGAGAATAGCGTCGCCAGCAAAATCACGCTTAGGGCCGATGGAATAAATAGTATCAATAGTTCCGACATATGCACATGCCCACCTAAGAAGATCATCAGTGTTGTCACATCGCCGGTGATCAGCGCTACACCGCCTGAGTTCACCGCGAAGATAATCAACACTGCCATTCTACGGCGCATTTGCTTGTCGAGTTTAAAGGTGGTTAGCAAGCCTAAAGACACTAAGGTCGCGGTGACGTTATCACAAAATGCCGACAGCACGAGGGCGAACAATGCCACTTGGATCATCAGCATGCGCACTGAGACTTTCTGCGGAAACAGCTTTTGCACCATGATTTGGATCATGCCCTTAGCGTTGAGGTAGGCAACGAAGGTCATGGTCGACATCAAAAATAGCCAAAGGGTGGCAATTTCGAGCAAGTTTTCATTGAGTTGATGGGCAACGAGTTTCTCATGGGCGGGATCTCCTGCAGCCATAAATAGCGCTACCCAGGATATACAGCCAAAGAATAAGGTGGTTTTCGCTTTATTAAGGTGGGTCACTTCTTCGAAAATAATACTGAGCAATGCAAGCACGGCCAGTATGATGAGAAAGGTATATAACATAACTGCAATTCCAACTGCTGTTTTAATGTCGTCGCTGGCCTAGGGCGAGCTATGGATGGCATTTTCAAGGCAAAATTAAGCTTGCCGTGTTAACGCGTGCGGATCAGAACATAATGGGGGGAAGAACGCAACTGTTAGCTGTAACTCAGTTTTATTGGGCTTTGTGACGTTGATCGTACAGGTTTTGTTGTGTTTGCAGTTGAATGCACTGTTTTTTGCATTTTTGTTGGATTATTTTGCTGTATCACTCCGGTGGATTATGGGCTGTAAAGTAAGATCTACGATTAAAGTCTAAGCAGTTGTTTTGCCGAACCTGCAATAAATTCTTCTTTATATGCGTTATTCGGAACTGCCTGTGTTTATTATTCTTAACCCTATGCGGTTAAATGCTTCATGTTAATGATGAAACTCCTTCCTATATCAGAAAAGAGTAATAAAAAGGGACGCAATTGCGTCCCTTGGTGATTTTTAATGGCTGTAACCCGTTAAACCTAGGTTTAGCTTGCCGCTTTCATGCTCGCTAATACGCGGTCTGCCGCTTCTAAGGTTAAGCGCAGTTCTTCTTCGCCATGGGCCATAGACAGGAAGCCTGCTTCATAGGCGCTAGGTGCTAAGTAAACACCTTCGTCTAACATTCCGTGGTAGAAAGTGCGGAAGTGCTCAATATTGCACTTGGTCACTTGATCGAAGCGAGTGATCTGCTCCTGTTCGGTAAAGAAGAAGCCGAACATGCCGCCAACATAGTTGATCGCCATTGGAATACCGTGCTTATCCGCCGCGGCTTTAAAGCCTTCTGCAATACGTTTGGTTTTTGCACTCAGTGCTTCGTACAAACCTTCTTCACACAGGGCGTCCATTTGTGCCAGACCCGCTGACATCGCAATGGGGTTACCTGATAGAGTACCCGCTTGATACACTGGGCCAGTCGGTGCGATAAATTGCATTACATCTTTACGGCCACCGAAAGCGCCCACTGGCATACCGCCACCAATCACTTTACCGAGTGTCGTTAAGTCTGGCGTTACGCCGTAGTAACCTTGAGCGCCACTTTGTGATACGCGAAAACCCGTCATTACTTCATCGATGATCAGTAGCGCGCCAAACTCATCACACATATCACGCAGACCTTGGAGGAAACCTGGGACAGGTGGAATACAGTTCATGTTGCCGGCAACGGGTTCGATGATGATGCAAGAAATCTCAGTTGGATACTGTTCGAACAGGGTTCTAACTGAATCTAAATCGTTATACACAGCGGTGAGGGTGTGCTTGGCGAAATCTTCAGGAATACCGGGTGAACTAGGTTGACCTAAAGTTAATGCGCCAGAACCAGCTTTCACTAACAGGCAATCTGCGTGGCCGTGGTAACAGCCTTCAAATTTTAAGATCTTGTCACGATTGGTAAAACCACGCGCTAAACGGATAGCACTCATAGTAGCTTCCGTGCCTGAACTCACCATGCGTACTTGCTCAATAGAAGGCACCATAGAGATGACTTTCTCGGCCATTTGCACTTCAAGCTCAGTTGGCGCACCAAAAGACAAGCCATTTTCCACCGCCGCTAATACCGCCGCACGGATTTTAGGATGGTTGTGGCCGAGGATCATCGGGCCCCAAGAACCGACATAGTCGATATAAGCTTTGCCATCGGCATCGTAAATATAAGCGCCGTTAGCTTTTTCAATAAACAGGGGTGAACCGCCTACACCATTAAATGCACGAACCGGAGAGTTAACACCGCCGGGGATGGTTTTTTTAGCCTGTTCAAATAGTGCTTCGGAACGGGTCATGTTTAGTCCTTAAAGTCTGTAGCCAATTAGCGATCGGCTTTACGTGAATACCAATTAACTGGACACTCATATTTTTCGAGTTGATTATCAACGCCGAGTGTCAATGCAAACAAAGCCATGCGAATTAACAGCCCATTGTCCGCCTGTCTGAAGATAGCAAGATTAGGATGGCTGTTTAAATCATTATCTAACTCATTGGCTTGCGCACGTGAATCCCTTGGAAGCGGATGCATAATGACAGTGTTAGATTTGCAATGCTGAGTGTAAATACTGCGATTTAAGCGGAACTTGCCGCGATACTTATTCGCTTCTTCCTGTGAAGGGAAGCGTTCTTCTTGAATGCGAGTAAGATACAGAATATCTGCGTTATCTAAATGGCCTTCAAGTTGGTCGGTTATTTTGATGCTATGGCCAGCATTTTCAATGTCAGAGATCACATAATCAGGCATAGCTAATTCAGCGGGTGAAATCAGTGTGAAACTGATGTTCTTATACATGCAGAGTAAGCGCGACAGTGAATGCACAGTACGGCCAAATTTTAAGTCGCCGACCATAGCGATGTGCATGCCATCGATACCGCGGCCAGCACACTTGAGTTCTTTTTGGATAGTGTATAAGTCGAGCAAAGCTTGGGTCGGATGTTCGTTTGAACCATCGCCGCCGTTGATCACTGGCACGCGGCTGCCTTCGGCAAACTCTTTGACCGAGTAAGAGTCAGGATGGCGCATGGCAATGACATCGGAATAAGTGGATAACACCCGCGCCGTATCGTACAGGGATTCCCCCTTAGATAAAGACGATGACGCCATACCTGTGGTTTCACGCACATGGCCGCCGAGCAAGTTAAAGGCACAGCCAAAACTCACGCGGGTACGGGTACTGGGTTCGAAAAACAGGTTACCTAAAATGGCGCCTTCGAGCACATTATTGCGCTTCTCTCGAAGTGCATAGGGCATCATGCGGCTGGCGACATTAAAAATAGTTTGGATTGAGTCAAGATCTAACTGGTTTACGGAGAGGATATGGGATCCTTCGAACTGATTCATCAGCCTGTTTTCCAATTGCTAGGGGGCATTTTAAGCTGCGGTATCGCGCTTATCTGCCCTGATGTTATGTAGGGTGGCTGAGGCGCGATTGTAGCAGAAGCACTAAGGCAACGAAATAGCGCTAGGGTCACAGCGTTAGATTTTTGCGATAAAGCCAGCGCTTTTGTGACCCGAGTGCCGCCGTTTGTTTAGGATTATGCTTGGCCTGTGCGGACTTCCTGCTGCAGGTTAGACCAACTGATCACCCCGACCACGTTTTCGGGCGAGCCTTGATAAATAAAGACTTCACCACTGCGACTGGGTGATAAGAGGAGGTAAACTTCATTGAGGGTGGCGGTATCGCTTACGCCCTGCATGGGATGGCGCGAGAGGGTGATGTTATCGTCATAGGACTGCATTTCAAGGCTAAGCATTTCGATAACCCCATCGGCATTACGCACTAGCACGGGTCGACCCTCTGCGCGTTTGAGTACTTCGAGCAATAATTCATCGTTGTTATTGACGATAACAAAGCGTTTATCCATTAAGGCTCGCACGCCCTTTTTCTGCAGCGCTAAATTCACCGGCGCAACTTTATAGCCTAGCCCCATGATTTCTAATTGTTTAAAGAAAATGGAGTCAGTTTTAAAACCCTGATAAGCAATTAAAAAAGCCGGAATTGTTACAAACATCGCAGGTAGGATAATACTGGCATCATTGGTCATTTCCAGCAGGGCGACTAACGCCGCCAGTGGCGCACTGAGGCATACCCCCATCATGGCCGTCATGCCAATCACGGTATAAAGCCCAACATAGGGAGCTATCGATGGGAACATGACCGCGCTCACTAGGGCCAAAATGGCCCCAATCAAGGCACCTATGCCGTAGAGTGGTCCAATTAATCCCCCTGGAATGCCAAGGCCTATCGCCGCGACAGTTGCGATGATTTTTGCGGCCAGCAGGGCGATTAAGAGTAATAAACTTGGGTGTTCACTGATGGCTTCGCTAATGGCTAAATCCCCCGTTCCCAGCGCTTGGGGTAAAACTAAACCAATCAAAGTGGTAATACTGCCCGCAAGAAGTAGGCGGTAAATTAACGGCCAGTTTTGGCTCGACGCTGTGACTTTAAGGAGTGAGTAATTAAATAAGGCGGCGGTGCATCCGAGTACAACTCCCCCGATAGCGAGAATAGGGTAGTGATCTAAGGGAATGTGGATCACTTGAATACGGTCAAATTCGTGCACATTACCAAACACCAGTTGGCTCGACACTGCGCCGCAAATCGCGGAGAGCATAATCGGGAAAAAGTAATGGATTTTATATTCTCGTACTATCACTTCGAGCACAAAAATCACCGCCGCCAGGGGCGCATTAAAGGTCGCGGCAATCCCTGCGGCAATGCCACTGGCACACATAATACGCACGCTGTTATCGGGAAGGTTGAATTTCTCAGCCAACACACTGGCACTGACAGCACCCAGATGAATGGCTGGCCCCTCTCGTCCAACCGAGAAATTGGTGCCTAGGGCGAAGAGGGCTTGAAAAAATTGCCCCGGTGCGGATTGCAGGGGGATTTTACCGTAGTGCAGTTTAACCCTATGTAGCACATAGGCTATGCCCATACGTTTGTAGCGTTTTGAGCCCAACTTTGCCACAAGCCAAATTAATATTGCGCCTAGAAGCGGTAACAAAGCTCGCCAGTCGGCCACGTTCCCCGTAAAATCCAGCTTTTCTATTTGGGTAAAATGATTCGCCCACAGGAGTAAGAGTCGAAACAGCAGGATCACGCCGGAGGCAAATATGGCAAAAAATAACGCCAGTATGCACAGCTGTGCACTGATCTTGGCTTGGGATAAATGATCCCGCAGCTCATTAGCTAAATACTTCTTTGCTGTGGCTATAGCATGTTGAATGGCGACTTTATTTATCGTTAATTGCACTGCATTGGCCTGAGTTGTATTGTATCGAACTCTTCTTGAGTTGATTGTATTTTATATAAGGGGCTGTTACCTAATGCCAAATTATCATCCTTGGCTAGATCGCCTGCAAGTGATGGAACGCAAGTATCGTTCATCTTCGGTATATTTATCACTTTTAGTGTTAGTCGCTTTTCTGCTTGGTGCTTGGGTTAGTTTTATTCTTTTGAGCAGTGATGAGCCCGTAGTGAAGCACATTAGCAGTAAATCCCAGCGATTGACTGCTGAATTAGAAGAGCAAACCCAATTACTGGCAACTCGCAATTTAGAGCTGTCAGTTGAACGGGAAGCCAACGCCCAAATGCAGGGAATGTTTGGCGAGCAGCTCAAAAAACAACAGGAATTGCAGCGTGAATTGGCATTTTACCGTAGCATTATGGCCCCGGATGATAATGCCGAAGGCGTTGCCATTCATGGGCTTGAAATGACGCCGGGTGTTTTAGCCGATGAGTACAATCTCAAACTGGTGTTGACTCAGTTACAAAAGCGTAAGCAAGCCATTCAAGGTCGAGCCGAATTGACCTTAATTGGGCTGCAGGATGGCAAATCCGCTGAATTAAGTGTGAACAAACTCACGGGGTCAAAGCTGGAATTTGATTTTCGCTATTTTCAGGTCATAGATACCAAGGTCACAGTGCCAGCGGGTTTTAATTTACTGAAGGTGAAAGTTAAAGTGGTTGTGCCATCGAGCCGCTGGACTAAGAATTCGCAGACAGAACATGTCTATAGTGTCCCTGAGTTATTGCAGGGTGAAAAAGAACCGCGGGTAATACTTGAACAAAATAGTCAGGTAACGGATAATTTGCCCCAGAAAACTGATGTAAGAGGTAGTAATGACTGATCAAGCTGACGCTCCAATGCCAATCAAATTTACCGATGCGGCAGCCGCTAAGGTAAAGGGCTTGTTGGAAGAAGAGCAAAATCCTGCACTTAAGCTACGAGTCTATGTGACGGGCGGTGGTTGTTCTGGATTTCAGTACGGCTTTACCTTTGATGAAAAGGTCAATGACGGCGATTTCACGATAGAAAAACAAGGCGTTCTCTTGGTTGTCGATCCTATGAGCCTGCAGTATTTAGTGGGTGGCGAAGTGGATTACACTTCTGGGCTCGAAGGTTCGCGCTTCTTTGTTAAAAACCCGAATGCGACGACAACCTGTGGTTGTGGCGCGAGCTTCTCGGTGTAAGTTCCCACATTTGGATGAGAAAAAAGCCGTCAAAATGACGGCTTTTTTGTTGGCGAAATCCACCAAGCACAGGCTTAACTCATAATATTGAGATTAAGTTTAGGCTTAAACCAGGCTTTGACTTTTTTATCGAAAGCGATCCAAACCTGTAATAAAGATAAGATAACCAAGACGATAAAAATGACATAATCGGGAAGCTTCCCCTGCCATTCACCTAAATGTACTGTGGTTGGGCCAACCACTAAATTATCGGGATCGTATAGTATGACTGGCAGCAGACTGACTAAGGCCAATTGCACAAGCGTGTAGCCGCGCAGCATAATGAGCCCCGCCTTTTGGCGACCTAAAATGCCTAACACCATAAACAGAGTGAGTAGACAAAATAACACCCCTTGTTTGGCAATTAAGCCACTCACGGATGCGGCAACATAGAGTAGCAGCAACACAATGAGGCGTTTAGGTAAACGAAGGTGAGTCGCAGGTGTCACTGCGGGCGTTGGCAAAGAGGATTCTTGCTCACTCATCGACAGTCTCGCTTCGCGGTTGTAATTAGTGGCTTTGCTTAGTGATGAGTCGTTGATCTAACTCATAGGGTGGGATCACAACCCCTAAGTCATCCTGAACTGGGAATACCGCCACGAACAGATCGTCATCTTCCATGCCAGGCACCCATCTTTCATGCCATTCATCGTATGGGATAGCTAAGGTCTGGCAATCGCTCCACTCATCGACGGCCCAAGATTCCGCTGCATCCTCGGTTGGCCACATAGGAATACAATCTTCTTCTTCGGTCGTTAGCATTACACAACCGTCTTGATCCTGCAGGGTCCAAAGTGTTTTATGTTCTTTGACTTGTTCAACGAGGTAATCGTAACGGCCTTCCGGCGTCATTGCTGCTGTCTCAGCGAGGGTTTTAACAGTCTTGCTCATGAAAAATATCTCTTTGGCTTGGATAGGGCGAAGCTTGTTGGGTCCCTAATATAAAAACTAGGCACAGCAAAATTCACCGGTTGGTTAAATGGTAACATTAGAGTGGGATTAGAAAAAGAACAACAGCGCCGAGAAGGCGCCGTTGTGCTGGATCTTCGGCTTTTATTTAGCCGAGTTGAAATAGCGATAGATAAAACCTGCCAATATGGCGCCGACAATAGGTGCAACCCAGAATAACCAGAGTTGTGATACCGCCCAATCACCGACAAACAGTGCCGGGCCTGTGCTACGCGCGGGGTTCACCGAAGTATTGGATACGGGAATACTGATCAGGTGAATTAAGGTTAAGCCTAGGCCTATGGCTATCGGAGCAAAACCTTTGGGGGCGCGCTCATCGGTGGCACCTAAAATAATGATCAAGAAGAACAGCGTCATAACGATTTCACAGATCATGACCGACAGCATGCTATAGCCCCCCGGTGAGTGCTCAGCAAAACCGTTAGAGGCAAATCCCCCCGCGAGTGAAAATCCCTCTTGCCCAGAAGCGATGAGGTATAAGATGCCTGCGCCCGCAATCCCGCCTGCGACTTGGGCAATAATATAGGGCAGCAGCTCAGCGGCGGGAAAGCGTCCACCAGCCCAGAGGCCAAATGACACCGCAGGGTTGAGATGGCAACCCGAAATATGACCTATGGCAAAGGCCATGGTGAGCACCGTTAATCCAAAGGCAAGCGAGACGCCGAGTAAACCTATGCCCACCTCGGGAAATGCGGCGGCAAGTACCGCACTGCCGCATCCGCCGAGGACTAACCATAGAGTTCCAATAAATTCCGCCGCCATTTTTTGTGACATGTTCATCGGTTAATTTCCTATTATTTTAAAGGTGCACTTTGTTAAAGAGGCATCCTTATTCCTAAATTGACCACCTACGCTGAGATCGAGTGTGAATGGTGATTCGGCACTGGATCCCATAGTAAGGGTCGTTCCCTTAAACTCATATTTGTCATCGTTATGATGAAATGCTCGCATCGCGCCAATTTGGCAAGCGCATCCATGATAAAGATAGCGAAACTTAATTAAGCTTCAGTGACTAATGATAGACGGATTTAAAATGACCGATGATTTTCTTAAGATAAAAGCGGAAATAAGCAGGATAGGGGGCGAACATAAGAGCCTCATTTAGACACTCTTATGCCAATATTTACTCGATTGTCCTAGGCATTAGCTCGCAGAGTCACATCGATGTTTAAGCGTCGATGTGACTCTGCGATGAACTCTGTGATGAACTTTGCGATCTACTACTTGGCGCTAAATCGTCCGCCGAGTACGGCTTCGCGGGAGGCACCTGTAACAGCAGGAAGATTGGCGGGTAAGCCTAAGTGATTGCGCATGGCGAGCCACGCAAAGGCGATGCCTTCGGCCCATTTGGGATCGACGCCAAGGGCTGAGGTGGTATCCAAGGTATAACCTGGTAATAGGGCGGCAAGACGTTGCATCAGTTGGCCATTAAATGCGCCGCCACCACAGACGAATAACTCCCCTTCATTGGATAACTTAATAATATCCTGAGCGATACTGTGGCAGGTCAGATCCAATAAGGTCGATTGAATATCTTCCTCATCGAGATGATTAAAGGGCGATAATTGCTGTTCTAACCAAGCTTGATTGAATAATTCTCGGCCCGTACTCTTAGGGTAAGCAAGGGAGAAATAAGGGTGTGATAGCAGTTGAGCTAATAGGTCTGGGTCGGTTTTGCCGGACGCAGCCCATTCGCCATCTCTATCGAAGGACTCACTCTTAATGTGCTGGATCCAAGCATCGATAAGCGTATTCCCTGGGCCCGTATCAAAGCCGATCACATGCTCGCTATTGCCGGGAAGGTAAGTCACATTCGCTATGCCACCAATATTTAAAATGATGCGCTTTTTGCCTATTTCGGCAAAGGTTTGCTGGTGGAATGCCGGCACTAAGGGCGCACCTTGACCACCTAAGGCGATGTCTTTACGGCGAAAATCCGCAATCACATCGATACCCGTTTCGATAGCTATGGTATTGGGATCACCAATTTGCAGGGTAAATCCCACCTCGAGGTTTGGCATGTGGCGCACGGTTTGGCCGTGACTACCAATGGCGATAACATCTTCTTTCGCAACAGCACATTTCGCCAGCAGATTGTTGACCGCCAAAGCAAACAACTCGCCGACATTGCGATCTAGGCGACCTAAACGGTTAATTTCATCCGCGCCGGGTAAACATAAACGCTGTAAGCCTTTGAGCAAATGGCTTGGAATGGCTTCAGTATGGCTGGCGATAAGCTGTGGCTGCGGGCCAGAAAAGTCAACTAATACCGCATCGACGCCATCCATGCTGGTGCCTGACATCAGTCCAATATAATAAGCATTTTTCATTGGGAGGAGTCCGTCCTGTCGTTATTGCATTCGTTATTGCATTGCCAATTGCGTTTGCTTGTTTTGCGAAAGTGTAGTCATCAATTGCTGGCTGAGTGCATCGAATTGATTCTTTTCTTTTCTCGCAATTGATTCCGCTTTAGGCAAAGTCACCGTTCTTGGGTTGCGGTGTACACCATTGACGATGAACTCATAGTGTAAATGCGCGCCTGTGACGCGGCCTGTTTTACCTAAAGTACCTATGACTTGGCCTTGCTTAACGCTGGCACCTTTACTGACATTACGTTTTGTGAGGTGTAAATATTTAGTGGTGTAGGTATCGTTATGTTTAATAAACACATAGTTACCGTTGAATTGATTATAGCCCGCCTCGATGACGCGCCCGCTACCCGCGGCTTTAATCGGTGTGCCAATCGCCGCCACATAATCCACTCCGCGGTGGGCTTTCACTTGCCCTGTAACTGGGTGTAAACGCTTAGGGTTAAAGTTGGAGCTGACGTACTTAAAATCGACCGGTGAGCGCAGGAAGGCTTTGCGCATACTCGTGCCGTTTTCTGAATAGTAGTTACCATCGGTATAGCGAATGGCGGTATACCGCTCATCTTGGTTGACGAACTCTGCGGCTAAGATATTGCCATTACGCAAAAACTCACCATCGGCATATTCCTGCTCGTAGATGATGGCAAAACTGTCGCCTTCACGCAGATCTAAGGCAAAGTCGATATCCCAGCCAAATACCGTCGATAATTGCAATATCTGGTTTGCAGACATGCCGGCATCGACGGCGGCGTTCCAGAAGTTGCTCTTAATCTTAGCGCTGGTGAAGTGGGTGCGGATCTCCACATCTTTCTCGGAGACTTTTTCAAAATATTGCTCTTGGTTCTTTGTGATGACCAGCGTTGAAATCGCATCGATGCGGTAGCGCACTTCGGTTAAATCACCGTTGGCATCCTTGGAAATCACAATTTCTTCGCCGGGCATAATCTTGAGTAAATTTTGCTTGGCTAAAGGCAATTGGGTGATTTCATAAACGTCTTTACTACTTAGGCCTGCGCGATCAAATACCGCGGCTAAGGTGTCGCCGTTTTTCACGTTGAAATGCTCAACATCCCTATGGTTGGCACTTTCTTGGGATTCAGTTGCTCCCTTGCCAGCAGCGAGTGCCTCACTTGACGACAAAGGGACTGCATTGGCGGGGGCATTATCCGATGCCTCTTCCTGCAACTCTGGGCGCTCTGGTGAGCGAAAGGCTAATGGGACATCGTAGCGAATGTTAGTATGTTGTTCATCTATAGCCGTTGTTTGTCTCGAAGCCTGGGCTTCTTCAGAAGGTAAGAGCATGGTTATCATAGTGATAACAGAAAGAATGCTGAGGAGAATTTGATGCTTTTTAGGCAACAATTTAAATAACGTAATAACCTTTCCCATTGACGCCGATACCGATAACCTGAGGCTTGAATAATCCCGTTAGTGTACACACTTTCAATTGTGCTGGCTAACAAGTAACATAAGTCTCCTCTTTTTATGATCATGGCCTTAGGAGTCCCCGCCGAGATGGCTGATTTAGACCAAGTATTAGCAGAAATTAGACGTGGTACCGACGAGATTTTACTCGAAGCGGATCTGCTGGAAAAACTCAAAGAAGGACGTCCGCTTCGTATCAAGTTAGGCGCAGATCCTACCGCACCGGATATCCATCTTGGACACACAGTAATTTTAAATAAATTAAGATTATTCCAAGAGTTAGGTCATGAAGTCATTTTCTTAATTGGTGACTTTACCGGTATGGTCGGTGATCCAAGTGGTAAAAATAGCACTCGTCCACCACTCACCCGTGAACAAGTATTAGCCAACGCTGAGACCTACAAAGAGCAGGTCTATAAAATCCTCGATCCAGCGAAAACCCGTATCGAGTTCAACTCTAGCTGGTTAGAGCCTTTGGGCGCCGCGGGAATGATTCGCTTAGCGTCACAGCAAACCGTTGCCCGTATGATGGAGCGCGATGACTTTAAGAAGCGTTATGCTTCTGGTCAATCGATTGCCATCCATGAATTTATGTACCCGCTGCTGCAAGGTTATGACTCAGTTGCCCTCAAGGCCGACGTTGAATTAGGTGGGACTGACCAAAAGTTCAACCTGCTGATGGGGCGTGAGCTGCAAAAAGCCGAAGGTCAAAAACCCCAAGCTGTGATCATGATGCCGCTGCTCGAAGGTTTAGACGGCGTGAAGAAAATGTCTAAATCGGCCCACAACTATATTGGCGTGAGTGAACCCGCTAATGAAATGTTTGGCAAGCTGATGTCTATTTCGGATGACTTAATGTGGCGCTATTTTGAGCTGTTGTCATTCCGTCCATTGGCCGAAATTGAACAGTTCAAACAAGATGTGGCCAATGGTGCTAACCCCCGCGACATTAAAATCGCCCTGGCGAAGGAAATCATCACACGTTTCCACGATGAAGCCTCAGCCGACAGCGCACACCAAGCCTTTGTTGATCGTGCTAAGGGCATGATCCCCGACGATATCGAAGACATCGAGTTAGCCGCGGGTGAAGGTATTGCGATTGCTAATCTGTTGAAAGATGCAGATTTAGTGGCATCGACATCGGAAGCGATGCGGATGATCAAGCAAGGTGCGGTGAAGATGGACGGTGAGAAACTGGACGATAGCCGTATGATCTTATCTGCTGGTACTGTCGCAGTATTCCAAGTGGGTAAACGTAAGTTTGCCAAAGTGACTTTGGTTTAAGCCATAAAGTTGGCTTTGGTTTAATGTTTAAACCACAGACGTTACAGAAACAAAAAGAGCGCCTTAGGGCGCTCTTAGTTTTTAAGGCTTTTAATTCCACAAGATTTAAGGGGCTGTGTTGGCCTCATGTTCGGCAATATTGCATCTGTCGGTGCCAAAATGTTGTCCATCACTGCATTTCCACGCTAACTGCGCCGAATCGACCTGCCACTGTTTCGCATTTTGTTTGAGGGAGATAATCAATAACATCTGTGGGTGTTGTTTGGAGAGTTCACTCACTTGATAGGTTAAAATACCGTCTTTATTGGTTTGGGTTCGTACTAAAGTGAATTTATTGCCTGCGTATTGGCTGCTTATTTTACTGGGATCCTTGGACCAAGCTTGGTGTTGCTCCTGGGCGATACGTAATTGCTGATTGAAATGACTGACGGGCTGAACGGCATAGGAAACGATAATGGGCTGTAATGCTTGGGCTTTAGGTGCCAGCATTAAGCCATTCAGGGCGAGTAGGGCAATTAGTCCAACAAACTTCATACAAACCTCATTGAAACGAAACGGCTTAGCCAGATCTGAGGCATCTAGGCTCAGCAGTATTGACTCACTGTTGAGTTCGACTCATTTTTAAGGCTCAAGTTTCAATGCGGTGTAAATTTTGTGATTACTGCATCGCTAATTGGTCAGACATAGTCTGGTAATCGATAAGATCCACATGCTCAGTCACCCTATGATTGAGCATATCTAACTTAAGGCTGGTGACTCCAGGTATCGCCACATCGATAATTTTGCCGGGTTTACCGAATTGCTCACCCGGTCCCTTGAAGTGGTAGTTTCCTATCATCACTACGAGTGAACCCGCGTTATACATATGTTCGACATTGAAGTTATATTCCAGCACTCCCTCATGGGCGCGTTCTAAAAAATCGATAATAAAACGCCCGCCGGTGTATTTACGATTGGCGGTTTTGTCGAAGAAAACACTGTCGCGGTTATAGAATTTTCTGAGGGTCTTGTAGTCGTGTTCAGTCAACGCATTCATATATTTTATGGCTAACTGCTGCTCCTGGGGCATTTCACCTGAGTTGGCTTGCACCGCAGCAGGATTGAGGGCCAGAACAAAGATAAAACACCAAATAAGACACAATATTCGCAAACTATTCCCTCTTGGTTTTGAGATCAAAGGCTGGTAACGACAGGTGCCATTTAATTGCGCTTAAGCGGATAATCAATGCACAGGTCATTGCCAGAAACAGCGCCGTTTTTTCCCCCATACCGTAGTGCAAACTCACGGTATAGCCAATACCACCGATAATGGATGCGGTGGCATAGATTTCTGTGCGTAACACCATAGGGATTTGTCTACACAGTAAGTCTCGAATAATGCCTCCTCCCACGCCCGTGATCAAGCCCATCACCACGGCAATCATGCCACTCAATCCCATATTGAGGGCTTTTTCGGCGCCAATAACAGTAAACAGTGCTAAACCTAGGGCATCGGCTACGGGCAAAGTGTATTGCGGCACCTTACGTGGGCGACGTACTAACAATAAGCAAGCTATCACAGTTGCGAGTATGACTATGATGTAGTTGGGATCGCGGATCCAAAAAACCGGTGTTGCTCCTATCAGTGCATCACGGATACTGCCGCCGCCAATGGCCGTCACCGAGGCGAGTACAATCACGCCAAAGGGGTCCATCCTGTGGCGACCCGCGGCGAGGGCACCGGATAAGGCAAATACGGCTGTACCACATAAATCAAAGAAATAGATCCAATGGTTCATTTACTCATCTCTTTGATATGAATGTTCAATGCATCTACAGAGATACGGATTTCGATCACCGATAAAATCAGCGAGTAGAGTAGCAGTAACAAACTGGCACCAAAGATCACTGAGCCGGTTTTGTTAAAACCGATATAAATAAAAATCATGCACAGCACGCACAGGGCAAAACTGGACACGCCCGCTTCCTGCATCCTGCGAATGATACGGATCCGTTGGCTTAAGTTTTTAATTTGATCCTTATGAACGGGTTTTTCTCCGTTGCTTAGGGTGCGGATCAATGCGGCAAGGGCAAAAAAACGATTAGTATAAGCCAATAGTAACAATGAGATGGCCGGAAATAACAAGGCCGGAGTTGTTAATGAAACATGCATATTTTCGAGCACGATAGTCAGCCTTTAACTTCACGTTAAGATAAGTGGGCATCATATCACAGGCTTTGTAACCAACGTAAACCCGCCCAAAGTAATGGCAGTAGAATGATAAAGCTAAACCAAATTGCACAGGCCCTAGAGGTGAGTTTCAGTGCTGGCGCTATGGTATCGCTTGTCGGCAGTGGTCCATGGCTTATCCTAGGGATATCAATGCGTTGACCCACCAGTTTTTGTGGCCCGCCAAGCTCAATTTGTAAAATGCTGGCGACTAGGTTGACACTCAATACATAGCCCCGCAGCGCAGGGTGATTCTTCGGGATACTAAACAGTTTGGCTAAGGCCCTAGGGCCGCCCTGAATGGCTATCGATAGACTCCAGAGCCAAGCGGGAATGGCGAGCAGCACAGTCGATAAACTATTGGCTGTGCTGCAAAAGTGTTGATACTGCGGCTGTATTGGTGGCCAGCTGAGTTCCAATTGTTTAATCATACGTACCGCCAGCACCATAGGTGCGCCGGCGATGGCAAAAAAGAAAATTGTCGAAGCCGTGCCATAAATAGGCGCTGTAGAGAGTTTTTCAATCGTGGCTTTGGTTAAGCCGACTTCCGAGAGATTATCCGTATCACGGACAACCCAAGGTTGGAGTAACTTTTTTGCGCTGGCATTATCCTGACGTTTGAGTGCTTTAGCGATTTCATCTGCAACTTGGCTAAAACCCGCGTCACCTAAGCATAGATAGAGGACTAAGAATTCGAAAAACCATGGGAATGCAGCGAGTTCGAGTAAAAAAGTGATGATGGCCCAAAAGGGAAATACCAGCAGCAACATAGCCAAAAAGCCCGCCGTTGCCTGCTGACTCGGGGAGCGCTCTGGACGATTAACTTTGGCAGCCAGTTGTTTGGCTAAATGGGTAAACCAAATGAGTGGCTGCATTTCCCGGGGCAGGGGCGCGAGGCGCGCGAGCAGTAGGGCGAAGAAAAGTACCAAAAAGCCTTCAAACAAAGCCCCATCAATTTCGACAAGCTGTTGATAAAAAGAACTGTGCATTCGGTACTTTCCGCTGAAGTGATATTAGTTTACTGAGCTTGGCTGTAATTGCTCGAGCAATAACATCACCATCAACGCCGAGTGGTAACCCGCTTTGACAAGGTAAGAGTCAAAGTCCACTGGTGAGTCATTGTTCGCATTATCAGAGAGTGAACGGATCACGACAAATGGCACGCCAAATTGGTGGCATACTTGAGCGATTGCCGCGCCTTCCATTTCACAGGCGGCCATAGTCGGGAAGTTTTTGAGCATGGTTTGGGTGCGAACAGGATCGCAAATAAAGCTATCGCCAGTACAAATTAATCCTTCAATCGCTTTGACTTCACCTAACTGGGCAATCGCTTTGTTCGCCGCTTCAACCAAATATGGCGCAGGAATAAAGGCCGCGGGTTGCTGCGCCATCTGGCCAATTTCGTAACCAAAGGCGGTAACGTCCACATCGTGGTGGCGAACTTCCGATGAAATTATAATATCACCAATGGCTAGGCTATCGACAAATCCACCGGCAGAACCTGTGTTGATCACCGCATCCGGCGCATATTTCTCAATCAGTAGGGTGGTGGCGATACTGGCGGCAACTTTTCCTATGCCAGAGCGAGTCACTACTACGTCTTTGCCTGCGAGGGTTCCAGCAATAAATTCAATACCAGCAATGGTTTGTGATGAGGCGTTTGTCATAGCCGCAATAAGATGGGCAACTTCTGGCTCCATTGCGCCAATAATACCAATTTTCATGGGAGACCTTTTTTAATTCAACACTTAAGAGTGGGACTGCAGAATGTTCGCTAATATAGCACACAGTTATGTGCTGTCGTTATGCCGAGGTATGATTAGGCAGGGATAAAAACGGGCAGAGGTAACGAAAAATGCGCCCTAAGATGCGCACTTTTGCTTCATTCGATTGCGATAAGACACTGGTAAATGGCTGGACTCGTTTGCACGAGTCCGAGGCTGAACAACAGAAATAGACAATTAATCTAAGTAGTTAAGAATGCCTTGCGCCGCATCGCGACCTTCGGCAATCGCGGTGACAACCAAGTCTGAACCGCGCACCATATCGCCGCCAGCAAACACTTTCGGGTTAGTGGTTTGGAATGGGTTTTCATCTAGCTTACTCGCCTTGACTCGGCCCCATTGATCAAGCTCAATCCCATATTCAGCGAACCAAGGTGCGGGGCTAGGTTGGAAACCGAAGGCGATAATAACGGCATCGGCTTCGAGTAGCTGCTCGCTACCCTCGATGACTTCAGCCCGTTGACGCCCACTCGCATCGGCTTTACCCATCACAGTTTCGACACATTCGACACCGAGCACTTTGCCATCTTGGGTTTTAATTGCCACGGGTTGACGGTTAAATAGGAAGTTAACCCCTTCCTCCCGCGCATTTTGCACTTCGCGGCGTGAGCCTGGCATATTCGCTTCGTCACGGCGGTAAGCGCACACTACGCTGCTGGCGCCTTGCCTAACTGCGGTGCGTACACAATCCATCGCAGTATCACCCCCACCGAGCACCACCACACGTTTCCCCTCGAGATTAAGATAAGGAGTTTCTGGGTTTGAGGTGCCCATTAAATGATGGGTGTTACCAATCAAATAGGGTAGGGCTTGGTAGACGCCTTGGGCCTCTTCACCCGCAAGGCCCGCTTTCATCGCGGTATAAGTTCCCATTCCGAGGAAGACTGCATCGTATTCTTCGAGCAGTTTAGCAAATGGGATGTCCTTACCCACAGTAACACCGAGTTTGAACTCAATGCCCATGCCTTCTAATACGCTGCGACGGGTCGCCATAACGGCCTTGTCGAGTTTAAAAGAGGGGATACCGTAGGTGAGTAGGCCACCAATTTGGGGATATTTATCAAAGACGACGGCTTTTACCCCATTACGGGCGAGTATGTCTGCGCAGCCAAGACCCGCAGGGCCTGCGCCTACAATGGCCACACGCTCAGGGCGTGGTGTGACTTTGCTCATATCGGGACGCCAGCCTTGGGCGATAGCGGTATCGGTAATGTATTTTTCAACATTACCGATAGTCACGGCGCCAAAGTCATCGTTTAAGGTACAAGCGCCTTCGCAGAGTCTATCCTGAGGGCACACTCGGCCGCAGATTTCGGGCAGAGTGTTGGTCTCATGCACTAAATCCGCCGCTTCCATGATTCGGCCCTGCTGCGCTAGCTTCAGCCAGTTAGGAATATAATTGTGTAGCGGGCACTTCCATTCGCAATAGGGGTTACCGCAATCTAGACAGCGATCCGCTTGCTCAGCCACTTGAGACTGAGCAAAAGGCTGATAAATCTCAATAAACTGAGTCGCACGCTTTGCCGCAGGGTGTTTAGTGGGGTCTTTGCGACCCACTTCAATAAATTGAAAATCGTTACTCATGCGCCATTACCCCGCTTTTACGACTAATTCTGGGTTTGATTGCTCTAACTTGAGCAGATCTGCAACCGCAATATTTTTAGGTTTAACTAATACAAAGCAATCCAACCAGTTACCAAAATCACTCAGGATCATCTTGGCATGCTCACTGCCCGTTTCGGCGACATGCTCTTCAATTAAGCCTTTCAAATGTTGTTGATGGATCGGGGATTCCAGCTTTTGAGTATCGACAAGCTCAGTGTTCACACGGCGATTAAAGCGGCCGAATTGGTCGAACACATAGGCAAAGCCGCCCGTCATTCCCGCGCCGAAGTTCACCCCGGTTTTTCCAAGCACAACCACAATGCCGCTGGTCATGTATTCGCAGCCGTTATCGCCAAGCCCTTCGACCACGGCAATCGCACCTGAGTTACGCACCGCAAAACGTTCGCCCGCTTGGCCGGCGGCGAAGAACTTGCCGCCCGTCGCGCCGTAAAGGCAAGTGTTACCGACAATGGCGCTACGCTCGCTTTGGAATGGACTACCCAGCGGTGGATAAATCACTATCTTACCGCCAGACATGCCTTTACCTACGTAGTCGTTGGCATCACCGCAGAGTTTTAACTCAAGCCCTGGGCTGTTCCATACACCAAAGCTTTGACCAGCACTGCCATTAAAGCTCAGCTTAATCGGTGCCTTAGTGCCTTTCACGCCGAGTGTGCTCGCGATATAACCCGACAGTCTTGCTCCCACTGAGCGGTCGGTGTTATTGATGCTGTAAGCGGCATCGAAAGATTCGCCCTTATCGACAGCACTTTGGCACTCGTTGAGCAAATGTTGATTGAGTAGCCCTAAATCTGCGGGTGGATTGGTTTCCTGCCAAGTACGGGCTGTGCTGGCTTTGACCTTAGGCTGATACAGGATCGGCGCTAAATCGAGTCCGCGTTGCTTATCGGTTTGGCCTTCTAAGGTATGTAGCCACTCACTACGGCCCACTAAGTCTTCAAACTTACTGACCCCAAGGGTCGCCATCCACTCGCGGACTTCCTCGGCGACAAACTCAAAGTAAGTCATCACTCGCTCTGGCAGGCCGTGGTAGTGGTTGTCGCGCAGGTTTTTATCTTGAGTCGCCACGCCAGTCGCGCAGTTGTTCAAGTGGCAAATTCTCAGATACTTACAGCCAAGGGCGATCATAGGCACAGTACCAAAACCAAAGCTTTCGGCGCCTAATAACGCGGCTTTAATCACATCGGTGCCAGTTTTTAGGCCGCCATCGACCTGCAGACGAATTTTATGACGTAGACCATTTTCCACTAGGGATTGATGCACTTCGGCTAACCCTAGCTCCCAAGGGCTGCCTGCATATTTCACTGAGGTGATTGGGCTGGCACCTGTGCCGCCGTCATACCCTGAAATCGTGATCATATCCGCATAGGCTTTGGCCACGCCGGTGGCGATAGTGCCTACACCGGGTTCAGACACAAGTTTCACTGAAATCAGCGCTTTAGTGTTGATTTGTTTTAAATCGAAAATCAGCTGGGCTAAATCCTCGATAGAGTAAATATCGTGGTGTGGCGGTGGTGAAATCAGGGTCACTCCGGGGCGCGCGTGGCGCAGTCCGGCGATTTCAACGCTGACTTTATGGCCGGGTAGTTGGCCACCTTCTCCGGGTTTTGCTCCCTGGGCGACTTTAATCTGCAACACATCGGCATTGACTAAGTAGTGCGCCGTGACGCCAAAGCGTGCCGAGGCAATCTGTTTAATCGCAGAGTTGCGTTCCGTATTAAAGCGGCGTGCATCTTCGCCGCCTTCACCTGAGTTAGAGCGGCCGCCTAAGCGGTTCATCGCAATGGCTAATGCCTCATGGGCTTCTGGGCTTAAGGCGCCGATGCTCATGGCCGCGCTATCAAAGCGAGGATAGAGTTGTGATGCTCCTTCGACCTTAGCGATATCGATTGCTGTTTGTGTGCCCTTGATACCGATTAAGTCGCGCAGTGTGGCAATAGGGCGATTGTCGACGAGTTCAGCGAATTTTTTATAGGTCGCGAAGTCTTTGTCTTTCAATGACGCCTGCAAAGTGTTGACCACATCAGGGTTAAAACAGTGGTATTCACCGCCTTCAACATATTTCAGTAAGCCGCCTTGAGGCAGTGCTACGTGGGCGCGGTAAGCTGCCTTATGCAGTAGCGCTTGATCCTGGGCGATATCGGCAAAGCTTGCGCCTTCGATACGGCTTATTACGCCCTTAAAGCACAGTTCAATCACATCCTTGGCAATGCCTATGGCTTCAAATTGCTGGCTACAGCGATAAGAACCCACAGTGCTGATGCCCATTTTAGACATGATCTTACGCAGACCCTTTTCAATGCCATAGCGGAAGTTCAGCATCAAGGCCGTGGTATCGCTAAGATCATGGCGCTTCGCGAGATCTGAAATTGATTCATACACTAAATACGGATAAATCGCCGTAGCCCCAAAGCCGAGCAGTACGGCAAAGTGGTGTGGGTCCCGCGCAGATGCGGTTTCAACAATGATGTTGGTGTCGCAGCGCAGGCTCTTATTGACCAGCATTTGTTGCACCGCACCTACCGCCATTGCCGCGGGGATGACTTGTACAGACTGACCAATTGCGCGGTCAGATAGAATTAGCAATGTGGTGCCGCTGCGGGCTAAACGCTCGGCTTCTGAGGTGATGCGACGAATGGCGTTTTCGAGCCCTTCCTTCGGATCGTAATTTAAATCGACGATATTGGCGCGATAGTAAGTGCTATCTAGGCCAAGTAACTGATTAAAATCACTGAATAATAAAATTGGCGAGTTGAACATCACGCGATAAGCGTGCCCTGTGGTTTCATTAAACAGGTTTTGTTCGCGGCCGATACAGGTCGCCAAGGACATCACGTGTTTTTCACGCAGAGGATCGATAGGCGGGTTAGTGACCTGAGCAAATTTTTGCCTGAAATAGTCGTACAGTGAGCGAGATTTTTTCGACAATACCGCCATAGGGGTATCGTCACCCATGGAGCCAGTGGCCTCTTCACCCTGTTTAGCGAGAACCCAAATAACCTGCTCTAATTCTTCGCGGGTATAACCAAATTGCTTTTGATATTGCAGCAATTGCTCGTTACTCAACTCACTGGCACCGTGTTGCTCTGTGGTGAGTTGCTCTGCTGGGACCAAAGTGCGGCTGTTTTTTGCCATCCATTCTTTATAGGGATGGCGACGCTTAAGATCGTTATCGATTTCAAAGGATTGGTACAGGCGGCCGTTCAAAGTATCGAGCACTAATAACTCGCCGGGCCCAACACGGCCTTTTTCGATCACTTCATCGGCGGCGTAATCCCAAATGCCGACTTCGGAGGCTAAGGTCAAAATACGATCTTTAGTGATCACATAGCGTGATGGACGCAGACCGTTGCGGTCAACGGCACAGGCGGCATGGCGACCATTGGTCATCACAATACCGGCCGGGCCATCCCAAGGCTCCATATGCATAGAGTTAAAGTCGTAGAATGCTTTTAATTCGTCGTCCATTTCTGGATTACTTTGCCAGGCCGGCGGGATCAACAATCGCATGGCACGGTATAAATCCATGCCACCGGATAACAGCATTTCCAGCATGTTATCTAGGGATGACGAGTCTGAGCCCGTTTCATTCACAAAGGGCGCAGCCTGTTGCAAGTCGGGCAACAGCGGTGAATTAAACTTATAGGCGCGGGCGCGGGCCCATTGACGGTTACCCGTAATCGTATTGATTTCGCCGTTATGGGCTAAATATCTAAAGGGCTGAGCTAATGGCCATTTAGGCGAAGTATTGGTGGAAAAACGTTGATGGAACAGGCAGATAGAACTTTTTAAGCGAATGTCAGCCAAGTCGGGATAAAACGCGGGCAAGTCCACAGGCATCATCAGGCCTTTGTAGACGATCACTTGGCCAGACAAACTGGCGACATAGAAGTCTTTGTCGTCGATGATTTGCTGCTCTAAGCGGCGACGCGCCATATATAGGCGGCGCTCCAAATCTTTTTCACGCCAGCCGATAGGGGCGTTAATCAGCACTTGGTAGATTTGTGGCAGGCTAGCCTTACCGATTTCACCGAGCACATCGGGATTGACGGGGACCTTGCGCCAGCCCGCAATGCTCAGGGTTTCACGTTCGAGTTCACGCTCAAGGATAAACTTAGCTTGGTCGGCCAATTCATCATCTTGACTTAAAAACAGCATACCTACGGCAAACTTGCGGCTTAAATGCCAATCATTTTCCGCTGCTATCGCTTCAAAAAACTGTACGGGCAGTTGCATCAATAAACCACAGCCGTCACCTGTGCGACCGTCGGAGGCGATACCGCCACGGTGCTTCATGCGATCGAGGCCATGGATAGCCGTGCGCACGATACGATGGCTGGCTTCGCCATCCATCTGTGCTATCAACCCAAAACCACAATTGTCCCGCTCAAAACTGGGATGATATAAGCTCATACAAAAACCTCCCTAGACCTCAACTAATTACTACTCGGGGAGAAATGTAAAGACTTTCTATAGATATGCACCCGAACCACCCAAATTAGCCTGAGATTCACTAAAGGTCAAACCAAAATTTTGCATAAAATATGGGTATTAATTCATGTTTTATACACAAAGTACAATTAGCTTACGTTAACGTTAACTGATAAAAATGCTGTATAACGTTATGAATAAAAAGAATTTTAAAAATAACGATACTCGTGATTTACTAAAGTGTAACATTGGTGGTGATTGTTTTTGATTTAGAAATAGTGATTTTTATTGCAAATACAGTGGTGATATAAAAATTTAAAATAAGTGAATGGTTATTCTTTTTGGTTGTGCGTTAAATCACAAAATGTAAATGAAGTGGGAACTGTGGCTCAGGTTATTGCAACTAGCACTGACTATCGAGCAGGAATTTGACTTGTCGCTAAAAAACTAAGGTCAGCTTTGTTTACAATAGGATTTTTATTTTGTTTACCCTGCTTTTTTGTTTGCAACTTGCGGTTTTATCTTGGTTATTTTAAATGAAACGATATGAAATTCGGCGGATGACGTAATGGGGCTCGATGCATATGTCAACACATTCGGCGCCGTGTGTAAGGCTAAATATGGTGAGAGGTTGCGTAAGCTAACGATAGATGCCCAGTTCACTTGTCCTAACCGGGATGGCACCCTTGGGCGTGGAGGCTGCACTTTTTGCAATGTCGCTTCTTTTAGTTATCAGCAAGCGGAAATGCTCAGCATCAGTGAGCAGTTAGAACAGGGGAAAGCCCGTTATAAAGAGGCGAAACCTAAACTGAATGCTGATAAATTTATCGCGTATTTTCAGGCTTATACAAGTACCTATGATGAGTATCAAGTGCTGATGGCCAAATACGATGAGGCGGTTAAACACAGTGAGATTGTCGGCCTTTGTGTCGGCACTCGTCCCGACTGCGTGCCAGATAATGTCTTAGATTTATTAGCGAGTTATCAGCATAAGGGCGTTGATGTGTGGTTGGAGCTTGGGCTACAAACTGCAAACGACAGGACGCTGCACAAGATTAATCGCGGACATGATTTTGCCTGTTATTCTGATACCGTTTCGCGGGCCAGAAGTCGAGGGTTAAAGGTGTGTACTCACCTTATCTTAGGTTTACCCGGTGAAACTAGCCTCGATTATATGGCGACACTACAGGCTGTGCTGGCGCAGGGAGTTGATGGTTTAAAGCTTCATCCTTTACATGTGGTTGAGGGCAGCACCATGGCGAAGGCTTGGCGCGCGGGACGCTTACCCTTACTCAGTATCGAAGAGTATGCCGCGAGCGTTGGAGAGCTTATCCGGCATACACCAAAAGAGATCATTTTTCATCGCGTCACTGCCTACGCAAAAAAACCAATGTTATTAGCCCCCGATTGGTGCGCCTATCGCTGGGATGGTTTAGTGGCGATTGTGGATAATTTGCAGCGTTTGGGTGGACAAGGGGATGCATTAGAGGGACGATGATAGCCACAGCATTTGGCGATGAATGCGACAAATTGACAGTATTTACTTATTTAAATGGTTGATTATTTGTTAAATAAAAGTCTTGTTGGACAACAAATGCCGCTATAAGTTGCACAGACAATTTTAGTGGGTATCATGTCATAAACTCATGTTAAGCATTGGACTACTTAAGGGGGGCCTAGATGGCCACAGTTGAATTAGAAGCAATCCTAGACCTCAATACTCTGGAACAGTACTGTAGTGCCATTGGCGCGGGGACATTACTTAAGAGTGTGGTGTTATTTGAGCAATTAATGCCTGAATATGTGGGGAACCTAGTAAAGGCTAACGATGCTGCAGACAAAGATACCCTCTGCTCCGAAGCCCATAAATTTAAAGGGGCGGCGGGATCCGTTGGTTTAAAACGCATTCAGCAGATTGCTCAATTACTGCAACACGGCGAAGAAGCGCGTTGGGATGCAGAACACGGCTCTTGGGTCGCCCAGATTGTTGAGTTTGCCAGTGCCGATTTACAACAACTCAAGTTATTCCTACAGGCTAAGGCCTAACATTAGCTTGATTTCCATTGGCGCAGTGATTATTTAAATCTTGAGTTAAGCTGCGCCAATTCATCTGTTTCTTTCCCCCCAGCATTGATTAAGTTTGCCCTAAGTTGACAGTCTTTGTTTGCAAACTATGGAATATCGATTCTGCTCACAGTCCTGATAACTAATGCCAGCCTATTGTTGCTCATTTGTGCTAGAGTAGATTTAATTTTCTAATCCATAACCTTAGTGGCAATCGATAAAATGAAAAGCTTACCTAGCCTAAAAAATTTATTTTATTTGGTAAATCTCCATCAAGAACAAAATTTTAACCGCGCCGCTAAGGTGTGTTTTGTCAGTCAATCAACCTTATCTAGTGGTATTCAGAATTTAGAAGAGCACCTTGGGCACCAATTGATTGAACGGGACCATAAGTCCTTTATGTTTACCGCCATTGGTGAGGAGGTCGTGCAGCGCGCCCGTAAAATTCTCACCGATGTGGATGATTTGGTCGAACTGGTGAAAAACCAAGGCGAACCTATGACCGGGGATATTCGTTTAGGCTGTATTCCTACCATCGCCCCGTTTTTATTGAGCCGAGTGGTACGCCAATGCCAGCAGACTTACCCGGCAATGAGTCTATTACTCAAAGAGGATACGACGGAGCGTTTACTCGATGCCTTAGGTAAAGGGGAGTTAGATTTACTTATTCTTGCTCTACCTGTTGATACCAGCGGTTACCACAGCATGAAGGTGGGAATCGATCCCTTTAAGATGGTGATCCATAAAGATCTCGCGGGCGGCATTCATCAACCCATTGATTATCAAGCTTTGCCTGACGAGAGTATCTTTCTCTTACAGAGCGAGCACTGTATTACAGGCCATGCCATTACCGCTTGCCAACTGGGTGATAGCGCTAAGGTCAATCCCTTTGCGGCGACGAGTTTGCACACCTTAGTACAGATGGTGAACAGTAAACTCGGAACGACTTTCTTACCTCAAATGGCTATAGATGCGGGTATTTTAAATGACACCGATTTAGTGGTGATGACACCACCGGGTGAAGCGCCATATCGTGATATCGGCTTAGTCTGGCGACAAACGACCAGTCGTATTTTAACCTTCCGCACTTTAGGGCTAATGATCCAAAAGCTGCTGGCTAAAGATACGGAATAATGGCTTAAAGAGGGGAAACGCCAAACACTTCAATCGAGTGTTGTTTTCCCTTGAGTTTGACGGGCCCTAAGGGGGACAGGCGATACTCACTATTCGGATTATCTAAGCGTCCTGCGAGTGCACCTGAAATTAACATACGTTGCCCGAGGGGATTACACTGATCTTGCAGCCTTGCTAAGGTGTTGAGTACGTCACTAAAGAAGCTAATTTCCTGTTTTTGCACCCCAACAACAGCCGCTACCACTTGCCCACAGTGGGCCGCCGCCTTGAACTTAGGCACAAAACCGTAGTGCTCTTCAAAGTAACGTCTTTGCCAACTGAGTTGCTGGCTAAACTCAAAATAGATATTCATGCAGCGGTCGTGTACTACGCCTTCTTCCAATGGCCAATGGATAAGCACTGCGTCGCCCATATAACGATAAATTTCGGCTTCGTTATTCGTTACTGTATCCGAGAGTAAGCTAAAACTGTCTTGAATTAAGCGACTAAAGCGATAATCCCCGAGGGATTCAGCGTGTGTGGTTGAAGCAACCATATCTAAATACAGGAATAAACGCTGTTCATAGCGGGGTTTGTGGTATTTACCCAATCCAATGTTGAGCAAAATACGTGGCCCCACCAGGAGTGCCATTTGTTCGACAAAGGCTAAACTCACACGCACCACGACTAAATAAACAATTAAGGCTTGAAACGAGGGGCTGTACAGAATATGTGCCGTCAGCATCTGTCTTAAGGTCGACATATGGTTTTCAATGGCCCACATATTTAAAAACTGGGTCATGTACGCCAAGGTCGTCGCACCTAATAACAGGAATAATCCTTTGAAAATAACTGAAAATATATAGGGTAGGCGATTAATCGCGCTGAAATCGGCAATCAGGTTTGACATCCAATGCAGGCTACCGAAGATAATCCCCATGTACACTGCAAGTGTCGCGAGATCGGCTGAGCCTACCGCCCATTGGGGCAGTTCTGGTGATTGTGCATATCGAAAAAACACGAAAGCAGCCATGGCAATCGCCCAAGCTAAAATCGCAAAAAGAAGTTTTTTCGCTTGTCTACGTGTTCTCACTACTCGATTTTTATCCGAATACGGCCATTACTTCAGGATGCCGTAGTTTATAGAAAATCATCACTAAAGTACCAGTGATATTTGTGATCTGGATCAATACAAGTCTATATTGCTACGAAAATTTAACCAAAAACTTTATTTAGTATCATTGCTGTAAAAGCTGTCTTCAAATAGAAACCGCGGGGATTGGTCATCTTGAGACTGCCGTCCTCGGCAATGCTTTGGGTCAGAGCCTTACTATTGGCCGCTTTAGGGCGTAGTTGTAATACTTCACCGTGGCGGGCGGTGAGCTTCTCAACTTTACCTAGGGCGATAAGCTCCATGATTTCTTCCCAATCCTGTTGCAATAAATATAGCTCCTGCGGATCTGGCTCCCACAGAATGGGTGTCCCAATTCGCCGCTCACCAACGGGGATTTGCCGTTCTCCCTCGACGGGAACCCAAAGTACCCGTTGCAGCTTGTGGCACACTAAACTGTTTTGCCAGGTGAGCCCTTCAATGTTGATTAGCGGGGCGACGCATACATAAGTCGTTTCGAGGGGTTTTCCCTGTGTATCGATAGGAATCGTCTTAAGCTCAACACCTAAATGTAAAAAATCCTGTTCCGGCTTTGAACCCGCTGTCGCCCCTAACTCCATTTCAATTAACTGACCGACCCAACCCTTATCACGTTTAAGATCCTTGGGGACGGGAATGCCTCTCTGAGCCGCAATTTGGGCCAAGCTAATGCCCGCCAGCATATGGGCGCGATCGAGTAACTCGGTAAGATTCTGGGGAGGAATTATGGGTTTCATAGGGGAATTTTACTGAAAAATAAGCGCTTAGCAACAGTGGTTAAAAAGTGAGCTGCAAAATGAATATCTGTACCTTAATCGGTGATTAAGTTTAACTATATGATTTAAATGATGATATTGAATTGATTTCTATCAGGTAATAAAAGTGTCCAAAGTTACTCTCGGCTTTCCCTTGCGTTCCCCACATAGTTATCCACAGATATTATGGATAACTCCTCAAAACCGGCTCTTTAACCCAATAAAAAGTCCAAGTCAATGGTAAAAACTGCGCTAATTTAACCTAAGTGTGGACAATTTTTTGTGTGTTCTGTGTATAACATTGGCACTAATTTAAGAAATAATCACCACAACCTACATGGGTTAAAAAATAACCTTTAATGGTGTTTTGTGTATTAAACTACAGTGACTTTTATTTATGTATATGAATTTTATGATTTTATATCTTTTTGGGGCAAAGCTGAAAACTAAGCTTAATTGACGTTTTTTGAACGATCTAACAAGTTCACGGGAGTTTCAAACAGAGATATCCACAGAAAATGTGGATATCCCCCATTCATCTGACCTTACATTGTTGATAAATGTGAATGGGTGGTTTATTTATCCAAAGCTCGGCTTAAAATAGAGGTTTGCTGAGAGACTAGCTTTATGAAACAATCAGTTTATTAAAATTTATCCTTATATGGAGTCCATGTGATTGATAGCGACGGCTTTCGCGCAAATGTGGGCATAATAATTTGTAACAGATACGGCCAAGTCATGTGGGCCAGACGCTTCGGTCAACACTCATGGCAATTCCCCCAGGGTGGTGTCGACGATGGTGAGTCGGCGGAGGAAGCTATGTACCGTGAGTTATACGAAGAAGTCGGCCTAAGACCCGAGCACGTACATATATTAACTTCGACTCGCTCTTGGTTAAGGTATCGTTTGCCAAAGCGTTTAGTGAGGCAAGACAGTAAACCTGTGTGTATTGGGCAAAAGCAAAAGTGGTTTCTGTTACAACTGAAAAGCCAAGATAGTGCGATTAATTTGAGTTCTTCGGGACATCCTGAGTTTGACGATTGGCGTTGGGTAAGTTATTGGTATCCTGTACGGCAAGTCGTCTCATTTAAGCGTGATGTTTATCGTAAGGTAATGAAAGAGTTTGCGGTAACGGCATTGTCATTCCAGACCCATGAGATACCAAGAAAGCGGGGAAGGCAAAAGGCAACAGGCTGATTTTCAAAAGAGGATTGAAAACAGTGTTAAATACGCTCAGGGATATCACCCAGGCTGTGGCGTCTGCCCATAGCCTAGAAACCGCATTAGAAGTCTTAGTTTCATCGACAAAAGCAGCGATGGAAACCCAATGCTGCTCAGTTTATATCCTAGAGCAGCAGGAACTTGTGTTATCTGCAACCGACGGCCTTGAAAAAAGTGCCGTTGGCCGAGTGCGTATGCCTCTTAGCGAAGGATTGGTGGGATTAGCCGCCGAGCGAGAAGAGGCCGTTAATTTAGCCGATGCCCGCTTGCACCCTAGATTTAAGCTCTTTCCTGAAGTGGCCGAAGAGGAATACCGCGCCTTTTTAGCTGTCCCCATTATCTACCAGAAAGCTGTAGTGGGCGTTATCGTTGTCCAACAAGCGAGTGCTCGCCAGTTTAGCGAAGGTGAAGAAGCCTTTTTGATGACGCTTGCAGCTCAGCTAGCGATGGCGGTGCGCGGCTTAAAACAAAAGGCACAGGTGAGTTCACATCACCAACAGATTCTTTTTCAAGGTACTTCTGCCTCTAATGGCATCGCCATTGCCCATGCCTTTGTGCTGGGTGGTGAGATTTCCTTGGAGCAACCCGATATACGTTGCCAAGATATCGCACAGGAGTCTAGCCGATTAGTCGCGGCAATGGCGCGGTGCAAAGAGGCAATAGGCGCACTATCCCAACGTTTTGACCGTGAGCAGGATGAAGAAGTTGTCTCTATCTTCAATGCGTTGCAGTTATTGCTCGATGATGCCAGCTTAGGTGGCGAATACGCCCGTGAAGTTCAGCTGGGATGGGAGGCTGAATCCGCCGTCAGTCGTGTGTCCCTTAGGTACATTCAGCAGTTTCTGGCCATGGAGGATCCCTATCTTAAAGAGCGTGCTAGCGATATTCGTGACCTTGGGCAAAAAGTGTTGAGGCAACTGATTGAGCCGGAGCGTTTAGAGCTTGAGCCCGATAAGCCCGTTATCTTAGTGACCCGTGAAGCCGATGCGACTATGTTGGCTGAATTCCCAAGGCAAAAGTTGGCGGGGATTGTGACTGAGCTTGGTGGCGTCAATTCCCATGCTGCGATTCTCGCCCGGGCGCTGGGCGTGCCAGCGATAACGGGGGTAGAACAGTTATTGTCCGCCGATATAGATCAAAAACTCCTAGTGGTTAACGCTAGCCGTGGGCAGTTGATGGTGTCTCCATCCCCTGCGGTTGTCAGCGAATATCGCAGTTTGATTTCGGCGCAAAAAGCCCTGCAACGTCAATATGCCCAGGAGCTCTCGTTACCTTCAGTGACTACGGATGGCTCTCGTATCCGTTTGTATTTAAATGCTGGTTTGCTTAGTGGTGTTGCCTCTGAAATTGCCGAAGGCGCCGATGGAATTGGACTCTACCGCACTGAGATCCCTTTTATGTTGCAACAACGGTTTCCGAGTGAATCTGAGCAAGTGAAAGTGTATCAGCAGGTACTATTGGCGGCGTCCGGTCGACCAGTGGTGATGCGCACCTTAGATGTGGGCGGTGATAAACCTTTACCTTATTTTCCGATTAAAGAAGATAACCCTTTCCTCGGGTGGCGGGGGATTCGCTTGTCACTCGATCATCCTGAACTATTTTTAGTGCAGTTAAGAGCTATGCTGTTGGCTGGGGCGCAGGGACGGCAATTGAGTATTTTACTGCCTATGGTCAGTCATTTGGATGAGATTGATCAGTCCCTTGAATATTTACAGCAGGCGTTTATTGAATTAAAAAATGATGTCAATAGCGCGATTGTTATGCCGCGAATAGGCATAATGCTTGAGGTTCCGGCACTCTTATATCAACTCGATGAAGTGGCTAAACGTGTCGATTTTGTTTCCGTTGGGAGTAACGATCTGACTCAATATCTATTAGCCGTCGACCGTAATAATCCTAGGGTAAGCTCATTATTCGATAGCTACCATCCAGGGATTTTACGGGCTTTACACCAAGCTCTGCTCGATTGTCGCTACCATAAGCTCGATATTAGTATTTGTGGTGAATTAGCGGGTGAGCCTATGGGGTCAATCCTATTGGTGGCTATGGGGTATGATCAGCTGAGCATGAACCAAGGTAGCCTAGCACGCATCAATTACCTGTTGCGCCGAGTGGCTCGCGCCGATTTGGACCAATTGCTGGCACAGGCTTTAAGCCTATCTAATGGCTTTCAAGTGCGTGAGCTAGTTAAAGAATATTTAAACTCTCAGGGCCTAGCGACAATTCTTAATTAACTAAAGTTATTTTTTGCTTTAAGCTAAGGCCTCAATTTATCACGCTGCAGGTATTCGTGTGGATAGTTTGTTGTCGGTGTTTTTTATTTGCTTGGCCTTAGGCGCATTTGTCGGTTTTATGGCAGGGTTATTAGGTATTGGTGGTGGATTGATTGTAGTGCCTGCACTGCTTTATATTCTGCCATCGGTCGGCGTTACCTCTGCTCAGTTACCCCATATTGCTATTGCCACTTCATTGGCGGCTATTATTCTCACTTCAATTTCGTCGACGCGGGCGCATCACAAGCGTGGCAATATTCCTTGGCATTTATTCAAGCCCATGTTCCCTGGGCTGGTGATTGGAGCGCTTGCTTCAGGCTTTATTGCTGAACGAATTCCCGCTGACACCTTGCAGCAAGGTTTTGCTATCTTCGTCATTTTAATGACCATTCAGATGGCATATCCAGTGAAGACCGAATCGAATCGTCAGTTGCCTAATCCGGCAGTGCTTTTTGTTGTATCGGCCTTTGTTGCGGTTTTGGCCGGTTTGACCGGCATTGGTGGCGGCATACTTATCGTGCCATTTTTGACGTTTTATGGTTTGCAGATGCGTTACGCCGTTGGTTTTTCTGCGGCTATGGGATTCTTGATCTCTCTTTCGGGCAGTTTTGGCTACATTATTGCGGGGATGAATGCCACTGAATTACCCTATGGTACCGTCGGATTTATCTATTTACCGGCATTGTTTGGTTTGATCATTACTTCTGTTTTAATGGCGCCTGTGGGGGTGAAAGCCGCGAGCACTTGGCCAACACCTGTACTTAAAAAGATATTTGCCCTCTTTTTGCTGTGTGTCGGCCTTAAGTTAATGTTGAGTTAGTTCTTATATTGACCTCTGTCTGAGGCTGCTAATGGATGTGTTATGGCGCTGAGTTTTCCCAATATCGACCCCGTGATTGTTAAATTTGGCCCCTTTGATCTTTTTGGACAAACCTTTGAGCCAGCCTTACGTTGGTATGGTTTTACCTATCTAGTGGGTTTTGTCGCCGCTATGTGGCTACTCAATCGCCAAGCCGATAGATCCCTGGGAATGTGGACGCGTGAACAAGTGTCCGATCTGTTATTTTATGGATTCCTAGGGGTGATTTTAGGCGGTAGAGTCGGATATGTGCTCTTTTATCATTTCGATTATTTTCTCGCTAGCCCTATGTATTTATTTAAAATCTCAGAGGGTGGCATGTCCTTCCACGGCGGTTTGATGGGCGTGATTACGGCCATGATTTATATCGCGTGGAAGCAAAAGCGTACTTTCTTTGCCGTCGCAGATATGGTGGCGCCTGTGGTGCCAATTGGCTTAGGTGCTGGGCGTATTGGTAATTTTATCAATGGAGAGCTTTGGGGACGAGTGACGGATGTACCTTGGGCCATAGTGTTTCCAAGCGGTGGACCTGAGCCACGTCATCCGTCGCAGTTGTACCAGTTTGCGCTCGAAGGCCTTGCTCTATTCTTGCTTTTGTACTGGTTTAGCAAACGTACCAACAAAGTCGGCGCTGTGTCGGGAATGTTCTTACTCGGTTACGGTATTTTCCGTGTACTGGTGGAAACTGTGAGACAACCCGATGCACAGTTGGGGCTCTATTGGGGCTTTATGACAATGGGACAGATCCTATCTGTGCCAATGATTTTATTCGGTTTATATTTAATCTTTCGTCCACAGGGTAAGCAGTAATGCAACAGTATTTAGACTTAATGAAGCACATCTTAGCTGAAGGTGTGGATAAATCCGATCGCACAGGTACAGGCACTCGTTCGGTCTTTGGCTATCAAATGCGTTTCGATTTGAGTAAGGGATTTCCCCTAGTGACAACCAAGAAATGCCATATGCGCTCTATTATCCATGAGCTACTTTGGTTTCTAAAGGGGGATACCAATATTGCTTACCTTCGTGAAAATAAAGTCAGTATTTGGGATGAATGGGCCGATGAAAACGGCGACTTGGGGCCCGTTTATGGGGCGCAGTGGCGCAGTTGGCCGACCCAAAGTGGCGATGCTATCGATCAAATTTCACAGGTGATTGCACAGATAAAATCCCAACCCGATTCACGCCGTCTTATCGTATCGGCATGGAATGTGGGTGAACTCGATAAAATGGCCCTGGCGCCTTGCCATGCATTTTTCCAGTTTTATGTTGCCGAGGGTAAATTATCCTGTCAGCTATATCAGCGCAGCTGTGATGTGTTCCTTGGGTTGCCATTCAATATCGCCAGTTATGCCCTGTTGACTATGATGGTGGCCCAGCAATGCGATCTCGCTTTAGGGGATTTTGTATGGACTGGCGGTGACACCCATTTGTACTCCAATCATATGGAACAAACCGCACTGCAATTAACACGTGCGCCCAAACCCTTGCCGACCATGACGATATTGCGTAAACCTGAGTCAATTTTTGACTATCAGTTTGAAGATTTTGAACTGACCAACTATGAACCTCATCCCCATATCAAAGCCCCCGTCGCCATTTAGTGGACGTTTTTTCGGCTAACACCTCGGAAAAGCCGAGGTGTTTTGTCGAAACTTACGATTATATTTGTTGTTACTATTCATCTACACTCAATTCATTATGGTTTTATGGAGTGCAAGATGGAAAAAGCAATTAGAAACTTTCTGAGCCAAGAATCGGCGGGGGGCATCCTGCTATTGGTTGCCGTTGCCCTCGCTATGTTGATGGCGAATTCTCCTTTATCAGGGCTTTACCAAGGGTTTTTAGGCACTGATGTTCAGGTTCGTGTAGGCGCGCTCAATATCCATAAACCCCTATTGCTCTGGATTAACGATGGCTTAATGGCATTGTTTTTCCTACTGATAGGTTTAGAGGTTAAACGCGAGTTGCTCGAAGGAGCACTGTCGAGCGTTACGCAAGCTTCCTTACCAACCTTTGCTGCAATTGGTGGCATGATCGCCCCCGCGGGGATTTATCTGTTGTTCAACTATGGCGATCCTGTAACACAGGCGGGGTGGGCTATTCCTGCTGCAACGGATATCGCCTTCGCACTCGGGATTATGGCATTACTGGGAAGCCGTGTTCCCGTGGCGCTAAAAGTCTTCCTATTAGCATTGGCCATTATCGATGACTTAGGCGTTATCGTGATTATTGCGCTGTTTTACAGCAGTGATTTATCGACCATCAGTTTAGTGATAGCCAGTTTGGCGATTGCGGGCCTTGTTGGCTTAAACCGTAAAGGCGTGACCTCACTGACGCCATATGGAATATTCGGTCTTATTCTTTGGGTTGCGGTGCTTAAGTCTGGGGTTCATGCGACGCTGGCTGGGGTCATCATTGCCTTTTGTATACCACTTCGTGCTAAAGATGGCAGCTCGCCCTCAGAACATCTAGAGCACAGCCTGCATCCATGGAGTACTTTCCTCATTCTGCCAGTATTTGCCTTTGCTAACGCGGGTGTTTCATTGGGAAATATGAGTTTAGATACACTTATCTCGCCGGTGCCCGTGGGAATTGCCTTAGGGTTAATCCTAGGCAAACCGATTGGGGTCATGGTGTTTAGCTTTGTGGCGGTCAAATTGAAGTTGGCGCAATTACCCGACGGTATAGGCTGGAAGCAAATTGCGCCGGTCGCGGCCATGTGCGGTATTGGTTTTACTATGTCGATGTTTATTGCCTCATTAGCCTTCGAGCAAGCGGATCCTATGTACGGTGATTTGGCCCGCTTAGGCACTTTGATTGGGTCAATTTTTGCCGCTGTGGTTGGGTATTTCTGGCTATCAAAAGTATTACCTAAAAAAGGAGTATGATTATGATAAAGTTGAAATTAGTAGGAATAACTGCACTCTTAACCTTATCTTCAACTGTGATGGCTTCTCAAATTGATGCTTGCAATAAAGACGTAGCGTCACAGACCTGCCAGAGCTACCTTGAAGGTATAGTCGATGGTGCTTTGATGTTTAAATCAGAGGCATTAGGCGCAAGACTCGAAACTAACAGTTATGAGTCTCGAGCGCTTAAATACCGTGGTGGCAAGCGTTTCCAAGAAGCCAACCGAACCTACTGTGCCAGTCGTATTCCTAACCGCGATACGTTAGTCTTGGGGGTCACAGAAGCCGTCAGTACAGGGACCGCTGCGGATCTAGAGCAATTACAGGGCATAGTTGTTAACCTATTGGATTGTCAGCGTTTAAAATAGCCACTAGGGGCCACATAGCTGAGCGTATGGTGAACCTTTGCAATACGGAATAAGTGATAGAAAAGGTGAGTGGCTATGTTGCATTTGAATTACAACCATCTGTATTACTTTTGGATGATTAAAAAAAAGGGCTCAGTCGCTAAGGCTGCTGAGGCCCTTTGCTTGACGCCGCAAACCATAACAGGGCAGATCCGTGCCTTAGAAGACAGGTTAAATGGCAGTCTGTTTAAGCGAGTGGGTCGCACCTTAGAGGCGACTGAATTAGGGGAGTTGGTGTTTCGTTATGCGGATAAAATGTTCAGTCTTAGCTACGAGATGCTCGATCTACTTAACTATCAAAAAGATGATGCGATTCTGTTTGAGGTAGGCATTGCCGATGCTTTATCTAAGGCCTTGGTTAGTCGTGTTTTATTGACCGTTGTCCCGAATGATGGCTCAATGCATTTGGCTTGTTATGAAGCGACACACGAGAGTTTAATGGCACGTCTGCGTGAACATAAGTTAGATATGATCCTCTCAGATTGTGCTGGCGAGTCTTTAAAATACCCTGAAATCCTCTCGAAGAAGTTAGGTGAATGTGGCGTGAGTTTTTTCTCGGCCGATACCTATAGTACAGATTTCCCTGCTTGTTTAGAACAAGCTCAATTACTGATCCCTGGACGTAGAACTTCCCTAGGTCAACAGTTATATCGTTGGTTTGATGAGCAAAATCTCAATGTGAGTATCTTAGGTGAGTTTGATGACGCGGCAATGATGAAGGCATTTGGATACCTGAAGCGGGGTATTTTTGTGACGCCTTCTATCTATCGCCAGGAGGTGATCTCCCATGGAATGCATTTACTCGGTGAAACCCTCGATGTGAAAGAGGAATACCATGTGATGTTTGCCGAGCGAATGATCCAACATCCGGCAGTAAAACGATTATTAGAAACGGATTTCAGTGATTTGTTTGCGGGTCTCGATGCTCAAGTGCAGCAATGCTAATTTGGGCTCTTACACTAGTCCTCAATCGACACCCTAGTGAATGAACTGGTAGACTAAGGCCAAATTTGTATTGGGAGAAAAACCTTGGAATTAATGAACATTGCACGGGTGCGTTGGGCATGTCGCCGCGGGATGCTGGAGCTAGACGTACTGTTTCAACCCTTCGTCGAACATGTTTATCAAGAGTTGTCCGATGAAGATAAAGCCGTGTTTATTCGCTTACTCGAGTGTGAAGATCCGGAATTATTTGCGTGGTTTATGGGCCATGAAACCTGCCCAGACGCTGAGCTAGCTCGTATGGTAGTTAAAGTCCGTGGAAGAGCGGCACCATAGTTTTAGTGTTAAAGTCTCCTTCGACCAACGACTCTCGTTGGTCGTTTTTATGTCTATTTGCCTATCATCCTTGCTCGCTTGGCCCCAAACAGAATCCTTTGGCGTTTTTCTATTAAAATTGGCGGTTATTTCGCTGATTGTGTGTTTTTTGCTGTATCAACTTTGGCGACTTAAAGATTGGCAATTCAGTTTTGTACTCAATCGAAATGGCGAGGGGCGGCTTGCTAGTGGGGAGCATTTTCAGGTTTTGCGGCGCACTTGGGTGACCCCGTTTGTATGTTTGATGTATCTTGATATCGATACTAAACCGCGGTTATTACCGCTTTGGGCCGATATGTTTACCGATGCCGATTATCGGCATTTATGTCGCTTGCTGCTCAATGCTAAAACATTGCAGGCTAAATCTCGTACTGAAATTTAGCCTGCAAAATGTAGAGGTGATTTATTTCTCTGGCTGTAAAATGGTAGGCAGTGGTGAGTCTAGTTTACTTGGATGATCAATGTTGTAATGCAATCCACGGCTTTCCTTACGCTCCATCGCGCAGCGAATGATGAGTTCAGCCACTTGCACTAGATTACGCAGTTCGAGCAGGTTATTGCTGACCTTGAAGTTGCTGTAATACTCTTGGATTTCCTGCTGAAGCATTAAACAGCGGCGCAGAGCTCGTTCGAGACGCTTATCCGAGCGCACAATGCCGACATAATCCCACATAAATAGCCGCAGTTCGTGCCAGTTATGGGCGATCACAACCTCTTCATCCGAATTTGATACTTTACTCTCATCCCAAGGTGGAATTTGTCCAGGTAGAGCGATTTTATGCAATTGACTCTCAATATCCTGTGAGGCGGCGCGGGCAAATACCAGACATTCGAGTAGGGAATTACTCGCCAGACGATTGGCGCCATGAAGGCCGGTATAGGCAACTTCACCAATGGCATAGAGTCCATTGAGATCCGTTTGGCCATGCAAGTCTGTCATTACGCCGCCACAGGTATAGTGGGCTGCGGGGACGACAGGGATAGGACCTTGAGTGATATCTATGCCTAATTCTAAGCAGCGACTGTAAATCGTCGGGAAATGCTTGATGATAAAGTCGCTATCTTTATGGCTAATATCCAAATAAACACAGTCGGCACCGAGACGCTTCATCTCATAATCGATGGCCCGAGCCACAATATCGCGAGGAGCTAACTCTGCGCGCTCATCAAAGTCTGGCATAAAACGGCTACCGTCTGGGCGACGTAAATAAGCCCCTTCACCACGCAGCGCTTCGGTCAGCAAAAAGTTACGCGCATCGGCATGGTACAAACACGTCGGATGGAATTGGTTGAATTCCATATTGGCAACACGGCAACCTGCGCGCCAGGCCATGGCTATACCATCGCCGCTGGCGACATCGGGATTTGAAGTATATTGGTAAACTTTAGAACTACCGCCCGTGGCTAAGGCGACAAATTTGGCCTTAACGGTTTCAACGTGTTCTTCGTTGCGATTCCACACGTAAGCGCCTAACACTCGGTTTCCTGGGCGGTTAAGCTTACGGGTGGTAATAAGATCGATGGCGTTATAGCGTTCCAACACTTTAATGTTGGGGTGGGCTAGCGCGCGTTCTTGCAGCGTCGTTTGCACTTCTTTGCCCGTCGCATCGGCGGCATGCAAAATACGCCTATGACTATGGCCACCTTCACGGGTGAGATGGTAGGGCGCATCCTTAGCATTGCCATCGTTGGTTTCTTCTTTATCGAAGGCGACGCCACATTCGATAAGCCATTGCATGGCACTTTTTGCGTTTTCTGCGGTAAAAGTCACGACTTCTTTATCGCATAAACCCGCTCCCGCGACTAAAGTATCGGCCACATGGGATTCGATAGTGTCACTTTCATCGAAGACGGAGGCTATTCCGCCTTGGGCATAGTACGTCGACCCTTCCGAGAGCGGGCCTTTTGAAAGCAGAATTACGTTTGCTTTTTCAGCAAGATGCAAAGCTAGTGTCAGACCTGCGGCACCGCTACCTATGACTAATATGTCAGATTGGTGTTCAACTACTTGTTTCATCGGGTATCATGATGTGACTGAGAGTGCCATCTATGGTAAACCAACTGACGAAATATGGGTACTTTCCTTTTATCCTTACTTTTTTTGTATAATTTTAAGAACTTTTTCAAAGCACGCTAGTCTACATAAGTGAATATGATTCGAGCGACTGAGAAATCAGCATTTTAGATTTGGGAGAAGTCGGCTCGGATGAGTGGACAAATTAGTGATCAACAATTAGTTGAGCGCGTGCAACGGGGAGATAAAAACGCTTTTAACCTGTTAGTGCTTAAATATCAAAGTAAAGTTATTAGCTTGATTTCGCGCTATGTGCGTAACCAAGCCGACGTTACCGATGTGGCACAGGAAGCGTTTATCAAAGCTTATCGGGCTTTGCCAAACTTTCGCGGAGAAAGTGCGTTTTATACCTGGTTGTACCGTATTGCAGTAAACACTGCGAAGAATTATCTCGTATCACAGGGGCGTAGGGCGCCCGCGAATGATGTTGATGCTGAAGATGCCGAGTATTATGAAGGTAGTGATGCGCTAAAGGAGTTTGCCTCCCCAGAGCGGCTGATGTTATCGGATGAAATCAAAAAAGTGATTTTCGATACCTTAGAAACACTGCCTGAAGAATTACGAATGGCCATCTCCTTGCGTGAGCTCGATGGTATGAGTTACGAAGATATTGCTATAGTGATGGATTGCCCCGTTGGAACCGTGAGATCGCGTATCTTCCGTGCTCGAGAGGCCATCGATAAAAAGCTCCAGCCCTTACTGGAAGCCTAAGTTCTTATACTAAGAAAACTCTTATATTTAGACAGGTGAATAATGGATAAATTAGGTCAAGAATGGGTATCTGCCGCGGTCGATGGAGAGACTGATGCGCAGACCATGGCAGAATTAGTTGCCGATACGCATTCGCATAATAAATGGCATAACTATCACATGATAGGTGATGCTATGCGGGGTGAGTTGCCGCAAACTATTGTGTTAGATCTTTCCGCTAGCATTGCCGCTGCAATTGAACTTGAACCTGCGATTATCGCTCCTCAAGCGACGGCTTCTGAAGTCGATGCTCCAGTAACGACACCAGTCGCTGTTAATGCAGGCACAGTTGTTTATGCTGGCAATAGTCGCGTTGTGCCATTGTTTAAACAGTTTGGTCAATACGCTATCGCGGCAACTGTGGCCATGTTTGCGATTGTCGGCGTGCAAAATTACAACCAAACGGCCGATGATGTTGCGTCTCCATCGCCAGTATTGATCACCCGTCCTTTGGTGGGTAGTGCGTCTCCTGTGAGTTTACAAACCGGCGCTGTGCAACAAAACCAAGGTTACACTAATGATCAAATGAACGAGCAACGCCGCCGAATTAATACTTATATTCAAGATCATATGTTGCAACAACGATTGAATACTGGGGCGGTTATAGAAGACAATACCGAGGTTATCCCCGTTCCGTTCAATCAGTAGTAAGGAGTTAGCTTGCGTCTAATCCTGTTGGCTTTATTAGCCTTGGTGTTCCCTGCAATGGCGCAGGAAGATATGCCCGCCAAAGTCTGGCTCGATAAAATGAGTCAGGCATTAAAAGAGAAAGAGTTTAAAGCATCGATTATTCAACTTCAGGCCGATCATATTCGGCCTTTGGTTTATCTTCACGGTAAAGTAAATGAACAAGAGGTTGCTTTTTTAGAGTACCTCAATGGTCCCCCAAAGAATGCGGTACGTGTAGGGAATCGTGTGACCTTTATCGAACACGACCAACCGGCATACAGCATTATTTCCAATCATATTCAAGGTGTTTGGCCTGCTGCATTTTCCTCTAAAATGAGCGATTTAGAAGTCGGTTATCAATTCGTGCTCGGAGGTCGAACGCGTATTGCTGGCCGCCCTGGGCAAATGATCCGCTTGTTACCAAATGATGAGTATCGCTATGGTTTTCAGATCTGGCTCGATATGGAGACGTATTTGCCGCTGCGATACGACATGTTGACTCAAGATAAACAACTGCTTGAGCAAATCATGGTCATTGAATTGATTGAACTTCATGAGCCGCCAGCGATTTTACAGGAAGCCTACAAACAAGAATGGCCGGCGGTTATCGATCAAGCCGAGCGGCAAGATGGTCAAAATTGGCAGTTTTCTTGGTTACCAGCAGGGTTTACCGTTGTTGTGCGCGATCATCACCGTTTAATCGGCAGCCATGAAGCGGTGGAATATATCGCATTGACCGATGGGCTCGCCAATATTTCCGTTTATGTGGCCAGAGCCGGTTCGAGCCCATTGCCGGAGGAGTTAATCACCCGTAATGGTTTATCGCTGGTCTCTGAAAAAGTGGGTAATGCTGAAGTGGTCGCCGTAGGTAAAGTGCCGACAGAAACCCTTTCGCGCATTGCAAAAAGCCTCAGACTAGAATAGGGCGCAGCACTATGATGGAAGAAGTGGCAAGGGTGATTGCCTGTGATCATCAGGGTTGGCTCAGGGTTGAAGTTGAGCTTAAAAGTACCTGTAAGAGTTGCAGTAGTAGTGAGTCCTGCGGTACTTCTGCCGTGGCGCAGGCTTTTTCAGCCAAAACCCAACAATTCTCCATTCAAAGCGAGCGCCCCTGCGAGCCCGGTGAGCTTCTGAAGTTAGGTCTTCCCGAGAGCGTTATTCTAAAAGCGGCCGCCTTGGTCTACCTATTGCCTTTGTTAGGCTTGTTTGCCGGGGCCGTTTTAGGGCAATTTGTCGCTCACATTATCCAATTGAATCCTGATCTGAGTGCTATGGCTTTTGCCGCCCTTGGCACTTTGTTGGCCTGGTGGTTTGGAAAACAGAGGGCTAAACGGCTCGAAGTGGATGCAAAGCCTGTGATTTTGGCTTATTTAGGTATGGGCGTCAGTTTAGGTAAATTAACCGATTAGTTTCAGTCTATTAGCCGTTTAAGATAGAAAGTTAATTTGAGACTTTCATGCCTTTGGGTGGCATAAATGTAACTAGGAGTGAATCTGATTGGTATTGAAACCGCAATCAGGTACAATTTCGCTCCTTTGAACCGTATCCATTTTCAGTATTAGTCATTGCAGCATAATGAAACACATTAGAAACTTCTCAATTATTGCCCATATCGACCATGGTAAATCGACGCTATCAGATCGTCTTATTCAGGTTTGTGGCGGTTTAACCGACCGTGAAATGGATGCTCAAGTGCTCGATTCTATGGATCTTGAGCGTGAGCGTGGTATCACGATTAAGGCACAAAGTGTCACCCTAGACTACAAGGCTAAAGATGGCCAAGTCTATCAACTCAACTTTATTGATACCCCTGGCCACGTCGACTTTTCCTATGAAGTGTCACGTTCATTAGCGGCCTGCGAAGGCGCATTGCTGGTGGTGGATGCGGGTCAGGGCGTAGAAGCTCAGACTCTGGCAAACTGTTATACCGCACTGGATATGAATCTGGATGTGGTACCTATCTTAAACAAGATCGACTTACCGCAAGCCGACCCTGAGCGTGTTGCCGCCGAAATTGAAGATATTGTCGGTATCGATGCGATGAATGCCGTGCGTTGTTCCGCTAAAACCGGTGTCGGTGTCGATGATGTGTTAGAAGTGATCGTTGCACAAATCCCTCCACCAGAGGGTGATCCGGATGCGCCGCTGCAAGCCTTAATCATCGATTCTTGGTTTGATAGCTATTTAGGCGTAGTGTCCTTGGTGCGCATTAAACACGGTAGCCTGAAGAAAGGCGATAAGTTTAAGGTGATGTCGACCGGACAAAACCACACCGCCGATCGCGTCGGTATTTTCACGCCAAAGCAAACCGATAAAGCCGAGCTAAAAACCGGTGAGGTAGGTTTTGTGATCGCCGGTATTAAGGAGATCCACGGCGCGCCAGTGGGCGATACTTTGACGCTGGCCAAGAATGGCGCTGATAAGCCTTTACCTGGTTTTAAAAAGGTGAAACCGCAGGTTTACGCGGGCGTATTCCCGATTTCGACCGATGAATATGAAAACTTCCGTGATGCTTTAAACAAACTCAGCCTGAACGATGCTTCATTGTTCTTCGAACCTGAAAGTTCATCGGCCCTTGGCTTTGGTTTCCGTATTGGCTATTTAGGCCTGCTCCATATGGAAATCATTCAAGAACGTTTAGAGCGTGAATACAATCTTGAGCTGATCACTACGGCACCGACGGTAGTCTATGAAGTGGTTATGACTAACGGTGAAGTTGTCTATGTCGATAACCCATCAGATTTACCCGCGATTAATAATATCGAAGAAATGCGTGAGCCGATTGTTGAGGCCAACATTTTAGTGCCAAAAGAATACTTAGGTAACGTGATTACCCTTTGTATTGAAAAACGTGGCACTCAGGTGAACATGGTTTACCACGGTAACCAAGTCGCCGTAACTTACCACCTGCCAATGGCAGAAGTGGTGATGGATTTCTTCGACCGTTTAAAATCGACCAGCCGCGGTTATGCTTCGCTCGAATATAACTTTATTCGCTTCGATCCCGCGGACATGGTGCGCTTAGATATCCTGATTAACGGCGACCGAGTCGATGCCCTCGCGATGGTTATCCACAGATCAAACATTCGTCACCGTGGTTTAGCGTTAGTTGAAAAAATGAAAGAGCTGATCCCGCGCCAAATGTTTGATATTGCGATTCAAGCAGCCGTTGGTAGCCAGATTATTGCCCGTTCAACCGTAAAAGCCCTGCGTAAAGACGTTACGGCTAAGTGTTACGGCGGCGACGTTTCCCGTAAGAAAAAACTCTTAAATAAACAAAAAGAGGGTAAGAAACGGATGAAGCAAGTGGGTAACGTTGAGGTGCCGCAGGAGGCATTCTTGGCGGTACTGAAACTCAACGAGTAATCCTGAGTCACAGCATGACAATTTAGTTCACTATTGCGCCGCAGATTGCGGCGCTTTACTTAGCTTATCGCATGATTTTGTGGTGTTTATAATGAAATGCGGTAAGTTAACTAAAGCTCGATAGTTGAAATACCATAGTCGCTAGGTTAAGAACCTTTAATTATTTCCAGGCAGGAGTTCAATAAGCAATGGCAGCCTATTTTTCCATTATTTTAGTGCTGGTAACCCTGATTTCAGGGCTTATCTGGTTAGTCGATGTGCTGATGTTTGCCCCTAAGCGCCGCGAGAGTTTAGCGTTGGCAAAGGCATCACAGGCGAATTTAACCGAAGAAGCCGAGTACCAAATCATTCGTGAGTCGACTCTAGTCGAAACTGCGCATTCTATCTTCCCTGTGATTGCCTTTGTTTTGATCCTGCGCTCCTTTATTTATGAGCCATTTCAAATCCCCTCGGGTTCTATGATGCCAACCCTGTTGGTGGGGGACTTTATTCTGGTGGAAAAGTTTAGTTATGGCCTTAAAGATCCCGTATGGCGAACTAAACTGGTTGAAACGGGTAAACCTGAACGTGGCGATGTGATCGTATTTAAATACCCTGAAAATCCGCAAATTGACTATATCAAACGCGTTGTCGGATTACCGGGCGACCGAGTGATTTATCGTAATAAGCAGTTGATGATCCAAAAGGCCTGCGATGCTCAGCAGACAAATTGCCCAGAAGCGGAAGTGGTAGCACGTACCGAGATTAGCCGTGGCGATTTTAGCCAAGACGGGGTGCCATTATTACGTTATACCGAGCAATTGGGCGAAGTGGGCCACGATATTTTAATCAACCCAAGCCGCCCTGATATGTTGGGTTACTTTAAGCGTGAAGCCAACTTACCCGCAGGCGAGTTCCTCGTGCCAGAAGGCCATTACTTTGCCATGGGGGATAACCGCGATAACAGTACCGACAGTCGTTTCTGGGGCTTTGTCCCTGAAGAAAACTTGGTGGGTAAAGCGGTCGCGATTTGGATAAGTTTTGAATTTGACCGCGCACCCGCCGATTTCCTACCAACTTGGTTACCAAGTGGAGTGCGTTTTGAGCGTGTAGGTGGAATAAAATAGCATGGAACCGATTAAAAATTTGCCTCGTTTGTGTCGTACCTTAGGTTATGAATTCAAGAATATTGAGTTATTAACCCAGGCCTTGACCCATAGAAGTGCGGCAAATAAACACAACGAACGTCTAGAGTTTTTAGGTGATTCGATTTTATCTATCGTGATATCCGATGCACTTTATCACCAGTTTCCGAAGGCGACCGAAGGCGATTTAAGCCGGATGCGTGCCACCTTAGTGCGTGGCGACACCCTAACGCTTATCGCCCAAGCGTTTAAGCTCGGCGATTATTTATATCTCGGTCCAGGTGAATTAAAAAGTGGTGGATTTCGCCGTGAGTCCATTCTGGCCGATGCGGTAGAAGCCATTATAGGTGCGATTTATCTCGATTCAGATCTAGAGGTCTGCCGCAATTTGCTGCTGACCTGGTATGCCGAGCGTTTAGCAGAAATTCAACCCGGCGTAAGCCAGAAAGATGCTAAAACCTTGCTGCAAGAATATTTACAAGGGTTAAAAAAGCCACTACCGGATTACCAAGTAATCAATATAGAAGGCGATGCCCACGACCAGACATTCACCGTTGAATGCCGTATTGAAGACTTGAGCCAAAGCGTAATCGGGGTGGCGAGTTCACGCCGCAAAGCCGAACAGATCGCCGCGGCCCAAGTATTGGAGTTACTGAAGAAATGACCAAAAAAACAGACTTGCCAGCTGTCGATGCCGCTAATGTGAGCAATGAACCTAGCTTAGACGAATTACTGGCAAGGATGAATGCGGCCGCGCCAACGCCGTCGGCCCACTATGATGTGACCTACTGCGGTATGGTGGCCATTATCGGCCGTCCGAATGTGGGTAAATCGACCCTATTAAATCGTTTGCTCGGGCAAAAGGTGAGTATCACCTCTAAAAAACCACAAACGACCCGTCACCGTATTATGGGTATTCATACCGATGGCCCTAAGCAAATCGTGTTTATCGATACGCCGGGGCTGCATATTGAAGAACAACGTGCCATCAACCGTTTGATGAACCGTGCTGCGGCCAGTTCACTCGCCGATGTGGCTATGGTGATTTTTGTTGTCGATGGTATGACTTGGACCGCCGATGATGAAATGGTATTAAGTAAATTACGCCGCGGCGGTGAAGAGCGTAAAACCATTTTAGCTATCAATAAAGTCGACAATATCAAAGATAAAGAAGCCCTTTTTCCCTATTTGGAAGAAGTGGCGAAGAAGTATCCTTTCGATGAAATTCTGCCGATTTCAGCCAGTAAAGGCACTAACGTGAAGCGGATTTTGGAATTAGCGGCTGACTCCCTGCCGGAGAACCCGTTCTTCTTCCCCGAAGATTATGTGACCGACCGTTCACAGCGGTTTATGGCCTCGGAAATTGTCCGTGAAAAACTGATGCGTTTTCTTGGGGACGAGCTGCCCTACGATGCCACGGTTGAAATCGAGCAGTTTAAGATGATGGAAAACGGCGTTTACCAAATTAACGCCCTGATCCTCGTCGAGCGCGAAGGTCAAAAACGTATGGTGATCGGCAGCAAGGGCGAGCGTATTCGTACCATCGCGACCCAAGCCCGTTTAGACATGGAAACCTTGTTTGATAACAAAGTGTTCCTCGAAGTGTGGGTGAAAGTGAAATCTGGCTGGGCCGATGATGAACGCGCCCTACGTAGCTTAGGTTACGGTGACGATTAATTTTTGTCATTTGAGCATGCTTATCGATGAAACGGGGTTATGTTCTACATCATCGTCCATACCGAGAGTCCAGTGCCTTAGTTAACCTGTTGGTTGACGGCATTGGACGCGTCGATGCGGTTGCCAGAATAGGCAGCGGTAAGCGCTCTATCAAGAGTATTCTCCAGCCCTTTCAACCGCTGATCTTCGAATTTAGCGGCAAGTCTGAATTAAAAACCTTAACACAAATTGAAGCGGCGGCCCCAGCTGTTCCACTTAGTGGCCACAGTCTATATGCAGGGATGTATATCAATGAGTTGCTGATGCGAACCTTGTCTGTGCAGCACAATGCCGAAGCGTTATTCCTGATTTATCACCGCGCCTTAGTCGGTCTCGCCGCAGATTTTTGTCAATCCCAGCTGCGTTATGTTGAACTCGCATTGCTGCGGGAGTTAGGGGCTATGCCTTCTCTGAGTCGCGACACCCAAGGTGAGGCGCTTGTCCCCGAAGATTACTACCAACTCATTCCCGAGTTAGGCTTTCAATTTGTGCTGAATTCCCGTGCTCGCAATGCCTATCAAGGGGCCATGCTAACGGCACTTAATGATAATCAATTGGTGGAGGAGCATTTTTTAAGTGCAAAGCGGTTGATGCGTTCTATGCTACAACCTCTGCTTGGCACTAAACCTTTGCTCAGTCGGCAATTGTTTCAGAGTGCCTTAATGTCAAAGTACGTTGGGAATAATTCCCTCGAATAGTTGTTTTTAGTGAGCGTCTCAGTGTTTTTTCATCTGGGTGTCAGTACAATGGGGCGCAATTTCAGTGTTAATTCTAGCCTTATTAAAATAAAGGAGTTCCCGATGAGCCGTATCTTATTGGGCGTAAATATCGACCATATTGCGACCCTACGTCAGGCGCGTGGCACTAATTACCCCGATCCTGTCCATGCAGCGGCCGTTGCAGAACATGCGGGTGCCGACGGTATTACCATCCATTTGCGTGAAGATAGACGCCATATTATCGACCGCGATGTGTATTTATTGGCAAAAACCTTAAAAACCCGCATGAACTTCGAATGTGCCGTCACCGAAGAAATGCTTAACATCGCCTGTGAAGTTAAACCGACTTATGTTTGTTTAGTGCCTGAAAAACGTCAGGAAGTTACCACAGAAGGCGGCTTAGATGTTGCTGGGCAACTTGAGAAAATCACTGCAGCAGTCACTCGTTTAGCCGCTAATGGTATTCAAGTCTCTTTATTTATCGATGCGGATAAGACCCAAATCGATGCAGCGGTCGCCTCTGGCGCACCTGTGATCGAAATCCATACGGGTTGCTATGCCGATGCAAAAACAGAAGCGGATGAAGCCCGTGAATTAGCCAGAATTAGCGAGATGGCAAAATATGCCCATGGCAAAGGGCTTATCGTCAATGCTGGCCATGGTTTGCACTATCACAATGTTAAGCCTATTGCAGCCATTCCCGAGTTATATGAGCTCAATATTGGCCATGCTATCGTTGCCCGTGCGGCGATCGATGGTTTAGCTACTGCCGTTAAAGATATGAAAACCCTAATGCTTGAAGGGCGCCGGGGCGAATAATGGCCATTGTTGGTTTAGGCACAGATATCGTTGAAATTGAACGTATAGAAACCCAGGTTAAACGCGCGGGCGATAGGTTGGCTAAACGAGTGCTCACAGAGGCTGAATTTGCCCTCTATGGCGCCCATAGTCAACCCGGTCGATATCTGGCTAAACGCTTTGCCGCGAAAGAGGCCGCCGCAAAGGCGCTGGGAACGGGCATAGGCCGTGGGGTCTCTTTTCAGCATATTCATATTGGTAATGATGATAACGGTGCGCCGACAATAGGCTTTACCGGGGGCGCGCTTGCTCGACTAGAGCAGCTTAATGCAAAGGTCGGGCATATTTCTATTGCCGATGAAAAATCCTACGCGATAGCGACTGTGATCATCGAGTCCTTATAAGCTGACTTCAGTATTGACTGATTAAACAGGGAACCCGCGGTTCCCTGTTTTCTTTTGCATTTGCAACATTTTATTTACTTTCTCTGTTCAGTGGGGATATTTTGCGTTAGCTTATTGCATCAGCGACCACTTAAATTTAGGTATTGTAATCCTATGTGAGAGTGGCGCGGATGAGCATAATGCAGGGACAATAATCGAGGAGCCCCAAATGAAATCCGCCGTAGAGCAGTTATCAACCTATAAAAGTGTGCATCTAAATCATCGAAATATTCAAACGCACTTTATTGGTATTCCATTAATTATTTGGTCGGCATTTTTGTTATTGGCGACCGTTAGAGTGCCACTTGGAAGCTTAGGAGAAACCAGTTTAGGACTGATCTTAGGTGTCCTTGTGCTGCTGTATTATGTCCGCTTACATCTAAAGTTGGCTATTGGGCTAACCCTCTTTTTAATTCCCGTGCTCTATACCACTGAACTGGTATCACACTCGGCTAATCCAATTTGGCTGGCGTTGGGCATTTTTATTTTGGGTTGGGTTTTTCAGCTTATAGGCCATCGATATGAGAAAGCTAAGCCTGCCTTTGTGGATGACTTAAATCAATTGCTTATCGGACCGTTTTTTTTAATGGCCGAAGTGTATTTTATGCTGGGTTTGGAAAAGTCGCTGAATGAGGAAATCACTCCTCTGGCGATAGCCAAACGTCGCGCTATCGAGGCGCAAAAAAAGATCTAGATTTCTCGGGGGAGAGCAAAATCGGCTGAATCTATTGGTTCAGCCGATTTTTTATATAGGTAATCTGTGGTTTATGAACGTGGCGGGTGATAATGCTGCGGGATCAATCTTACCGTTTTGACCATATTATCAGCTACTTCAATTACCTCTAAGGGGTAACCCGCGAGGCGCAAACTGGTGTTTTCCGAGGGGATCTCTTCTAAATATTCCAAAATTAATCCATTGAGCGTTTTAGGGCCGTCCGTTGGAAAATTCCACTTCATTTCTTTATTGAGATCTCGGATGGTGATGCTGGCATCGATCAAGTAGCTACCATCCTGCTGGACGGTAATATCTTCGCTCGGGGTCGCAATCATAGAGGTGGTAAAATCGCCAACAATTTCTTCTAAAATGTCTTCTAAGGTAACTAGCCCCTGAATATCGCCATATTCATCCACCACTAGGCCTATCCGCTCTTTATTATGCTGAAAATTCGCTAATTGCACGTTTAACGGCGTGCCTTCGGGAATAAAATACAGCTCCTTTACGGCGCGTAATAGGGAGGATTTACTGAATTGTTTCTTAGATTGTAGGCGCAGGGCATCCCGTAAATGGATAAAGCCAACCGCATCGTCAATGGTGTCGCGGTAGACCAATACTCGGGTGTGTGGGCTTTGGATAACCTGGCGGTTAATGACTTTAAATTCATCATTAACGTTAATGGCGTAAATATCCGAACGCGTCACCATAATATCTTCAACTGTGACTTTCTCGAGATCTAAAATCGACAGCAACATTTCTTGATGTCGCTGGGGGATCAAGGCGCCCGCTTCATGGACCACGGTGCGAAGTTCTTCTTGGCTCAAGGCATCACTACTGCTGATGGTTTTGATACCAAATAAACGCAGTATGCCCGTGGTGATGAGGTTCACGCTGGTAACAACGTAGGCAAATACTGTCGACAGCACAATAAGCAGGAAGCTGGATGGAAAGGCGATACGTTCTGGATTTAATGCGGCAATGGTTTTTGGGGTGACTTCTGCAAAAACTAATACGACTAAAGTAAGCACACCAGTGGCGATAGCAACGCCTAAGTCCCCCCAGAGTCGCATACCAATAATAGTTGCTATGGCAGAGGCTAAAATATTGACTAAGTTATTACCGATAAGGATTAAACCGATTAAGCGGTCAGGGCGTTCTAACAGTTTTAATGCCCGTATTGCGCCTTTATGCCCATTGGATGCTAAATGCCTAAGACGGTAGCGGTTGAGGGTCATCATGGCGGTTTCTGAGCCTGAAAAGTAGGCTGAGAATAGAATGAGCACTAGTAAAAAAATGAGGAGTGCGCTTGTCGATATAGCGTCCAAAAAGTCGATCCCAAATTAGCCAGCAAACTTAAGTAAATACCGATATTTCAAAGGAGTGTCAAGCCAGCGAAGGCATTCAGCATATCGCTGGCTTAACATTATTAGCTGAGGATTAACTCTTTAACAATACGCGCGCCAAAATAAGCCAGTGAGAGCAGGGTTGCACCCGATAAAGTGTAAATAACGGCGGTGCGGATTTTGCAGCCTACGGAATATTGCTGCCACAGCATAGTGATGTACACAAACCAAGCCATAATCGACAGAATTGCCTTGTGGCCTTTGCCATCGGCGAACATATCATCGAGGAAAATAAAGCCAGTGGCGAGGGATAAACTCAGCAAGATAACGCCAATGATCACAAGGTGATATAGCTGCTTTTCAACCGTCATCAGTGGCGGAATACTCGGGCTTAACATCAGCTGTTTTTTCTTAAGCTTATTCTGGATCATCGCCAGCTGAATGGCATATAGCGCCGCAATCATCAGCGCACTGTAGGCCATAAGCGACAATACAACATGGGCTAATACTTCAGGATAGAGTTCAAAGTGGATAATAAACTTGGGCGGTAATAACCAGAGTAGTGCTACGGATAGCACAGAGCAGGCATAAACTACGGGCACAACGACAATCACTTTTAGCCTGAACATCATCACAGTAAAGGTGAAGGCGATAATCCAGTTCACTAATGAAATAACATTGGTCAGGCTGAAGTTTTGTCCGTCGGTGGTAAATATCGCTTGGGATAGCGCTGCAGCATGCAAAATAACGGCAATCGCCGCAACACCCGCAACGGCTCGGCGATTAGGCCCCTCAGGATGGAACAGTCGGCTTGTCACTAATACCAATGCAATGCAGTAAAAAAACATGGCTGAGGCGGAAAAAATGACCATGGATAATTAACCTATTCGTGTTGTTAAAGGTGCCTTGAAAACGGGGCATACAGATCAATATTTTCCTTAGAATAACATGAGCTGTCGATAAATGGGCAGTGACATGAGTTGCAAAATTTAGCAGATTCTTATTGTTAGGTGTAAATAGTTCACGCCTAGCGGTAAAACATGAGCCAGTGCAAGCAAAATGCTTAAGTGCCCGCAAGATGAGTGTGGCAGTAGCATAATGCGCCCGCATCGTTATAATACAGTCCATTAATCGAGATCCTTAAAGGTATAGAGCAGGATAATGTTTGAGAATCTAACCGACAGACTGTCACGCACGCTGAAAAACATCAGTGGCCGTGGTCGCTTAACTGAAGAAAACGTTAAGGAAACCCTGCGCGAAGTGCGTATGGCACTGCTGGAGGCCGATGTTGCCCTGCCTGTAGTGCGTGAGTTCGTTAACAATGTTAAAGAGCGCGCCGTTGGCCAAGAAGTGGCGAAAAGCCTAAGCCCAGGCCAAGCCTTTATTAAGATAGTTCAAAGCGAACTTGAAAAATCTATGGGCGAGGCGAATGAAGCCTTAGATTTAGCGATTCAGCCACCCGCCGTGATTATGATGGCGGGTCTGCAAGGTGCGGGTAAAACCACCAGTGTTGCCAAATTAGGTAAATTACTGCGTACTCGCCATAAGAAATCCGTATTGGTGGTCAGCGCCGACGTTTATCGTCCAGCGGCAATCAAACAGCTTGAGACCCTAGCGAGTGAAGTCGATGTGGAGTTCTTCCCATCGGATGTGAGTCAAAAACCCATAGATATTGCGAAAGCGGCCATTGCCCACGCAAAACTTAAATTTATCGATGTAGTGATCCTCGATACCGCAGGCCGTCTGCACGTCGATGAAGCCATGATGGATGAAATCAAGGCGCTACATGCTGCGGTTAAACCTATCGAAACCCTCTTTGTTGTCGATGCGATGACGGGGCAAGATGCGGCCAATACCGCCAAAGCCTTTAATGAAGCCTTGCCCTTAACTGGTGTCATCTTAACTAAGGTTGACGGTGATGCCCGCGGCGGTGCGGCATTATCAATTCGCCATATCACAGGTAAGCCGATTAAATTCCTCGGTGTGGGTGAAAAGACCGATGCCCTAGAGCCATTCCACCCCGATCGTATCGCCTCTCGTATTTTGGGCATGGGCGATGTGTTATCGCTTATCGAAGAAGTTGAGCGCGGCGTCGATAAAGAAAAGGCGATGAAGCTGGCTTCTAAAGTGAAGCAGGGCGGCAGTTTCGATTTAGAAGATTTCCGTGAACAGTTACAGCAAATGAAAAACATGGGCGGCATGATGAATATGCTGGAAAAGCTGCCCGGTGTCGGTCAATTGCCGCCAGAGGCCCTAGCGCAAATTCAAGACGGCAAGATGACGGGCCAAATGGAAGCTATCATCAACTCTATGACGGCCAAAGAGCGTAAAAATCCGGATTTAATCAAAGGCTCACGTAAACGCCGTATCGCCGCGGGTTCTGGCACGCAAATCCAAGACGTAAACCGTTTATTGAAACAGTTTACCCAGATGCAAAAGATGATGAAAAAAATGTCGGCCAAGGGCGGCATGCAAAAAATGATGCGCGGAATGCGTGGCATGATGCCGGGCGGGATGAAATTTCCCGGGCGTTAATTTCAACTATTTTGTCCAAAGTTAATGTTTTATCAGTCGGTTGATCCAGCTTAGACCGACGAGCGCACTAGGGTGGCAGGTTTAATAATCGCCAGATTTGGTTGCATTCGTTGAAAAGTCAGGTAAAATCTTCCGGCTTTCTATCTGGGACTCTTCGCGAACACGGGGTTCCAGTTTTTATTTTTGCTTCAAGCAAATCATTAGAGGATTGAAAACGCATGGTTACCATTCGTTTAGCTCGTGGCGGCGCTAAAAAGCGTCCATTTTACAACATCGTTGTTGCTGACAGCCGTAACGCTCGTGACGGTCGTTTCATTGAGCGTGTTGGTTTCTTCAACCCATTGGCCCGTGGCCAAGAAGAAACTTTACGTTTAGACCTAGCTCGCGTTGAGCACTGGGTTTCTAACGGCGCTGCGACAACTGATCGCGTAGCAAAATTGATCAAAGACGCTCGTAAAGCAGCTGCTTAATAGCGTTAAGGTATAGATTGATGAGCAGTAACCAACAGCCAGTCGTACTGGGGAAATTAGGCTCCTGTCATGGCATTAAAGGTTGGCTGAGAATCACCGCCTATACCGATTCTGTTGAAGGTATCTTTGATTATTCACCTTGGCTTATTAAAGAAAATGGTGAATGGCGTGAAGTAAAGGTCACTCAGTGGCGATACCAAGGCAAGGCCGTTGTTGCCGAGCTTGAAGGTGTCGACACGCGGGAGAGAGCGCAAATGCTCACAAATTGTGAGATTGCAATCCTGCCGCAGCAGATGCAAGCATTGCCAGAAGATGAATTTTATTGGCGTGATCTCATCGGTTGTGAAGTGGTCAATACAACGGGTTACAACATGGGCATTGTCGATCAGATCGTGGAAACAGGGTCGAACGATGTGCTTTTAGTTAAGGCCAACGCTAAAGATAGTTTCGGCAAAGTGGAACGTATGATCCCCTTTGTCCCTGAGCAGTTCATCAAAACGGTGGATCTGCAAGGTAAACAGATTTTAGTGGATTGGGATCCTGACTTCTAAGTCGAGGTACAACAGATGTGGTTAGGGGTAATAACCCTGTTCCCAGAGATGTTCCGTGCCGTGACAGACTTTGGTGTTACGGGTCGAGCCGTGAAAAACGGCCTGCTTGAGTTGCACACGTGGAATCCCCGTGATTTCACCCATGATAGACACAGTACTGTGGATGACAGGCCTTACGGCGGTGGTCCCGGTATGTTGATGATGGTGCAACCCTTACGCGATGCCATTCATGCGGCGAGAGCTGCAGCGGGTGAAGGTGCGAAGGTGATTTACTTGTCACCTCAAGGACGTAAGCTGGATCAGCAAGGCGTTTCTGAGTTGGCGCAATCATCACGGTTGATTTTGGTCTGTGGTCGATACGAAGGTATTGATGAACGGATTATTCAAACCGAGGTGGATGAGGAGTGGTCAATTGGTGATTACGTGCTCTCGGGCGGTGAATTACCAGCAATGACACTCATAGATGCAGTATCGAGATTGGTTCCTGGCGTGCTAGGAAAACAAGCCTCGGCGGAGCAAGATTCTTTCTCCGACGGCCTACTGGATTGTCCTCATTACACTCGCCCTGAAAGCCTAGATGGACTCGATGTGCCAGCAGTGCTGCTAAGTGGCAACCACGAACAAATTAGACTCTGGCGTTTACAGCAAAGCCTTGGTAGGACTTTTCTAAGACGACCAGAATTATTTGAAAATCTAGCTCTGACTGACGAACAAACGACTCTTTTAGCGCAGTTCGTTGAAGCAATGGACAAGCATGCTTAGTCGTAGCTCAGTTAATTCTAGAACGGAGTAAGTTATGAACAACATCATTAAAATGCTCAACGATGAGCAAATGAAACAAGACGTACCTGCGTTTGGTGCTGGTGATACAGTAGTAGTTCAGGTTCGTGTTAAAGAAGGTGACAAAGAGCGTTTACAGGCTTTCGAAGGCGTTGTAATTGCTAAGCGTAACCGTGGTCTGCACTCTGCATTCACAGTACGTAAAATCTCTAATGGCGAAGGTGTTGAGCGTGCATTCCAAACGCACAGCCCGCTGATCGCTAGCATTGAAGTTAAGCGTCGTGGTCGCGTTCGTCGCGCCAAACTGTACTACTTACGTGATCGTTCAGGTAAATCTGCACGTATCCGTGAGAAGCTGGCTACTAAGTAATAGTACCCGCTACAGAAAACAAGACGTAGTGTTCGCACAGAAAACCGCCCTAGTGGCGGTTTTTTGTTGCTGTTTTTCAAGCCATTTGTCGTCAGTTCCTGCATTTTCAGACTACTCAGGTATTATTGTTAACACTTCTCCTTGATCTTCAAATCATTTGCAGGCATAGTGACGCTTCATTGTAATGGTGTAACGTTACAAAATTACATTGATGATGTCATCATTTTTACGAATACACTCACACCCAAACCTTTAAAGATGAGCTTTAAAACAGGGTATAACACTCAGCCTCAGGTGGTAAGCATGCAGCAGGATACGATTAATAACGTACACATTAGTTCAGAGAAGATCTTAATCACACCGCAGGAGCTTAAAAACGCACTGCCACTCTCCGAGCATGCCTATCGTTATATCCTCAATGCCCGCAAAACCGTCGCCGATATCGTCCATAAACGCGATAACCGTGTGCTGATTGTCTCTGGCCCTTGTTCTATCCACGATATCACTGCGGCTAAGGAATACGCCTTAAAGCTTAAAAAGTTGCACGATGAACTCAGCGATGAGTTTTATATCTTAATGCGAGTGTACTTTGAAAAGCCGCGTACCACAGTGGGCTGGAAGGGCATGATCAACGACCCCGATATGGACGAATCCTTCGATGTCGAAAAAGGCTTGAAACTGGCCCGTGAGCTGATGATTTGGCTGGCCGAGCTTGAGCTGCCGGTCGCCACCGAAGCGCTCGATCCTATCAGCCCTCAGTATATTTCCGAGCTAGTGACTTGGTCGGCGATTGGCGCCCGCACCACGGAATCGCAAACCCATAGGGAAATGGCGTCTGGCCTGTCTATGCCAGTCGGCTTTAAAAATGGCACAGATGGTAAGCTCGATGTGGCTATTAATGCCCTTAAATCGGCGGCCAGCAGCCATAGGTTTATGGGGATTAACCAACAGGGGCAGGTTGCGCTGCTGCAAACGGCGGGTAATCCCGATGGCCATGTGATTTTACGTGGTGGCGCAACACCAAACTACGATGCCGCCAGCGTGGCCGAGTGTGAGGCACAGCTTCACAAAGCAAAACTCAATGCTCGTCTTATTATCGATTGTAGTCATGGTAATTCCTCTAAGGATTATGCGCGGCAAATTCCAGTGTGTGAGGATGTTTTTACCCAGATCTACCATGGCAATAAGTCCATTATCGGGGTGATGTTAGAGAGCCATTTAAATGAAGGTAATCAGAGCTGTGATAAGCCATTAAGCGAGTTGGCATACGGCGTTTCTGTGACGGATTCCTGTATTAATTGGGAAAAAACCGAAACCGTTTTACGCCAAGGTGCATCGAAGTTATCTTCGATACTCCCTACACGTTTTAATACCTTGAAAGTGGCAAATGCCTAAGTGCTTAATGGACTTAAAGTATGAATGAAAAAACAACGGCCGATTTAGAAAACCTTCGTGGACTTATCGATGGTGTCGATCAGCAATTATTGCATTTACTGCGTAAACGATTGGATTTAGTCGCACAGGTGGGCACGGTAAAACATGCCGCGGGATTGCCTATTTATGCGCCGCAGCGGGAAGCAGCTATGTTGGCTAAACGTCGTGAAGAAGCCAATGCGATGGGCATAGCACCACAGCTCATTGAGGATATTCTACGCCGCTTGATGCGTGAGTCTTATCTCAATGAAAAAGATGTTGGCTTTAAGCAAGTCAAAAAAGATTTAGGATCTGTGGTGATTGTTGGCGGCAAAGGTCAGCTTGGCGGTCTATTCCAACAGATGCTAAAGCTGTCGGGCTATCAAGTTAATATTCTTGATAAAGACGACTGGCAGCAGGCGGATAGCTTATTTGCCGAGGCGGGATTGGTGCTAGTCACTGTCCCTATTGCCATCACCTGTGAGCTTATTCGTGAAAAGCTAACCCAGTTACCCAAGGATTGTATTTTAGCCGACTTAACGTCCATTAAAACTGAGCCAGTTAACGCTATGCTTGAGGCCCATAAAGGCCCTGTGGTGGGATTTCACCCTATGTTTGGCCCCGATGTTGGGAGCCTAGCCAAACAAGTGGTCGTGGTGTGTCACGGACGTGAGCCTGATAAATACCAATGGTTGCTCGAGCAAATTGCCATTTGGGGGGCGCGGATTGTCGAAGCAGAGCCCGAGCGCCACGATAGTGCGATGCAGTTAGTGCAGGCAATGCGGCATTTCTCGACCTTTGTATACGGTTTGAATCTGTGTAAGGAAGAGGCGGATATCGACACTTTACTGCAATTTAGTTCGCCGATTTACCGCTTGGAATTAGCCATGGTCGGGCGCTTATTTGCCCAAAGCCCAGAACTTTACGCCGATATTATTTTTGCCCAGCAGGATAGCCAGCATGCCATCGGCGATTATTTGGATAACTACCGTGACGCATTAGAGCTACTAAAGCGTGGCGATAGGGACGAGTTCATTAAGCAGTTTCAAACCGTTGCTAAGTGGTTTGGGGACTTTGCGCCGCAGTTCCAGCGTGAAAGCCGCATTATGTTGCAATCGGTTAATGATATGAAAGCCAATTAATAAACAATTAGTTATAAAAAAATGCCCATCAAATATGGGCGTTTTTTTATGGATCTTGGTTAGGCTTTTTATGTTTATTAGTATTTGCTTAAGGTGATCTTTCTCTAAAATTTGATATTGAATTTTAGAAATTACTGTCGCTTACACAGGGTTTCGGTAGACTAGTTTTAAACATGCATAAATAAAGCATGAATTTAAATTAGGAGTCTATCCATGTTTTGTATTCAGTGTGAGCAAACTATCCGTACACCCGCTGGCAATGGTTGTAGTTATTCCCAAGGTATGTGTGGCAAGTTGGCGGCAACGTCCGATCTACAGGATTTATTGATTTATATGCTGCAGGGCGTGTCTGTGTATGCGGTTAAAGCTCGCGGGCTGGGCATTATCGATGCCGAAGTGGACAGTTTTGTGCCTAAGGCATTTTTCTCTACGCTGACCAACGTCAATTTTGACGATGAACGTCTGATTGCCTACGCGCAGCAGGCCGCTAAATACCGTGCGAGTTTAAAGCTTGCCTATGAAGCGGCATGTGAGAGAGCTGGGATCGTTGCAGAGCAGGTTCCTGAAGTTGCTCAATTAGTGCTGGGAACGACCAAAGTTGAAATGCTTTCTCAGGCGCCTATCGCGCTATTGAATAAAGACAAACATGAAATCCATGAGGATATCTTAGGTTTAAGACTGCTTTGCCTATACGGCCTTAAGGGCGCAGCCGCCTATATGGAGCATGCTCGAGTATTAGGTAAGACGGATGCCAGCATCGCAGAAGGTTTCCATGAAATTATGGCATTTTTGGGTGAGCCGAGTGTCGATGGCGACAAGTTATTTACCACTGCGATGGACATAGGTCAGCTTAATTATCGCATTATGGCTATGCTCGATGCGGGCGAAACCGAAGCTTTCGGTCACCCTGAGCCAACAGTGGTGAATACTAAGTCAGTTAAGGGCAAGGCGATTTTAGTCTCCGGCCATGATATGAAGGACTTAGAGCTTATCCTCGAGCAAACTGCAGGCAAGGGCATCAATGTGTATACCCACGGTGAAATGTTGCCAGCATTAGCGTATCCCGCCTTTAAAAAATATCCTCACCTTGTCGGTAACTACGGCAGCGCTTGGCAGAACCAACAAAAGGAGTTCGCTAACTTCCCCGGTGCTGTGGTGATGACATCAAACTGCATTATCGATCCCAATGTGGGCAATTATAGCGACCGCATTTTCACCCGCAGCATTGTCGGCTGGCCAGGGGTGACACATATTGTGGGGGATGATTTCTCGGCGGTAGTCGATAAGGCCCTAGCTTTAGAAGGCTTCCAATACGATGAAATCCCACACAATATCACCATAGGTTTTGCCCGTAATGCCTTAATGACTGCGGCTCCAGCCGTGGTTGATAATGTGAAAAATGGCTCAATCAAGCACTTCTTCCTCGTTGGGGGCTGTGATGGCGATAAGGCTGAAAGAAGCTATTTTACCGATCTGGCTAAATCTGCCCCTAAAGACTCAGTGATCCTGACCTTAGGTTGCGGCAAGTACAAGTTCAATAAACTCGACTTTGGTGATATCAACGGTATCCCGCGTTTACTCGATATTGGTCAGTGCAACGATGCTTATTCTGCTATTCAGCTTGCGATTGCACTTTCTGAGATTTTTGAGTGCGATATTAATGAATTACCTCTGAGCTTAGTGCTTTCATGGTTCGAGCAAAAAGCCATTGTTGTATTGTTGACCTTGCTCTCCCTTGGGGTAAAAAACATTCGTACCGGCCCAACACCACCCGCCTTCCTAACGGCAAATTTAGCCAAAATTTTGGAAGAAAAGTTTGGTCTACGTAATACCACGACCGTCGAGGCCGATTTGAAAACCATGTTAAACGTGGCCTAAATTAACCGAGAACCTTTGTTTAACTGCGGTTTTAAGCGTTTGAGTAAAACCGCAGTGTTTTGTGGAATAAGAATGCTATGAATATGAGTCTGATGTCGAGGGAGGGGACATTATCCTTTTCTCCCCAAAGACAGGAGAGTTTCAATCAATTAGTGTGCGTCGAACGCTGGAACGAAACTGCTGATGTGGTGAGCTTTCGTTTTCAAGCCGGCGAGCCAATGAAGTTTGATTATAAGCCTGGCCAGTTTATGACCTTAGTGCTTGAGATCAACGGTGAACAGGCTTGTCGCAGTTATACCTTATCTTCCACACCCTCGCGGCCCTATTCCCTTATGGTGACCATTAAGCGAGTCGAAGGTGGGCTGGTCTCCAATTATCTTATTGACCATCTGCAGCCGGGGCAAAGTGTTCGAGTATTACCGCCAACGGGGCAGTTTAATCTGTTTGATATTCCTGCAAAAAAATATCTATTCTTGAGTGCTGGCTGCGGCATTACCCCTATGTACTCTATGTCCCGTTATCTTACCGATAGCCAGATGGACGCCGATATTGCCTTTGTACACAGTGCGCGCTCCGAAGCGGACATCATTTTTAAATCCTCCTTAGCCACTATGGCGCAGCGTCATAGTCGTTTTAAGCTGCGTTACATGCTGGAATCTATCACAACAGAAACACCATGGCATGGGGATGAGGTTTTACATGAAATAGGGCGTTTAAGTGCCGAAAGTTTACTTAATTTAGTGCCTGATTTTGCGGAAAGAACCGTGTTTTTATGCGGCCCAGAGCCTTATATGCAGGCCGTAAAACGTTTACTGGGCGAGCTTAATTTTGATATGGCTCAATTGCACCATGAAAGCTTTGCCACCGCGGTCAAAGATGCGCAGCACAGAGTCAAGCAGGCTGAGATGCAGGGCATAAAGCCCGCCAATTCCAGTTCGTCTTTTATGTTGTCCATCGGCGATAGAAAGCGCGTGTTAACTTCAGAGCAAAGCCTACTCGAAGGCATTGAGGCCGAAGGTTTGCCGATTATTGCCGCCTGCCGCTCTGGCGTCTGTGGTGCCTGCAAGTGCCAAGTGCTTGAGGGAGAAACTGAATCCAGCAGCACTATGACATTAACCCCCGCTGAGATTGAAGCTGGCTTTGTGTTAGCCTGTTCAACTAAGTTGAAGTCCGATATCACCTTGTCCTTGTAGTCTGTATGGGCATTGATTTTTGAGCGGAAATATTTTAATTCCTTAGTTGCGATTATTTACCCGAGAACGTAAGGTTAAAGACAAGGGCGTTGATTGTGAGCGCCCAGTCCCATTGTCTGGCTGGAGTCTCTCAATGACAACGACAACCACCTATGCCGCAAAAATTGAAGATCGTAGCCTTGGGCATTTGCTTTATGCTTTGATGTCGGGCTTCCCGCTACTTTTGCTTCCTGTACTCTTGAGTCTGTTTATCAACCTATCCCAACGCCAAACATTGCATAATGGTTTGCTTGCTTCGCATCTGCGTTGGCAGCGCCATTCCAATATTATTTTTATCGGCCTGTTGGCTCTCGGTTATTGGGTGCCTGTCACTTGGCTCAGTCTTTCGATTTATCTCTTTGGTATTATTTGGTTTTGCCATCGGATCCTAAAAGGCTGGTTAAGCTTATTGGATGGTTTAGAAATCTAAATATGTGCTAGAGTCTCTGCATCTGTGCGTTGAAAGAGGCTCCCATGTCCAGCTATCAAATTCTCTGTATTCTCTGTGCGTTAGCCTTAATCACCTCAGTAATCTCTTCACGGGTGCATAAATTACAAGAAACCGTTGCTATCACGGCTTTGGCCCTAGGGATGAGTTTATTGCTCCTCCTCGGGGGAAAGGCGCTTGGGGGCGAAGTATATGGCTATTTTGTGGTTGGGCTTGAGAAACTCGATTTTCAGGCGCTCTTACTGAACGGCATGCTCGGTTTCTTACTTTTCGCTGGCGCCCTGCAGATCCGCTTATCAATATTAAAGCACCAAAAGTGGGAGATCCTTATCCTTGCCTGTGTGAGCACATTGCTGTCGACCTTTATTATTGGTGGTCTGCTGTTTTGGGCGGCGCCCCAGTTGGGATTACCCCTAGCGCTCACCCATTGCCTACTCTTTGGCGCCTTAATTTCTCCCACGGATCCCATTGCCGTGCTGGCCATTTTAAAGAAGATGGGAGCCCCGGAGGATATCGCCATTCAAGTGGAGGGGGAGTCTCTATTTAATGATGGTATAGGGTTAGTCGTTTTTGTGGTGTTGTCCCAAATGGCGTTTTCGACCGAGCCCATTACGGCTCTGCAGGTATCGGGCTTGTTTGTCCATGAGGCGATAGGTGGTCTGATTTACGGCGCGGTATTAGGTTTCTTACTACATCTTTTTTTCCGTTACTGTGAGGAAGAAACCCAACTGATGTTAGTGACTTTGCTTATTCCGACTGCGGGATATGTGATGGCGGAGGTTTTTGGGGTTTCTGGACCGCTCGCTATGGTAAGTGCTGGTATTATCATAGGTAATTTCAGTGTGCCTAAATATTTTGTTCGTCAGGAGCGGGTTAAGTTACTGACATTTTGGTCACTGATCGAATCCTTCTTCAATGCGCTACTCTTCCTGCTACTTGGTCTATTACTGTTACTTGTGACGTTTAAAGCACCACTGTGGTGGTTTATGTTTTTGGCGATTCCGCTCGTGCTATTGGCACGCGCCGTCAGTGTGTTACTGCCTTATCGGGGATTTAGAATGGTTAAATCCTACAATCCCTATGCCGAGTCTATTTTGATTTGGGGTGGGCTACGTGGCGGATTAGCACTGGCAATGGCCATGAGCCTACCGCAGGGGATAGTGGTCGATACGAGCAGTGGTGTGGAGCTACGCGAGCTCTTATTGGTGATGACCTATGCTGTGGTGGTGTTTTCTATCTTAGTGCAAGGTTCGACTATGGCAGGGCTTATTCGCAGGAGTAATGCTGTGCCAGTCAATGCGAAATAGGGTAGCTGGCCTGCGCCCAAATAAGCTTATCTGTGATAAAAAAGCCACAGATCAGTGCTGTGGCTTTTCTTTTATCTTAAAGGTTAACGATATAATTCCCGCACAACTTGGGCCATGAGTTCGAGCCCATCGTCTTCGAGTGTGCAGTTAAGTACTAAACCATCGGCCTTAAGTTGTTTAATCCCTTGGGTTTGCAGTACCAAAGCGTCCTGCGTTATGGCATAACAAGGGTTGATCACTATGGGTAAATGACTCGTGGCTTTAATTTGGATCAGGCTAGTTAGATCTAAAGTCGGAAGATTCGCGTGGTTAAAAGTGCGAACTCCCGAATCGCAGAGGATCAGCTGTTGATTGCCTTGGCTTAAGATAATCTCGGTTGCCGCCAAAAATTCCTCATAGCTTGCCATATCATTACGCTCGAGCAATAGTGGCATAGGCAGTGTGCCCGCTTGGGTCAATAGGGCTTGGTTAAACATTTGTTTTCCATTGATAAACAACATGTCGGCCTGTTGGGTTGCCAGTGCCATATCCGCGCTTTGTTCTACGGCGACAATGCACAGTAAATCGTACTGATGCAGAATTTGACGCAGTTTAGCTAAGGTTAACTCGGGTGAGACTAAGAGGTTTACCGCTTCCAGAATAATGGCTTGAAACCCGATTTCCTTAAGCTGCTTCACCCTATGCTCAAATTGAGATAACGCTAAGGGAGACAGTTCCTTAGTCAGGCTCATCTTGGCTATCACCCCAATATGGCCGGCGCCGATACTCAATGGACCGCTGCTAATTTCGCTGTCCTGCGCTTTATAAGCTTTGCTGTATCTATAGGGGCTTATTTCCGGCGTATTGTCGCTCAGATTCTGAGTCTTAGAGGTGCTAGGTTCAATCAGCAGTTGGCTGTTACTCAACTGTGTTGGTTTGACTGTTTCGCAGGGGTAGCAGCCTAATACTTTGATAAAACGCGTGATCCGCTCTAATTGCTTTAATCCTGCCTGCATGGCTTCGCTGGATATATTGGCATCGATATCGAGGTAGAACATTTCTTCCCAGGGGGTGCCCGGGATTGGGCGAGACTCTAACTTGCTCATATTCAATTGATGGGCCTTCAGGACGAGTAAGGCCTCGACTAAGGCTCCGGCCTTTTGACCCGTGGCCATGATTAAGGTCGTTTTTGCGGGGAGTTGTTCAGGCACAGCTACGGCTTTACGGGCGACAACAATAAAACGGCTTTGGTTGATTTTTTGATTCGCAAGGCCCGCTTCAATGGACTCTAACTGATAGAGCGCACCACCTTCGGCGCTACCAATCGCCCCAGCACTATTGTCAGCACTTTGATTGACCTTTTCCATTGCCTCGGCGCTGCTCGAACAATATTCTAGCCTTAAGTCCTTGTGTTGACTGAGATAACGGCTGCATTGGCTGATAGGCTGTGGATGGGCGTAAACTGTCTTGATATCGCTCAATTTACTGCCGGGTTTGCCAAGTAAACAATGGCTTACTTCTATTGTGGTCTCGCCAACGATGGAGAGGCTAGTATGTTGCAGTACGTCATACACTTCGTTGATCGAACCCGATGAGGTATTTTCAATCGGTAGGAACCCATAATCGGCATGACCCGATTCAACCGCTTGCACAATTTCATCGAAACTTTGGCAGCCTAAATCCAACATATCGACTTGGCGGCGCAGGCAATAACGGGTTGCCGCAAGGTATGAATAGGAGCCCCTAGCGCCAAGATAGGCGATACAATACTGCTGTTTTTGCGTTTCAGGATTGGCGCGGCCGTGTAAATAAGCCTGCTGATTGAGCACTGAATCTTCGATAATGCTTTGATAAAGGGAGATCACATAGTGGGCATCTAGGCCTTTTTCCCGTCCTTCCTTAACCAGTCTAGTGAGTAATTCCTTTTCCCTTTGGGTGTCCCTAATGGGTCTGATATCGACCTCTTTGCTGCGGGCCACTTCTAAACTTAAGCGTCGGCGCTCGGCGAGTAATGAGAGCAGTTCATTATCGAGTTGAGTGATTTGTTCTCGAGTTTGATTTAAAGGCTGTGGTTTATGCATTCTGACCTCAATTGCCGCCATATATTATGTATTTTATCAACCATTTAAGACAAAAAAGCCTCCCAGTGGGGAGGCTTTGGATTTTTACTTTCGTTTTTACACAGTAAATCCGCCTCCTAGAGTGGGGGTGTAAAAAAGAAAGTAAAAAAAGTAGTCGTCATCGTTTTCATGGGGTTAAAACTAAAGGGCTGGGGCGTGGCTGTCAATCAAAACTTGCTCAAGATGAGGGATTATCCGGTACAAAGGAGAATAGATTAATTCTCCTAGGCATGAGGGGAAAAACTCTAGTTTCAAAGAGATAAAAAAAGCGAAGAGGATTCTCTTCGCTTTTTGTGAGCATTAACTTATTAGTTAAACTTACTCGCCTAATTCAACGCCTGCACGGTTGATTAAGAACTGAGTCAAAATCGGTACTGGGCGGCCAGTGGATCCTTTATTGGCTCCGCTGTTCCACGCAGTTCCGGCCACATCTAAATGTGCCCAATTGTACTTTTTCGCAAAACGTGACAGGAAGCAGGCCGCGGTAATGGCACCCGCTGGACGACCACCCAGGTTGGTCATGTCCGCAAATGGGCTGTCGAGCATATCTTGGTACTCATCCCATAACGGCATGCGCCATGCGCGGTCACCACTTTGCTCACCGGCATTTAACAGCTCGTGTGCCAATGGGTTGTGGGATGAGAATAGGCCTGAAGCATGCTTACCTAAGGCGATAACGCAGGCACCCGTTAGGGTCGCTGTGTCAATCACCAGTTCTGGGTCGAAGCGTTCAACATAAGTTAACACGTCGCACAGCACCAGACGGCCTTCGGCGTCGGTATTAAGCACTTCAACGGTTTGGCCTGACATAGTGGTCAGAATATCACCCGGACGATAGGCATTACCCGATGGCATGTTTTCACAACCTGCGAGCACACCGACGACATTGATAGGTAACTTCATCTCACAGATGGCTTTCATGGTGCCAATCACACCCGCAGCGCCGCCCATGTCGTACTTCATTTCATCCATAGCTTCGCCAGGTTTTAACGAAATACCACCAGAGTCGAAGGTTAACCCTTTACCAACCAAAACAATTGGTTTTTCAGTACTATCGACGGCGCCTTTATATTCCATCACTGTCATAATGGATTCGTTGGCGCTGGCACGGCCCACTGCGAGGTAAGAGTTCATGCCTAGCTTGGCCATTTGCTCTTCACCTACGGTGGTGACATGCAGGTTTTCATGTATTTCAGCCAGTTGGCGCGCTTGCGAGGCTAAATAGGCTGGATTGCAGATATTCGGTGGCATATTGGCCACATCACGGCATAAATGCACACCCGCAGATACGGCCATACCATGTTCAATGGCGCGTTCACCTAAGGTTAATTCGCGGCGAGTTGGCACGTTGAACACTAACTTACGCAGTGGACGACGGGTTTCACCTTTGCGGCTTTTTAATGCATCGAAGCAATATAAGCTGTTATTGGTGGTTTCGACGGCTTGACGTACTTTCCAATAGGTATCACGACCTTTAACATGCAACTCGGTTAAGAAGCATACGGCTTCCATTGAGCCAGTTTCATTTAAGGTGTTGATTGTTTTAGTAATGATCTGCTTATATTGGCGTTCGTCTAGTTCTCGTTCTTTGCCACAGCCAACTAATAATACACGCTCACTCAATACGTTAGGAACGTGGTGCAGCAATAACATCTGGCCAGGCTTGCCCTCCAGATCGCCGCGACGCAACAGATTACTGATATAACCTTCGCTAATCTTGTCTAATTGCTCGGCGATACCCGATAGACGGCGAGGTTCATAAACACCCACAACGATACAAGCTGAGCGTTGTTTTTCGGGGCTACCGCTCTTTACGCTAAACTCCATGAGCACTCCTAGATTCTTAAAGACAAATTTTTATATTTATTGGATAATGTCTGCTTGTCCCGGAAAGGGCCTAAGTTATTACTCCAAAGGTGATTTATTCTCGGCATTTAAGTCACGTGTTTGTAAAACACTCGTATACTTAAGTTTGCCAGGAACCCCTGAAGCTGGTCAGAAAACTATCAAAAGTAAACAGTTTACATGAAAGTTAGTCTGTTACCAGCAAAAAGATAAGTTTAGAGACCGGATCCTACCTGTGATTGTATTTAGATACCTTATTCGAGAAGTTTTAAAAGCGCAAATTGCAGTACTTTTTGTACTGTTAACTATTTTTATTAGCCAGCATTTCGTGCGTATACTGGCCGATGCCTCCGATGGTGAATTTCCTGCCTCCCTCATTGCGACATTAATAGGCTTAAACCTCCCCTATTTAGTGGTACTCGTTTTACCCTTGAGTTTGTTTCTTGGGATCTTGATGGCCCATGGCCGCATGTATGCCGAGAACGAAATGGTGATCCTCCATGGGGTCGGCGTGAGCGAGTGGTATGTGACCCGCGTGACCTTAATCCTTGCCGTCATCAATATGTTGTTTACGGGATATTTGTCCCTCTATGTCGCGCCTTGGGCGGAGGAACAGCAAAATCAAGTGCTGGAGAAAGCCCAATCAGAGGCTGGACTCGCGGCATTGGTGCAGGGGCGTTTCCAGGCGAGTCCTAACGGCCGCGCCGTGTTATTCGTAGAGCGCATTGGCAAAGATAACGAACTAGATAAAGTGTTTGTGGCCCAGTTACCCGATCCCAGTGATGAAACTGGCTTAACCAATGTGGTGGTGGCGAAAGGTGGCCGGGTATTGGAAGACAATTCCGGCGCCCAGCAGTTGCAGCTAAATGAAGGGGTTCGTTACCAGGGGAGCCCGCAGCTGAAAAACTACCAAATGATTGAGTTTGGTGACTACAAAATGCAGATTAAAGAGCAACAAGTCGATGAACGTCGTCGCAAATTATCGGCTCTCCCGCTGAAGGATTTACTTAAAGTCGAAGGCTCAGAAGCCGTGGCCGAGTTCCAGTGGCGCCTCGCTATTCCATTGGCTATTCCGATTATGACGCTTATCGCCGTGCCATTAGCAAGGGTTAACGTGCGCCAAGGTAAATTTGCCAAGATGCTGCCCGCGGTCCTCTTGTATTTAGGTTATTTTGGTCTGATGGTGGCTGGGCGTAAAGCGCTCCAAGATGGCGTGATCCCACAATATTTAGGCATGTGGTGGATACACTTATCTGCCTTGATCATGGGACTCCTACTGCTCGGTAAAGACAGACCTCTGTTCGCGCGTTTATCCACTGCGATGGCCCGTAGAAAGGTGGCCGCATGAAGATCTTAGACCTTTATATCGCTAGGGTATTACTGAGCACTTCGGCGCTGTGTTTACTGGTACTCACTGGCCTTTCTGGCATTATCAAGTGGGTGGACCAATTGCGTTTAGTCGGTCGTGGGACTTATACCATGATGGATGCCGGCATCTATGTACTGTTTTTAGTGCCACGGGATATCGAAATGTTTTTCCCTATGGCCGTTCTGCTCGGTGCTTTAATCGGTATGGGCATGTTGGCGTCTAACTCCGAACTGGTGGTGATGCAGGCATCGGGGATGTCGCGTCTGCAGATCACGCTTTCCGCCATGAAAACGGCGGTGCCTTTAATGCTGATGGTAATGGCGCTGGGCGAGTGGGGCGCACCGATTGCTGAGCAGAAAGCCAATGAGTTGCAAGCCATTAAGTTATCCGGCGGAAGTTTAATTAAATCACACCGAGGCATTTGGGCTAAGGATGGTGACCTATTCGTTAATATTGGGGAAGTTGAAGATATCAATAAACTCAATAACATCACTCTCTATAAATTCAATAATGAGCTTAAACTTACCAATGTTGTACACGCTGATCGCGCCCTATTTGCGAAGGACAGTTGGCGTTTATTTGGGGTTGAGCGTACAGAAGTGACCTCCGATCTCGTGAGCTTAGATTACCTCGAAGAAGATGTATGGAAATCGAGTTTAACGCCGGATAAGCTCAGTGTCGTGTCGATTAAACCAGAGGCGCTCTCTATCCGTGGCCTACTGGGTTATCTTGATTATTTGCAAACGAATAGCCAAGATCCCAGCCGTTATGAGCTCGCCCTATGGCGTAAATTTATGCAACCTATTACCGTCGGCGTCATGATGCTGGTGGCGCTCTCCTTCGTATTTGGTCCGCTGCGAACCGTGACTATGGGGGCTAGGGTGTTACTTGGGGTTGTGGCGGGTTTTAGCTTCTATATCAGTAATGAAATCTTTGGCCCTATGAGCATAGTCTACGAGTTGCCCGCCTATGTGGGGGCGGTGGCACCAAGTCTGTTATTTACGGGGATTGCCTTCTACTTTATCCGGCGATGATACGCATTGCGTTATTTCGATAGGAGTCTATAAAAAACGACGCCAAAGCGTCGTTTTTTTATGGGCGAAGTTGGCTTGATTTAAGCCGAGAAATTTAAGCGCCTAAATTTAAGTTCGATGCCAATTTAAGCACCGTGCCAGTTGCGCATTTGGTTGGCTTCCTTAGAGAGAACAACAACTTCGGAGCGGGTCATCATATCCTGCAGCGCGAGTTTATCGTTGTTAATTAATATCCAAAGATTTCCAATCCCCAGCAATGACCAAACGATGCGGGCATAGGCTGTGATAAGGCTTAGGTTTTGGCCGTTAGGATGTTGAATTTTAAGGCGCCAGGCGCGCATTCCTAAGGTTTGGCCGCCTTTACTCCAAAATAATGCGTAGAAAGTCCCCACGCAGAGTGCTAACCAGAGTTGATAAATACCATGGTAAATGGGGGTGCCATTGAGCGCATCGGCAACATGCTCAAAGCCATTCATGCCGATAACGCCAGAATAGGCTAGGCCAAAGAAGAGGCCAAAACCAATGGCGCCAGAAAACATAAATACGGCGACGGCTAACAGCAGATCATAGATGGCTGCGCCTAGACGGCGGAAGAAGCCTGCACGGGGAAAGTTGGCATGTTCAGTATTTAACATGGGGGTTCCTAGTCTGAAAATCACAGTATGGAGCTAACATGTCGCTTAGGCTTCGGGCTCATCGTCACGGACAAAATGGATATTGCTAAAGCCAAAACGGGCAAACTCGACCTTTCTAAAATCTTTTTCCGCTTTTGCACCTTTGCGGGAAGTCATGGCAATTTGTTGTTCCATGGCGAGAAATTTGGCGAGATCTATCCCTTCCGCTTCGGCAACGGCTTCATATAAATCATGGTGTTTGTCGTAGCTAAAGGCGATGGTTTTAGTCTGACCTTTGAAGGTATAAGTGACTTGACGTGCCATGGGGAAAACTCTCCTGAAATAAGTCTGAAATTAATTAAATTCACTTCTAAAAATAAAATACACGGCACCTAAGATGCACAGCCCCGCCCATAGATAATCGAGTTTTAAGGGCTCTTTCATATAGAAATAGGCAAAGGGGACGAACAAACTTAAGGTGATGACTTCTTGTAAGATTTTTAACTGACCGACATTCATTACCGTGTAACCGATACGGTTGGCAGGCACTTGCAGTAAGTATTCAAATAGCGCAATTCCCCAGCTCACTAGGGCCGCAATAATCCAAGGTTTTGAGCCTAGCGTCTTCAAATGCCCGTACCAGGCAAAGGTCATAAAAATATTGCTAAGGCAGAGTAAACCGATAGTGGTGAGGGTTGGGTTCATCATATATCTCGACGATTAATATTGTAAATCATGTACATAGCATCATGGGTGTAACTGCCAAGACATTTATTGATAGTCTGAGGTTTAAAACCCATTTTAAGCCAATAACTATCGGCACCTTGCACTGCCACTAGGGACAAGGAATTGAGATTATAGCGGTCCGCCAGTAGTTTTAAGCGCGTGAGCGCCTTAGCGCCTGCGCCTAACCCTTGGGCTTTGGCTGAAATCGCAATATCGTGCAGATAGAGGGTATCGGCCTTAGGTAAATGGGTGATCGGCTCGTAGAGCGCGGGTGGCATGTTGATTGTCCAAGGGTGGGCTAAACAATATCCGACCACGGCATCATTCACCTCAAACACAAAACAGGACTGTGGTGACACCTGCCACTTGCTTTGCAATACATGCAGGGGCTCAGGATCCAGTTGTGAGTAGCATTCCGCTTGGATCTGTAAAATGGCATCCCAATCCTGTGGGGTGATTGCACGCAATAACATGGCCGATATCTATCCCGTTCAAAGTGTCTTGATTAAAATAAGCTCGGCATTATATACCCAAACCGTCCTAAAATGCGCTGAAACTCGACATTGACCTAGTTGAGTATCAACTTTGACTTAGCCGAGTATCAAAGTTGAGCATTAGCCTAAATATCGCTGACGGAGATGACGCTCAAGATACTGGCTATTTAACGGTTCGCCCGTCGCTTGGCGCATGAGTTCATCTGTGGTCAGCAATGAGCCCTTAGCCCAAATATTGTCGCTCAGCCATTGAAAGATTGTGGCTAACTTGCCGGCATCGATTAAGGCTTCTATTGGACCTAAGGTTTGTTCCATCGAGAAGCGGCACTGCGCCGCATACATGGCACCCAAGGTATAACTGGGGAAATAGCCTAATTCCCCCACTGCCCAATGGATATCTTGCATACAGCCATCACGGTAATTGCCATCTGTGTTAATACCCAGCAGTTGTTGCATCTGGCTTGACCAAAAATCGGGTAGGTCATCTACGGCTAAACTGCCGTCGATAAAGGCTTTTTCAGCCTCAAAACGCAGCAAAATATGGCAAGGATAGGTGACTTCATCGGCATCGACGCGGATAAGTCCGGGATTAACGCGGGTGTAGTGTTTTGCCAAGTCTTGGGCGCTGAACTCGCAGCCTAAGTGCTGTTTAATCAGGGGCTGCAATTGGCGTAAAAACGCCGGGTTAGCACCGAGCTGCATTTCACAGAATAGACTCTGGCTTTCATGGATGCCCATAGAACGTGCGAGCCCTGCGGGCTGGCCACGCCATTGTTTCGGCAAGCCTTGTTCATAACGGGCATGGCCGGTTTCATGGACTATCCCCATGATAGCACTGCTAAAATCGGTTTCATTATAACGGGTAGTGATCCGCACATCGCTCGGAACGCCACCGCAAAATGGATGACTGCTGATATCGAGTCTGCCGTGATTAAAATCAAACCCCAGATAAGCCATCACCTCGCGGCCAAGGGCTTGTTGGGCACCGATGTCGAAGGGGCCATTAAGGGTGAGCCTAGGCTCATTTGCTTGCTTGGCTAATACTTCTTGGATCAGGGGCGGTAACCAAGTCCTTAATCCTTTAAAGGTTTGTTCAAGTTTTGCCGTGGTCATGCCGGGTTCAAACTTATTGAGTAGGGCATCATAGGGCGGAATATTCAGTGCTTCACCCCGAATTTGCGCTTCCTCCCTCGTGAGGGCGATGACAGCGTTAAGATTGGCTTTAAAGCCCTGCCAATCATTATTTTTACGTTGCTCGCGCCATGCATTTTCACATTGATAGGCCATTTTAGTTTTGGCTTGCACTAGATCGCCGGGCACTAAGCTCGCCTGTTGGTACTGGTATAACATTTCCCTGAGGTTGGCCCGTTGCTCATGTGTCAGCGGCTCATCCGCGGCGCGGGTTAAGTTATCGGCTAAGGCGGCCGAGGTTTTGAGGTCGTGTATATGTAGCGCCAGTTCTGCCATCGCATCGGCGCGCTCATTGTTGCCGCCCATGGGCATCATGGCGGCTTGATCCCAATCCCCCAGCGCACAGAAATGCTCAAAGTGTGAAATTTTCTGGAAATGAGCGGTGAGTTTATCGTAACTTGGCGTGGGTTCTTTGGTGTTCATAACGGTATCCATAGACTCAATCTTAAGGTGCTGTCGTTATCTATTAGCACGAAAAAATAACAATAACAGGATGATAATATCATGCAGCCAAAATCACATCACACTAAAACCATTAAAGGCATGACCATGGCGCTGTTGGTCGGCTTATCCAGTGCTGCCCATGCGGGAGCAGAGAGCTTTACACCGGGCAGCGCCATCCCCGAATTTGGGCAGATAGCAAAAGTAGATAGTACGCTCCCCATCCCCAAGGGAATGAAGTTTAAAATCGCCTTTGATATGAGCAAGGCGGCCGAAGTGGGCAAGCTAAATCGTCAACTCGAAAGCTTAGCGCGTTTTATCAATATGCATGTAGCGGCCGGGGTGAAGGAAAGCGATATTGAACTGGCTATGGTGGTGCATGGCAGTGCCATTAGTGACTTAGCCGACGATACCTTTTACGCTAAGTTGCATCAGGGGGCTCCAAATGCGAATAAGGCTTTGGTTAAAGCGTTAGTCGAGCACGGGGTGAAGTTTTATATCTGTGGACAAAGTGCGGCTTATTTTGACTTAAACAACGGCTCACTACTGCCGGGGGTGGATATGGCATTGTCAGCGATGACTGCCCATGGCATTTTGGCGCAGCAAGGATTTAGCCAAAATCCATTTTAAGATGAATTTTTAGTTTGGAAATGGGGCTTGCCTTGTTATTCTGTGGTCCGTAAGTCGATAATTACAGTGAAATAAATGGAATGTTGTATCGTTCAAGGAGATGACTATGTGGGCGTTTTTAGTTGAACAGCCTAATTTACCTTACACTATCGCCTTTGCCTGTGTGCTAGCCCTTGGTGTGTTTGAAGCCTTAGCCCTGTTAATCGGTTTGAGCATGTTAAGTGCCTTAGACCAATGGGTACCAACCGATGTTGATTATGATGCCGATGCGAGTGTCGGTGGGCTCACCGGCATTGCGGGCTGGTTATGTCTTAATCGACTCCCGTTGCTGATTTGGTTTGTGCTCGCGCTGACCAGTTTTGCGGTAACGGGTTATCTCACTAATTTTATTAGTCTAAGTGTGGCGGGCATGCTATTGCCACAACTTTTCACCTTACCTATTGCCATCGTTGGCAGTGCATTCGCTTGCCGTTATTTAGGGCGAGTGCTTGCCGATCACTTACCCAAAAATGAATCGACGGCGATATCGCTAGACGATCTTAGCGGTTATGTTGGCACTATTACCTTAGGTTGTGCGATGAAAGGCATGCCCTCAGAGGCTGTCGTGCGCGATAAACATCAGCAAAAACATTATGTTTTAGTCGAGCCAGAAATATCGGGGGTCGAGTTTGCCTCAGGCACTCAGGTGGTGCTGCTAAGACGCGAGGGCCGAGTCTGGTCTGCGACGCGTTTTGATAATTAGTATTTTAAAGCCATTATTTAATTGAAAAGGAAAGCAAATGGATGTGTTAAACGAAGTCACTAATCCGAGTCATTTTGTGCTGTTAGTTGCGGGTATGGTAGTGATAGGCCTGATTGTTATCGGCCTGATTTTTGCCAAGTTATATAAACGTGCGACCAAGGAAATGGCTTTTGTGCGTACGGGGTTTGGTGGCGAAAAAATTATTAAAGACGGCGGGGCTATAGTGTTACCCGTGCTGCATGAAACCATTGCAGTGAATATGAATACCCTACGCATCGAAGTGGAGAAAACCCAAAAAGACGCCTTGATCACTAAAGATAGGATGCGCGTGGATGTGAAGGCCGACTTCTACTTACGTGTCGCCCCCAATGCCGACGGTATTTCGATGGCGGCACAAACACTAGGAACGCGCACCACTCGAGTGGAAGAGTTGAAAAAGTTGATGGAATCTAAGTTTGTCGACGTACTGCGCGCCGTTGCGGCTGAGATGACTATGACAGAGATGCATGAGCAGCGCGCCGACTTTGTGCAGCGGGTGCAAAATAACGTCGCCAACGATCTCGAGAAAAACGGTCTCGAACTCGAATCGGTTTCGTTGACGGGTTTCGATCAAACTGATTTGCAGTTTTTTAATGAAAACAACGCATTCGACGCCGAAGGTCGTGCTCGCCTAGCGAAAATTATCGAAGAAAAACGCAAGGAAACCAACGATATTCAGCAGGAAAACCGCATTAAGATCGAGCAGCGTAACTTAGAGGCCGAAAAGGAATCTTTAGAGATTGAAAAGTCGGAGGAAGAAGCGCGCTTGATCCAGCAACAATCCCTCGAATTTAAACGCGCCGATCAAAAAGCGGAAATCATTAAACAGAAAGAAAACAAGGCCCGTGAAGAGCGCGAGGCCGAGATTGCCAAAGAGCGTGCCATCGAAACAGCAGAAATCGAAAAGACCAAAGATATCGAAACCCGTGAGATTGAAAAGCGCAAATCTATCGAGCAGTCGCGTATTCAACAACAAAGGGATATCGAAGTTGCCGAGCAGGAAAAACGCATTGCCGTTGCGGCCAAATCCGAAGAAGAATCCGCCGCCCGCGCCCGCGCCGCCGAAGCGGAAAAACTAAAGGTCGAAAAAGAAGAGGCGGTTATCACTGCGCGCCAAATAGCCGAAGCCAATCGCCGTAAAGAAATTGAAGTGATCGACGCCCGTAAGGAAGCGGAGCGCGACGCAGTCGGCGTGACAGTGCAGGCCGAGGCGGAAAAACGTGCCGCCGAAGACAGATCGAGCGCAATTCTGATTGAAGCCAGTGCCAGTGCCGATGCGAAAAAACTGCAGGCCGAAGCGGATGAGAAAGTGTATGCCGTTGAAGCCGCGGGTAAACAAGCACTTTATGAAGCTGAAAACGTACTGCGTGATGAGCAGATTGCCCTGCAAAAATCCCTCGCGATCTTAAAAGCATTGCCAGAAATTGTCGCCCAGGCGGTTAAACCGTTAGAAAACATCGAAGGCATTAAGATCCTTCAAGGTTATGGCACGGGTCATCAATTTACCGCCGGCGGGGAAGGTGCGCAGCATCAAGGTGGCATCGCAGAGCAAGTGACTAGCGCGGCATTAAACTACCGCGCCAATGCGCCCGTTGTCGATGCCATGTTAAGGGAACTTGGATTAGTGCATAGCGAAGCGGGCACTCTTAACGATCTGTTAAATGGCAATAATACCCTCACTACCGAAGCCTTAAATGTGGTGAAGTCGGCGAATACTGGGCTCAATGGTTATAGCCAAACGCAGGTAGTAGAGAGCCAAAGTGTGCTCAAGCCTTAATCTCAACGACATTAAACTAAGTCAAATCAAGTAAAGCGCTCGCTGTTGCTCTTTTGAGTGTTTTGATGGTAAGGTATTGATAAATAATGCGAATTAAATAAAATCGCTCACCATTATGGTGAGCGTTTTTTTGGCATTAAATCAAATCTAATGGCTTATTTGTGTACCTTGTCGACCCCCGATGAGCGACCTTCGGCGTGGCAGGTGGCGCAGGATTCTTGCCCCGATGGGTAAATTCGACCACCGCTGGCATCACTTTGATAAACCCCGCCAAAGCTGCGTGCATGGACGACTAAACTATCGATCAGCGTGTGACAAGCCGTGCAGGTTGCTAAGGTTGGTGAATACTCGGCAATTTGCCCTAGTTTGGCGGCATCGGGCGTTGCAACTAATAGGGATTGCTGTGCACTCAGTCCCGCAAGATCCAGCTGTCCAGTGCTATGGCAAACACCGCAGTTGTTTTTTGCATTTGGGTAAGTGAGTTCGGGGCGTGGGTTGCCAAACCCCACTACAGTGCGGGTTCCCGCATGCAGTGAATGCACCATTTCCCTGTAGCTCAAAGTATTGTTGATGGTGCGATAGGGCTTGATTTGGCTGGCCCCAGGCGTGTGCATCACATTGGCATTGAGATACATAATCGCATCATTACTATGGCAACTTTGACATTGGCCATCGGTCAGTGCGGTTGCCGTTTGCGGTGCATGACAGTTGCCACAGCTGCTATTGGGCTCAAAAATCCCCTCCATTTGATGCGCCGATTGGACTCTATCCTCTAATCCTTGATCATGGCATTGGCGACAGGCCTGTTCATCGACCTTAGCTTTTGCCGTAACCGCTTGACCTTCAAGGCTTAGCGAATTAATGGCACTGAGACTCACCTCTTGATTGCCAATATTACAGTTCACGGCAAAGCCGGTATTTTTATCGGCACAGAGCACCAGTTTACTGTAGAGCTTTGACTGACTCAGATCGCCAAAATCTGCAGTCGTTAGGTTAGATATGGTAACGGTTAGCTGATTGGGCGCGGTAATTTTTAAGGCGACGTCGCTGGTGTTTGCCAATAAATCCCACACTTTACGCTGGCCATTATTGATTGGCATGCTCGCGCTATTTGTTTCACCTGCGGCAATCAACCAGAAGGATTTTATCATAGGCTGACTGGCGGGCAGTTGCTCCATTTGCTGCACTTGCAATGTCACCGCAAGGGTCTTGGCTTCAACGCTGAGCTGCGAACTCAGTAACTTAACTTGGTAATCGCTCACCAGTTTAGTGGCTGTTTTCACTGCGGCATTGTGGAAAAGCCCGACACCTTCAGGATTAGTGCTATCAGGGTGGCAGCCGCTACAACCCAGTGCCCATGCATTGGCAAAAATTTCCCTGTTGTGGAATAAACCCGCTACAGTGCCATTCCAATCGGCAGGAATTTGCGCTTTGTGACAGTCAAGGCAAGCGGTTTTACTGGGGATATTGCTATTGCCACTTTGCGCCGTTGCGCCGGGAATATGGCATTGCTGACATTGGGTCATATCACCGGGATAGGTCACCTTGGCGTAGTCATACAACTGCCCCTTGTAACCGACAATTTGATATTTGGCTTGGTGGATCTGGTGTGTCAATGTCGCCATATCAAGGCTATTACCCGTTTCAGGATCGCCTGAGTAAGTCGTGTGGCAGACAACACAGCCCTCAAAGGCAAAACGTTTACTGCCGTGCATCAAAAGGCGAGTATCGGTATTGGCTAAGTCTGGGTTATGACATCGAAAACAGGCTTGTTCCGGTGCGATCACTTTACGGCCCATATCCGCTGCGACAGCCTGTCCTGTGGCGGGCACAAAATCGTATACGCTGTTGACCAACTGAGTGTCGATTGGGCTGTTTGCGAACGGCTTTAACTCTAGGTAAATCCTGTGGGTGAGCTCAGGCGAGTACTGGGTGTCTATCCCCGTAAATTGCGAGTAACTCGTGAGTGGTTTACTCAAAGTGTAACGGTATTGGCCCGCGCCTAATGAAGTTAGACAAGCCGCTTTACAGCTGCTTTCAATGCCTGCTTGCCACTGCGTTTGTGCATTCGCTTGGGCATTTGCGGCCGGTTCTACTTGATTATTGATGTAACTGGTCCACTGCAGTGCAGGGTCAGTTGTGCTCTTAGCCTCGGTACTTATGGCTGTTTGGGCTTGATAATGAGCCTGTGGCGGAGCCAATTTAGCAATACCGACACCTAAGGTATCGAGATCCTTCAGGCTTTCTAGCCCAGTGACCGCAATCCCATTGGCATTGCTGAGGAAGAAATCAACCTGCACATGGGTTTGCGCATCGATAACCACATTTTCTATTGTTGCTTTAAGCGTATCGGCCTGTTCTATGCTGATACTCACTATCCCTGGTGGACCTTCTTTCCCATCGTCACCATCGGAGCAGGCTGTCATCAAACAGACTGCGACTGCCATTGGCGTAAAGATTTTCCATTGAGAACGGGTATTCGTTTTCATCATTTTCCATTCCTTTTAATTAGATTCTGTCGGGACTCTAATCGGAATGTATGCGGTATAGATACTAACTTAGTTATGAGTCGAATTGCACTTAATTAAATCATTTTAAAAGTTGTTCGTTAATTATGTTGAGATAATTTGATGTGAGGCATCATTTTAAATTTCTAGATATTAGATTTAAAATTCTTAAAAACGTTACTCTGATGTATGTCGTGTAACTTGAACTAATACTGTCCCAATATGGGTAATTGTGACGCAGGTTAAAAATCAAAGACGTAATTACTTTAGCATAAATTGTCGGGAATCAAAGTGTATGCATATTTTAATTATATTGCTTTGACTAATAAAGGATCAAATATGATTACCAGAAGAGGAATGCTTAAAGGCGGTATGGGCGTTGCTGTCGGTACGGTTTATAGCGGGACATTGATAAGTTTTCTGACCGGTTGCGGCAGTGACAGTAACAGCCAAGAAATCGTAGAAGTCATGCCTGGTGGACTCATGGTGGTAAACCCTACGGTTTGTGTAAGTTGCAGACGCTGCGAAATTGCCTGTGGTTGGAACCATGAAGGGGATAGTAGCCCTACATTGGCCCGCGTCAAAGTAGAAAAAAATATGAACTATGGCCCACATGGTGTGCAATTTGACTATGAAATACAACGAGGTGAGTGCGGTGATAAAACCGTTGTTCCTTCAACTTGTCGCCACTGTGAAGTCTGTACTGAAGTTTGTCCACAGCAGGCTATTTCAACGAATGCACAAACTGGCGCCAAAGTGATTGATGAAGCTCGTTGTGTCGGATGTGGTTATTGTGCAGATAAGTGTCCTCAGCAGGTCATTAAAGTTGATCGCAGCAAAATGAAAGCCGTTAAATGTGATTTATGTAATGGTAATCCTGCCTGTGCGCAGGTTTGTCCTACGGGTGCAATTAAATTTTATAACTGGGAAGAGGCTGAAGCTGCATTAGAACAATATGAAAAATACACCGGCTTAGTTTCTTAAATTCAGGAGAAGTAATATGAGTGAACAAATAGGTGGTTGGGCGGGTAAAGTCCTCAGAGTTAATTTAACAACTAATCATATATGGTATGAGCCAATCAATAAATATTATGACTATATCGGTGGTATGGGGATTGGTTATAAAATATTGTGGGATGACCATAAGGATAATATTACTGCAATTGATCCAGATAATATTATTGTGTTTTCAGCAGGGCCATTAACGGGTTCAGGCGTTATATGTACCGGACGAACAACTATTACTTCCCGTAGTCCCGTCATTGAAAAACATCTGATTGCCGATGGTCACTTTGGCGGGCATTTTTCACCCGCAATGAAATTTGCCGGTTTCGATGCAATTGCGATAGAAGGCAAAGCGAGTAGCCCTGTGTGGCTGAAAATTGTCGATGATAAGGTCACGATTGAACCTGCCGATGCCCTATGGGGTAAAGGTATATTTGATACCCACGCTATGATAGCGCAAATGATGGGACCCAATGCACAGGTCGCTGCGATTGGCCAAGCGGGGGAGAACCAAGTGCCACTGTCAGTGATTATGACTCAGGGCGGGCACTCAGCCGGTGGTCATGGCTCGGTGATGGGCTCAAAAAATTGTAAAGGGATAGGCATTATCGGCACCGGCGCCGTTAAAATCGCCGCCAATAATGAAAAGATGCGCGCCTTAGATGACCATATTTTAGGGATTATCGGCGCCAACAATAATGGTGTCGTACCTTCAACGCCGCAATCTTGGGCTGAGTACTCAGCACCCATCAGCCGCTGGAAATCTCGGCCCGGTTTGAAGTGGGGCGCTGCCGATCAAGAAATCGATTTAGGCGAAGTGCCATGGAATGAACGCAATCGTATTGGGTTTCGAACCTCGATGGCAGAAAGCTATATAGGTGTGGAATACGCCAATAAGTGGATGAAGCGTACGGGGGGCTGTCATTCATGCCCAATACGTTGCTTCTGCGAGCTAAAAGTCCCTGAATTGAAAAGCAAATATAACCGTAAATCTGAACATATATCCAATGTGTGTATGGGGTTCCTTGTGCCACAGTATTTAATGGGCACCAAAAATGGTACCGAAGCACACGCTATGGTAGGCGCTTTAGGGGCACATATTCTCGATGATTATGGTATTTGGTGTAACTATGGCCTGATTTCACACATTTTTAAGTTTTTAAAAACTCACGATATGTTCAAACATTTATTGCCTGAAGAGGAATACAACAGTATCCCTTGGGCGCTTTGGGATAACCAAGATCCCGCTTTCTTGCTTGATTTCTATCGCCGAATTGCCTTTAAAGAAGGTGAAATCTCCCATATGGCCGACGGCTTATATGATTTGATCAAGCGTTGGGGCTTAGATGGCACTAATCCCGCGTTAGGTTATTGGGACATACATAAAGAGAGTAAAACCAAGGTCTTTAACCAAAAAACTAATGCTGCCGTGCACCATGCCAGTGAAACTGCAGGTCAGGTCGGTACGTTAATCAACGTCGTCTTTAACCGTGATGCCCAGTGCCATTCCCACATCAACATAGTTAATAGTGGATTGCCACACGATATGACAGTGGCGATTGCCGAGAAAAAATGGGGTGAAGGGGCATTCGATAAGGTGAATTGGTATACCCCAATCAATGCGGCAAAGATCCGTTTTGCTAAGTGGTCGCTGGTGAAAAATGTGTTACATGATTCGCTGACACTGTGTAATTGGATGTTCCCACTGCTGGCATCACCGGATAAAAATCGTAACTATGAAGGTGATAGCACCATTGAATCGCAAATGTTCAGCTTAGTCACAGGGATTGAAACCAGTGAGACTGAGTTAGATTTCAAGGCGGAAAGAGTCTTACATCTACACCGTGCCCTAACTATATTGCAGATGAATGAAAGCAATATGCGCGAAGAGCACGATGTGCTCTGCGACTGGGTTTACGATATGGATCCAGATAAAAACTTCGGTCAAGAGGGCACCATCAAGATGGACCGTGCTGACATGCAAACGGCGCTGGACATGTTCTATGAAGCCTTTGGTTGGGATATTCAAACCGGTGCGCCAACGCGGGCCACGCTCGACAAGTTTAGCCTAGGTTTTGTTGCCGATAGATTGGCGGCGCGAGGCCTATTACCCAGTTAAACACGATAGTTGGACACTATGATTGAACTTGTCGGTTATATCAGGGTATTTAGCCAACACGGACGCTTAGTCACGGCGGAGCAAATCGCCGCCGTGGCAGGGCTCGAATGGCATAGTAAGCAAACGGTTGATTGTTATATTCGCCTGATCCTCAATGGAAATTATGCGGATATTCAGATGCGTTTATCGGGTAAAGAGCATTATTTTTATTCCGAAAAATTCATCGTTGAACGCTATGCTGAGCAGTGGCTAGCCCTTAATCGTGGGGAAGATCTGGAGGCGATTGCCGCTCAGATCCGCCGTAACAGTTGCCGGCATACTGCGGTGTTTGAGGAAAGTGTACTGACCTTTGCCCCCTACCATTATGATGAACTCAAACTGGCTAAAACCCGAGATCTGTTGCCACAGCAGCCAGGAACCGAGGATATTTTTTACGCCAAGGATAATCAGGGGCGGGGGTACTATTACTCTACCCAAGGGCTGAGTCACAGTTATGCTGAAGTGCTGGCGAATTACGATCCCTATGAGTGGTCATACTGATATTCATTGTTGAGCCACTCTGGGTGATTAAGCGCTTAATTGAGCTATGTTGGCCTTTATAACGCCCCAGATTAAGCGCCTACGGGCGCTTTTTTTCTGGAATAAATTTGTAGTATTTGGTTGTTACCTTTGTCGCGGCAAGGGGAGTAAAGTGGAGAGGGTGTTTAGAGAGCGGTTGCAAACTTTCACTCAGATACTGTCCTAATAAAAGGAGTTTACCATGGCAAAAATTTTGATCATCGCCGGTGATTTTGTTGAAGATTATGAGCTAATGGTGCCATTTCAGGCGCTGCAAATGGTGGGTCACCAAGTTACCGTTGTTTGCCCCGATAAAGTGGCCGGACAAACCATTAAAACCGCAATTCATGATTTTGAAGGCGACCAAACCTACAGCGAAAAACCTGGGCATCTCTTTGCTCTAAATGGTGATTTTGCAAAGGTGAGTGCCAATGATTTCGATGCTTTACTGCTCCCAGGGGGCCGAGCACCGGAGTATTTGCGTTTAAATCCGTTAGTGCTGAATTTAGTGAGGGCGTTTTCGGAGCAAGATAAGCCCATGGCGGCCATTTGCCACGGCGCACAGTTGCTGACGGCGGCGGATGTCGTTGGCGGTAAAAAGGTTTCAGCTTACCCTGCATGTGCTCCCGAGGTGAGACAAGCGGGCGCTGAATATTGCGATATTGCCGTAACCCAAGCGATTACCGATGGCAAGCTTGTCACCGCCCCCGCTTGGCCAGCACATCCCGCTTGGCTTGCACAATTTAATCAGTTGCTTGGCTAGCTTATCAGTTTGATTTTGTGGCATAACAGTTCGGGTAGCCACCTAAGGGGAGTAAGACAGTGTGTGAAATTTATTCCGGCGCCGAACCCGAACTGTTCGAACTTAAAACCCGCTCGATTCGTATCGATGGTGTCGTGACCAGTGTGCGTCTCGAGGCGGTTTTTTGGCAAATCATAGAAGATATTGCCGACGAAGCGGACCTCAGTGTTGCGGCATTTTTAACGCGAATATATCAGGAAGTGTTAACTCGCGACGGCCGAGTGGCCAATTTTGCCTCTCTGCTGCGTGTCGCCTGTACAACCTATCTAAATGAAGGCAAACGTTTAGTGTTAAACCCTAAAGTGACCTTACAGCCAAGGAAATGAGCTAGGTTTAACTGGCTAACCTTTGGGTGTATTTTTTGATGATTTCGTCAATTTTACCATTGGCCTTCAGTGTGGCTATGGCTTGATTGATGGCAGGAAGCAAATCGGTATGTTCTTTTCGTAACCTAAACACTAAGTCACCATCAGAATGCACTGCCGCCAGTGCGACAGGGATCCGCAACTGAGTCGACCAATACAACGCCGGGTAATTACCTGCAATAACGGCATCGACTCTGTGTTTATCTAAGGCTTTGATCAGCTCCTGCTCGGAGGTGAAGTCGGCGCGGATAAAATCCTTGTCGTCGTGGTATAAATAACCGCGCACAGTGCCGATTTGTTTACCTTTTATCTGGCCGATATCTTTATATTTACTGACATTTTCTGGCAATGTGACCACATACTCAGTGATTTGCATTATGGGGACCGATTTGACAAACAGCGGCCCTAAATCCTGTTTTTCAAACCAACTTGGGCTGACGATATCAAAGTCGAGTTGACCGGTTTCCAGAGCGTTATTAGTGCGCTTTGGCGGCAGGGTGAGGATTTCACCGTCGATTTTCGCTAAGGATAAAATCATCGGGATAAGCTCTGTAATCATCCCCGGCGCCTCGGCTTGATCACCGATAAAATACGGATACCAAGAATAGGAGCCTGTGATATTGTATTTGAGCTGCTCCGCATAGGCGTTTGGTTGAGCAAAGCAAAGGGCGAACAAGGTAAATCGAACTAAGTGTTTATACTGCAAACATCGCTTAACCATATTGCTTTTATCCTTGTTATCTCTGCTTTAGCTAAGGCCTATCCTATGGCCATTCTACCTATACTGTGTGAATAAATTGTTTATTGGGTCACAATCGGTCACAATCGGTCACATAAGCCATAGTTAAACAGTTTTCAACTTTACGTCATTACACTTTAGGCCATTACACTTTACGCCATTACACTTTACGCTATGACGCCTAAGCCAATAGCTGACACAGGGCTGGCTGCTGATTATCAGGATAAATCCTATAGGCTTTATGGTGTTTAATTAGGCTCGCTTTCTTATTGCCTTGGCTCAGCAGTAGACCGTGGGATAGGGCGATGCGTGTGAGTTGTTGCTCATCGGCCCGCACATATAAATTAATTGGCTTAATGAGTTGGCCATCTTTGATATGTTGCGCCAACTCCTTTGCATCAATCACTAGGCTAGATTGACCATCGCCGTCGAGCTTGAGCTTAGTGCTGATTTCTGTGTCAGTAAAGACTAACCAATCGGCTTGTTTCAAAGTGTCTAGCATGGCATTTAATGCCGTGCCTAAAGCGGCTTCTGATTTTTCAACTGTTTGATATTGAAATATAATTCTCTCTAATAAACGCTTGAGTTCAGCACCTGCACCTTGGCTGCGGGCTAAACGTATCCATGCTGTAAGATCATCGGCAACCAGTTTAGAAAAGCGTTTTTCCTTTAGGGATTCAACCATCCAATTACACAGAAAGTGGCTTTCCTGCGCAGGGGTACGTTGTGCTTTTTTGGTTTGTGCCGATGCCGTTAAATCGGCAAGGCCTGCGAGGGCGAGTTCGAGCACAGCCTGGTTATAGGTTTGAGAATTCATTATGACTCCGCCGCGGGTTGAAGTGATGTTATCTATTTGAACATTGACGATTTTGATTGCGGCAGGATTAGTTTAACAAAGCGGCCATTAAATCGATAATGATTCTTGCGAATTGACTAGTCCAGTGCTGGTGGCCGTTGAGTGGCGAGTGATTTTATTCTTAAGGCTGACATCTTCATATCGGTTCTAAAAAGTACGGTTGAAAGAAGGGGACTCTAGGGCTAGACTGAAAATATTAAAGGATTGATCCACTTTTAAATATTAATTTAAGTGGTAATAATGGAAGAGGTGAGCTATGCGCTTTTATATGGCAAGACAACCTATATTGAATAGAAAAAAACATATTGTTGCCTATGAGTTACTCTTTAGAGATAGTCGAGAAAACCGTTTCCCGCAGGGGATTGCTGATAAAGTCGCTACCGCAAAACTACTCATAAATAGTTATTTGAATATGGATTTAGAAGAGTTAACTGAGGGTAAGCCCGCGTTAGTTAACTTTCCTGCTCATTTCTTGAGTGAGCATTTAGTGTATATGTTGCCATACAAAAATATTGTCGTTGAAATATTGGAAACAGTCAGTCCAAGTGAAGATAACTTTTGTGTTATTAAAGAACTACATAAAATTGGGTATTATCTGGCTTTAGACGATTTTGTATACTCTCCCCAGTGGGAGCGTTTTTTACCTTTTTTTAAACTGGTGAAAATCGACATAGTTGCAACACCACTTAATAGTATTTTCCATCTGATTCCAATGTTTAGACGGTATAACTTAAAGCTGTTGGCTGAAAAGGTTGAAACATTAGAAGAGTTTGCATTGGCTCAATCCCTAGGGTTTGATTATTTTCAGGGATATTTTTTCTGCAAGCCTGAAATAATGGAAGGAAATGATATTGGCTCTAGTCAATATCATTTAATGTCAATTTATAATGAAGTGATTAAACCTGAGTTTAGTTTTGATAAGTTGGAAAGGTATTTCTCACAGGATTTAGATCTTACATACAAACTACTAAAATTTGTCAATTCAAGCGAGTTTAAGCATGAAAAAGAGTTTTCCTCAATTAAACAAACAATGATTTTTTTAGGTGAAAATAAACTGCGTAAATTTGTTAGTCTGATTGTGTTAGCAGAACTCAATCCAAATAAACCAATAGCCCTAATACATAACACTATGATAAGAGCAAAGTTATGTGAAGAATTAGTCTCTTTAATGGGTTACCCCTCCCTAATGGAATCAGCTTTCCTAACCGGGTTACTCTCTACTTTGGATGCTATTTTAGACAAACCCATGGAGAGTGCATTAGAACAACTTCCACTAGATCAACAAATCAAATGTGCGTTACTTAACAATGAAGGTTGCTTAGCGCATTGCTTACAATTCGCATTAGCTTATATCGAGGGAGATTGGATTTCGGTCGATTATTTTACGGACACTTACAAAATTGACTCTGATAGGCTGATATCAAGGTGTGATAGAGCATACCATTGGTTAAGGCAGTATCGAAATTCTGTTCAATAGTGATAAAAGTAAGCTAACCATAAGGATATTGGTATATGAGTAGTGTGGATTTGAACTTGTTTAATTCATGTGCATTTATGCTATCACCTAAGGGCGAATGGTTAGATGAGAATCATGCATTTTCAATAGATACGTTTTTTTCAAGTTCAAAAGAAATACTGATTGAACATTTTAATACCTTGAAATTTAACTCATTACCAGATGATGAACTGATAGTAGATAATCATCATATAAGATTTAAAATACTAGAGGTTAAAACTAAAGACATTATTGTATTTTGTAGTGTTATAAATGGTTTTAAATTAACTCATAAAGCTGAATTTAAGCAATCTAACCACGTTGAAATCACTGGCCATGACAGCGAACACTGCCGTCCTGTTTGTTTCGATGCATTTACCACTATAAATCAATATGATTGCATTGAGTTTATGAGTGAAAATATTGGGGCTATATTTCCCTATATTGATACTCGCATTTATATAGGTAAGCCATTGTTGTTATTAGTGAGTGATGTTGTGAGTCGCGAGTTTAACGCTATTAATAAACAACCTTTTAAAGTACTTAAATGGTTTAAATTTAAACTTGAAAAAAATAAACGGATTAAGTTTACATTCAAAACTGCGTCTGGAGTGTTTCTCGAATATAGAGATGTTTTCCTTGCCGACGGGAGTCGATTTGGATTATTAATAGATAAAACTGCTAGCGCTAAACGTGAAGATGCGCTGATGCTGGAATATTCATCACTCGTTCAACTTAATAACAATCAGAGTGATTTTATCGCAACACTTGGTCATGAAATTCGGACACCATTAAATGCGATATTAGGTTTAATTGAGCTCAGCTTAGGTAGTGTGAGGGGACAAGAAAGAGTACTGCTATCTATAGCATTTAGTACTTCTAAACAAGTGTTATCTCTTATAAATCATATGTTAAACTTTAAAGGAGGGCGTGGAAATAGGCTGGATAATTCCAATAAAACCGTAGATATAAGGGTGTTGGCAGAGTCTATTGTTGATGCCTTCAGTGTTCAAGCAGATAAAAAAGGTATTGTGTTAGATTTTTATATGCCATTAAATTTTAGTGGTAAAGTAATTTGTGATGAAGTGAAAATAAGTCAAGTTATTTACAATTTAATTTCCAACGCCATTAAATTTACAGATAAAAGCAATGCTTTTATTTTACTATCTATTGATATATTGGATAAAACATTTGATAGTGTTAAATTAAAATTTTCAGTTGTTGATAATGGCATTGGTTTGAGTGAGGATGAACAATTACGAGTATTTGGTAAATATGAACAAGTCACTTCGACTGCTTACAGTCAACATCATGGTGTCGGATTAGGTTTATATATAAGTAAGAACATATGTAATTCGATGGGTACAGATCTTAAGGTGGTTAGTAAACCGGGTGAAGGTAGCACTTTCTATTTTGAAATAGAATTTATGTTAGATGATAAAGATACTAGTGAAATAGAAAGTTATACATATGGCTTAGAAGGGAATCGTTTAGCTAAGGCTTACACTAATAGTCTTGATTTTTATAATTCTTTAAATCTATACTCAAAAGAGATTAATTTTACTTTGTTATATTTGCCAAGTAATAAAATTGTTGATGTCGCTATTGCCGATGGAGTTTTATTTGTTGACTTAAATCAAGGAGATATCATTTCTATGGAGGAGTTTTTAAATCATATCTCCCTCCGTAATGAATGTACTATTGAATTGAGGAAGGTGTCATTGACTGAATCATATTTAGACTGTGAAATCATGTTGTATCCGCCCCTCAAAATACAACAAGTTATCGATTTTGTTAATGCTAAAAAACACTTAAATTGTATCGGTGACGGTAATATTACTGAGTTTGATTATAATAATATCAGTGTTTTGGTTATTGATGATTGCCAAGAGAATTTATTTGTTATTGAAAAACAGTTGCTATCTTTTGGCGTTAAAGCGACTTGTGTGCAAGATCCGATACAAGCCATTGAACTTTTTAAGGTGAATAAATTTAATGTCGTGATTTCAGATGTAGTGATGCCAACTATATATGGTGTCGATTTAGTGAGTGTTATTCGTGAGATTGAAAATTATAGGGAGTTAATCCCTTCGAACATTATTATGCTGACAGCAGAACATAGCGAGGACTGTAAAGATGAATGTTTGCAGGCTGGTGCTAACAGAGTACTCGTAAAACCGTTAGCCTTAAGCGAATTGGTGGATCTTTTGAATGACGTTAAGGCTACTTTTACCCATCATAAAAGCAATCACTTTGTTATAGCAGACAGTGATAATCAGATCGAAGAGCATGATTTTGTTTGTTTTGATGACCAGGATGCAGAACTGTGTGAGGTGACACTGCCGTCAACGTCTAAGGTGCAGTTGGTCAATTTATCAGAGATATATAATTTTGTTGGGGAAGATGTTAGCGATGAGGAGTTAGAGACATTTTTAGAACAATACTATAGTAACTTACTCCTAAAGCGTGAAGCGTTAAAATTAGCCATAATGGAGAATGATTGTCTAAAGATCGGTGCTATTAGCCATACGCTAAAAAGTAATTCTCTTTTTGTTGGTGCAAAAAAACTCAATTTATCTTGTCAAGAACTAGAAACTATTTCACGAGGTAATTCAGTTGATTACAATACATTATTAGACTGTTGGCAGGAAGTGGATGATGATTTGTTCACTTTAACGGAGTTTTTTATGGAAAGGAGTCACCAGAGTGGACAGAGTTAATTTTGAACATATCGTTCTCTATACAAATGATCAAGAAAATGACCGATTATTGATTGGTGTGCTAATACGTCATTTTTCTCGGATCCATGTTATTAAATCTAATGCTGAACTGATTGAACAGATAAAACAGTCAACACCTAAAGTTATTTTAGTTGCGGCTGAAACTTTGCAAGAAACTTTGCTCATTTATTACGAAGCCATTGAGGCGCTACAAGCGGTTGAAATATGTGAGCACGCGGTTGTTTCTCTCATTCCAAAACATCAAGAGAAAGAGGCATATGAGGCTTATCGCAGTGGAATAATTAATGACTACTTAATTGCTAGGCCCATGTATGAAATACATAGGGCAGTTATCATATGTACACATTTATTGAGAGAAATAGGGTTAAAGGGGAAATATAGAAAAGCTGAAGAATTTGTCAATGTGCAAGAAAATTACTCTGAGCATATAAAAGAGATCGTTCTAAGGGGCGCTCAGCGTAAGAAAGATTTGGAACATGACTTTGAGTTGAGTTTAGAGGCAATTGACAAGTCTTTAGATAAGGCCGAATCCCACCTAGCAAATAAAGAAGTTGCTGAATTAGATGTAGCATCATTAAAAAAAATATTATCTTTTATTCGTTCTAACGAGATTCGACCAGCACTGTTGAAATTGCAGAGTAAGGCATTGCACTTGCTCGAGCTTGTCGTGACAGACGTATCAAATGTTGCATCAGTTGCAGAAGCTCCTTTACCAGAAGATCAGGAGGTCTCCGTCATTCATCAGAATGGCTCTTCAGCATCTGACACTAAATACACATACAATAGATTATATTCTGAGTCAAAAGGTGTTACCCCATCGCAGGCTGCAATTGAAATTCCGATAGTCCCAAAGATGTTAATTGTTGAGGATGATCATATTAGTTTGAACCTCACTATTATGCTGCTTAGAACCTATGCGATAGAACTTGATACTTCTCTATCGGGACGTATGGCATTAGATTTATTGTCGAAGAAAAAATACGATGTTATTTTAATGGATATAAATCTTCCCGATACTAATGGGTTTTATATTATAAACCATGTAAATAAAACCAATGGAATAAACTCTATTACGCCTATTGTTATGTTGACGGGAAATAAAAATAAGTCATCTGTTCAGCAGGCCATCACAGCCGGTGCTAAAGGTTACATTATTAAGCCATTGCATAGGGAATCGATAGTAAAGCTTTTTAGGAAATACGATATTCCATTGCATTTACGTTGATATAAAATTTGATAATGAATGTCATCCTAACGGCAGTCGAATAAAAAAGCGTCCATTTTAGGACGCTTTTATGTATATTTTAGTTTGATTCAACCATGCAGCTATTTAAGCTTATCTCGCAAATCACTTTAGTTTTTTAGCTTTGCTTGGCGCTTGGCCGACTTTGACCTTGACGCGGCGGCCCTGCATGCTTTTTTCAGCTATAACCTGTGCACCAACATTGTCGGTTCTTTGTTGCTTTTTGGCAAAGCTACGGCGGGTTTGCAGTTGTTTTAGGAGCAGCTCGCGGCTGCCAACTTCATAACCAGGCACAGTGACACGGCGGATCTGTTGGCCGATCAATTTTTCGATATCCGCCAGCGTGCGCTCTTCTTCGCGGCTAACGAATGAAATGGCGACACCGGTTTTACCCGCGCGGCCAGTGCGACCGATACGGTGGACATAGTCCTCGGCGAGGAAAGGTAAGTCGTAGTTGACGACATATTCGAGGCTTGGAATATCCAGACCACGGGCGGCAACTTCGGTCGCCACTAATACGCGAACTTTACCTGCCACAAATTCGCGCAGGGCACGACGGCGACTGCCTTGGCCTTTTTCACCGTGGACCACTTCAGATGGGATCCCATCTAAGTTTAATTCTTTGACTAAGGTATCGGCGGCTTCACGGGTCGCGGTAAATACCAATACCTGTTGCCAGTTTTTCTTGCCGATAAGTTCAGATAACAGTTCGCGTTTACGGCGTTGTTCAACCGGATAAACCACTTGGCTGACGGTATCTGCGGTGGTGTTTTGTTTATCGACGCTGATCACCTGCGGTTTGACCATCATGTCGTTGGCGAGTTTCTTCACGGCACTCGAGAAAGTGGCCGAGAAAAGCAAGTTTTGACGCTTCTTATTCACCGCTTGGAGGATCTTTTGAATATCGGCGCTAAAGCCCATGTCGAGCATTCGATCGGCTTCATCTAACACTAAAAAGTCGACGTTAGACAGGCTTAAATTACAGGCGGTAAGGTGCTCGAGTAAACGACCAGGTGTGGCGACAATCACATCGGCGCCGCGTTTGAGCTTTTGCGCTTGAGTCTCGATTTTTACGCCGCCGTAAATCGTTAATACACTGAAGTTTAAATATTTACAGTAGGCTGTGACGTTATCAGCCACTTGTGCCGCAAGCTCGCGAGTCGGCGTAAGGATCAATACGCGGGCATTTGACTTTAGGGTTTCGCTTGGGTTTTCAACCATCTTTTGCAGGATAGGCAGTGCGAAGGCCGCTGTTTTACCTGTGCCCGTTTGTGCGCTGGCCAGCACATCTTGGCCGCGGCGAATAGCGGGTATCGCTTGCTGCTGAATAGGCGTCATTTTTTGATAACCGCAATCTGAGATAGCGCGCAAAATCTCGGGGGAAAAACTAAAAGATTCAAATCTCATTTTGGATTCCTATCATTCACTTATTCAAACATTCAAGCGCCAAGTTTGACTCTGCCACACAGGGCGCGACATCACACTGGGTTTGCTCATTCTTCCACACAGATTTATAAGAAAAATGGCGGGCGCGGAGTATAGCAAAATTTTCGGTTAAAACCTGTACTTTTTAACCTAGGCTGCGCTTTATGCCGACTTGGTGGCCCCAATACCTCAATCGAGTAAGGTATTGGGGCATAAGCGACCTTTCGCTAGAAGCGGTGTTTTGAATATGTTTATGCCCTAGCCAAAGGCGCGGCGTAACCCCTGCGCCTTTTGGGCATTGTGTTTTAGGTGGTTAGCTGCATCACCAATTTGATGGGTTGCGGCGAGGTTTTCACTGCTAGTTTGAGTGATAGAGTGAATATTATTGGTGATTTCATTGACCACTTGGCGCTGCTGATCGGCGGCAACGGCGTTTTGCTGGGCAAAGGTGTGGATCTCACTGACCTCTTGGTAGATGGTGTTGACGTTATTGGCGGATGCTTGAATATCATTGGCGCAGAGTTCGGCGTGTTGGCGGCTCTGCTCCATTTCCTTGGCCCAGGCATTTAACATGCTAAACATCTTATCGACACTCTGGGAAATGCTATTGGTTGACAGTTGGGTGCGGCTCGAGAGGGCGCGCACCTCATCGGCAACGACGGCAAATCCTCTTCCTTGCTCACCTGCGCGTGCGGCTTCGATGGCGGCATTGAGGGCGAGCAGATTCGTTTGTTCGGCGATGGAATCAATTTCACCCATGGCGTTGGCAACCCGTTCCGCCTCGCGATTTAATTGATGGGCATTGTTAGCCGCATCGGCAACGGATTTCGCTAATAATTCAATCTGTTGAGTATTAGCCTTCATATTGGCGCTACTTTTAAGGCAGAGGTCGTAAGCTGTGTTGATGCTGGTCGATGTTAGGTGGGTATTTTGTGCGACTTCGGCGATAGTGGCACTCATTTCTTCCATCGCACTGGCGAGTTGCTCTAGCTGGTTTTTCTCTTGATCTAGGCTTACATAGGTTTGCTCTGTGGTGACGACTAATTGGTCGGCGATAGCATGTAGATGATTGGCTTGGTCTTGGGTTCGACCGAGAACACCATTCATTTTGGCCTGTAGCATGATCAGTTGGAAATCAAGGATAGATGAGGTATCGGCACCTGAATATATATAACGGCTGATAGAGTCGTATTTTTGCTGCATTTGCAACAGCTGAGCCGGAATGCGAAAGGCCTCATCGTAGAAAATGGCCAAATTGAGGCTCATTAAAATGGCCCCTGCGATGATCACGCCCCATCCCCAAAAATAACCCGCGATCAGTAATCCCGTCGTGGCAACAATGGCTGAGACAAAACGCTTTTGCATCAAACTTAAGGGTTTTGGTATGGATTTATCCAGCTTAAGCCTTTGATAGATATCGCTCGCTTTAGTCACATAGGCCGCTTTGGGCTGAATGCGTACCGATTGATATCCTACGATAGTGCCGTTTTCGAACAGTGGGGATACGAAGGCATCGACCCAATAAAAATTGCCGTTTTTACAGCGATTTTTTACGACGCCACGCCAGGATTGACCGGATTTAAGCTTTTCCCACATTTCTTTAAATGCGGCACTGGGCATATCGGGGTGACGCACCACATTGTGGGGGGACCCCAGCAACTCTTGGGCGCTATAGCCGGAAATGCTAACAAAGCGGTCATTCACATAGGTGATGATGCCGCGATTATCTGTGGTGGAAATCAGTTCGTCTTGTGCGGTTAAGCGGATTTCTTGTTCAGTTCGTCCCATAGGGGAGGGGCGATTATCGATGACGTTACTCTGGCTCATTGTGCAGTCTGTCCATTCAGGGCCGATATTATGATTTTGGGTAAAATCGAATGTGCTAAATATGCGCCATCTCTCATAGGAGGTAGCTTGTTATGTGACAATGGTATCATTTTAGTGTGGGTATAGGAGAGGGCTTTTTTACCTTAGTCCTGTGATTATCAATCGTTCGTTGTATTTATAACTTACTGCCCAATATGAGATTTTTGATGTTTTGTGGCAATGTAGCACCCGCGTTTATCCTGTTTATTGGCTAATTCCAGTATTTTATATAGGGTTAATTGGATCTGGGTTTAATTCATGTGGGAGTCTGCTGTTGTTGGCAGAGCTTGATAGCTTAAATACCTATAAAGAGATAAGGCCCGGGTCGTTGTGGGGATAATGAGCGTCTATGGGGTTGATCTGCCAGTTTATACTTGTTCGACTATGCTTTAATGGGTTTGAGTTCTTGTGTGCAGCCTAACCTATTATTCATCTATATTGATGGGGGGATGCATTCTTTAACCCACTGGGTTACCACGGAATACCATTGCAAAAGGACCTTCCCATGGCGATAGCTCTGCGAAGTGATGTAACCAGCTCAAATAATGCCGTATGCCTACCACATTGGCGGCGATTGATTTTTAAACGTTTATTTGGGTTTCTCGCCATTCTGTGCGTGCCCGTCTATATCACCAGCGTGTATCTCTGTGCGATTGCCCAGTTATGGGGCATGGTGATATTTGATACGTTGGCGTATCTATGTTTACTGGCTTTACTCCTGCTTCCTCATTTTTCCGATAAGACCCGTTTTGGTATCGGTTGTTTGCTCGGCTATGCCATCGGGGTTGGTTTTTTGATCACTATAGGTCCTTCTGGCGCGGGATTTTTCTGGTTATTTATCTTCCCGCCATTAGTGAGTATTTTTTTGGGGCGTCGAGCCAGCTTTTATGCGCAGTTTTTAAATGCATTCAGTTTGATATTGATTGGCATCGCTTACCATTTTCAATGGTTGAACTGGCCAATAACCCAAGACTATAGCGTAGGAATTTGGGCTGTAGTGGCGGTCAATTTTTTAGTCACTAATGCGATGTTGACCTTAACTATGGGCTATCTATTAGAAAAACTCAGTGTGGCCTTAGACTCCACTTTAGCCTCTAGGCAAGCAACCGTATTGGGTTTAGCCAAGTTGGCCGAATATCGAGATAACGAGACAGGGGCGCATTTATTACGGATGCGGCAGTATTCTAAAATGCTCGCCGCCCAGCGCATGTTAGCCGAAAATCCCCCCGCAGAATTGAACGAAGATTTTATTCAAGACATTAGTTTATCAGCCATTTTGCACGATATAGGTAAAGTCGGTATCGCCGATGCCATTTTGCTTAAGCCGGGTAAATTAACCCCCGAAGAGTTTGAGCAGATCAAAGCCCATCCTGTCATTGGGGGGCAAGTGTTACGCAGTTTGTTGGAATATGCGCCCCAATGTACTTTTATTCAAATGGGACGGGATATTGCCTCCGGACACCATGAAAAATGGGATGGCAGTGGCTATCCCTATGGTTTAAAAGGGGAAGATATCCCACTGTCGGCCAGAATTGTCGCCCTTGTCGATGTTTATGATGCGCTCACTTCGCCCCGTTGCTATAAGCGTCCTTTCAGTCACCAAGAGGCGATTGATTTGATCCTTGAGGGAAAAGGCAAGCATTTCGATCCCGTTTTAGTCGAGTGTTTTATGGCGATTCACGGGGAGTTTGAAGCCCTATCTAAGGCCTCTTTAGATAACGAGGTGCGGCTCGCTATGATGCAGCCTAAGGTTGTGTAGTCGCTAATTCCCGATACAAAAACGCCCAAGAGGCATAGACCCTTGGGCGTTTTAGTTAAAACTCGGTATGGGTTAAATGGCGCGGGTGGCCTGTGTTAACCATGTGAGTTCATCGCCCGACATCAGGGGGGCGAGGGTATTAAACACTTTACTATGGTATTGATTAAACCAGTCGATTTCCCCTTGGGTTAACAGGCTCTTATCGATAAGGCGTGCGTCCATCGGGATCATTGTCAGGGCATCGAACTCATATATTTCACGCTCGGCCCCGTTAAGTGCTTCACAGTGTTGCACTACCACTAAGTTCTCTAAGCGAATACCAAAACTCTCTGCGCGGTAGTACCCTGGCTCGTTAGAGAGCACCATGCCTGGCATCAGGGCAATAGCGTTAACATTCTTGCCTATGCGCTGCGGACCTTCGTGCACACTTAAAAAATGACCCACACCATGGCCTGTACCGTGATCGTAATCAAAACCATGTTGCCATAAATATTGGCGGGCGAATGCATCGAGCTGCTGGCCTGAGGTGCCTTTCGGGAAGCGAGCTTGGTCGAGGGCAATATGACCTTTTAGCACCAGTGTGACCATCTTTTTATGCTCATCGGTCACTTCACCTATCGCAATGGTACGGGTCACATCTGTCGTGCCATCAATATATTGCGCGCCAGAATCCACTAAGTAGATACTGTCCATTGTCATCATGGCTGGTGTGCCATTGTTGTGATTGTAATGGCACATGGCAGCATTGGCACCGGCGGCTGAAATGGTATCGAAACTTGGCTCGCGGTAACGCTCATCTTCTAGGCGAAAGCTTTCTAATTTATCCGCAAGGGTGCCTTCATCGTGCATGCGATTGGCTGCCACTTCGGCATCGAGCCATGCAAGGAATCGGCTCACGGCGACGCCATCGCGGATATGACAGGCGCGCATGCCAGCCAGTTCTGCTGGGTTTTTCTGCGCCTTAGGTAAAGAGGCTGGATCGATTCCGGCAATCAATTTTGCCCCGGCTTCACGGGCGAGGTTTTGTGCCCAAGCGTTAGCCGAATTGGGATCCGCAAGCAGTTTTACACCCTGCATGCTGGCGAGTGTATCGGCAAGAGATGCCTCGCTCTTAAAGCTTACGCCAGCCCCGACATGCTCCTCAATGCCCTCTGGGAGCTTGCTTAAATCGGTGAAGAGCTGCATATCACCATTGGCGTGGAGCAGCGCACTGCCGAGCACCACCGGTAGGCGCGGTACATCGTTACCGCGAATATTGAGTAGCCAGCAAAAGGAGTCTAAGGCGGCGATTAAGGCGACATCGGCGCCGGCTTTTTTCACTAAGGCACCAATTTCAATGCGTTTTTGTTGGCTCGTTTTGCCGGCACTGTCATTGCAAAACAAAGTGATAGGCGCGCTCGAGGGGGCGGGGCGATTCTGCCAATGCAAATCGATGGGATTTTGTTCCACAGCCACTAATTCGATTTGGGCTTTGCTTAAGGTTGCTTTGGCATTTTCATACCAAGCTAAGGTATGCAATCTTGCATCGAAGCCAACGCGGGAGCCCGCGGCTAGCGTGTCACATAACCACTCTATTTGTGGGGTGTCGGTCAGACTCTCATAGCTGAAGAGGTTGGCATCGACTTGCAGGCGAACTTGCACCGTATAGCGGCCGTCGGTAAAGATAGCGGCCTTATCTTTCAATACGATAGCCATGCCCGCCGAGCCGGTAAAATCCGTTGCCCAATATAAACGCTCATTGTGTTCTGGCACATATTCGCCTAAGTACTCATCGGCGCGGGGAATAATAAAAGCATCTAAATGGGCGGCGGCCATTTCGCTACGAATCGCATCGAGACGCTGGGCTATCTTGTGTGACATAGGGGCTCCAATGGGTCTGCTTTGGTCGTGGGGTACATTCCCACTGAATCCTGCATCTTCAGGTTATTTGGGTGTATTGCTGGCGGCGATTATCGCAAGCACTATGGCAAAGTTGCAAGGGGATGGAATAAAGGATTTTGTATACAATTTTTTTAAAGGGTGCCCAACTACCCGCGACTAGGGCCAGTATTTTGATGTGATCTCCTGCAAAAATTTATTACCGCCTGCTGTCTACCTCACGTATTTTTTGGCACTACACCTTACAAATTAGCAACTTAACTTTTATTCAATCGCTAATATACCCCCCTTGTGCTAACATTCGCCATCTCCGCTCGGGGTCAGAGGGGAGCACATGTATCAGTGGAGTTGACGATGCAAACATTAACAATAGACGTGGGCGGTACCAAAGCCCTATTCGAACTTCAGCTCGCGGGGCATACAGAACAATATAAAATCCCCACAGGTGAAGGCTTTAAAATTGAAGAGTTAAATAATCAAATCGCAGCCCTAGAACGGGATTACGATTTACAAGATTACCAATTAGCGATAGCCGTACCTGGACTCGTACAACATAATCGTTTGGTCTCCTGTAAGTCGTTACCCGGTCTCAATGGGTTAAGTTTTGACACAGTAAAAACCCAGGGCGAGCTTAAGCTTATCTGCAACGATATCGATGCCGGTATGCAGGCAACCTGCGATGCAAAATATGCCTGTGAGTTATTGGTGATGTGCGGCACAGGGATAGGTATGTCAATTGCCTTCAATGGCAAGGTATTTACCGGCGCATCCGGTGTGGCGGGGGAGCTTGGTCATTGCCGCGTGATGACCGAATCCGGCGAGTTTAGTTTAGAGCAACTCGCCAGTGGCGATTCAGTGCGAAGCCGCAAAATTTCCACTCAGGATGATTTGTATCGTGCGGGCAGTTACCTTGGCATGGGGCTGGCGTGGGCGGTTAATTTATTTAATCCCAATCGCATCTGGTTAGCGGGCGGCATGATGAACAGTGCGCCTTACTACAAGGGGTGTCTCGAAAGCTTAAAACAAATGGCTTTGAGCGCGCCCCTAGCCGAGATGAAAATTCATCGGGTCGATGATATGGAAACCTTAGTGTGTCGTGGGTTATCCGTGATCCTAGCGAGGGATTTTTCACCAGCCTAGGCATAGACGTTAGTTTCGCGTTTGATAAACCACAGAATAGGGCGGTCTATTGTTATCATCTTACTGTGATACATGGGCTGCCCTTTTTAACGTTATTTTTTGAGATTATTTTCGCCCGTCCTTGTGCTGTCACCGCCTATTTAGTGAATGATGTAATTATTTTATTGCTGTTAAAACAGTTGATTAAATATTGCTCCCAGGATTAATCGCTTTAGAAAGCGACGTCGGGATAGCATCGTTTTTATCAGTATGATATCCCATATTGTTAATATTTGGTTGCAATTTAAATCAAGGTGCGTTTATGCTGATTATCGTAATGACAACGTTGTCATTGCGTGTAAAAGGCAAACCAGTTGAAAGACTGGGACGCAAAGCCTCCGGTCTAAGGGTTCGTCAGTACCTATGATAGCGGGGATACCACAGGTTTTTCTTCGTGCAATGGTCCGTCGTGTTGCATGGTCTTAAGAGAGTGTTGTTTCCTGTCTAAGCTTTGTTTGCCTTATTGATGCATATCAACATTCAATAGGGATATCTCATGTTCAAGACTCAAATTTCAACATCAGCCTTGCTGGTGGCATCGGCGCTGGCATCTACCGTGAGCTTTGGTGCATTTGCCGCCGCGCCCGGTAAACCGACGATAGGTTGGGGCGAAACTAAATTCGCCATTATTGAAGTTAATCAATCCGCTACGGCTTACAATCAGTTAGTGACTGTCAAAGATGCCGCCGACGTGTCCGTCAGTTGGAACCTTTGGAGTGGCGATGTAGGCAATAAAGCCCAAGTGTTGCTCAACGGCAATCTGGCTTGGGAAGGCCCCTCGGGTGCTTCGGGCACCGCTAACTTTAAGGTGAATAAGGGCGGCCGTTATCAGATGCAAGTGCAGCTGTGTAACAACGAAGGTTGTACCGCCAGCGATGCCAAAGAAATCCTTGTCGCCGATACCGATGGTAGCCATTTAGTGCCGCTCAATGCTCCCCTACAGGAAAACAATCGTCCCTACGCGAATAAATCCGGTAAAGTGGTCGGCAGTTACTTTGTCGAATGGGGAGTATACGGGCGTAAGTTCCCGGTCGATAAAATTCCAGCACAAAACTTAACCCACATTTTATATGGCTTTACCCCTATCTGTGGCGGCGATGGCATCAACGACAGTTTGAAAGAAATCGAAGGCAGTTTCCAAGCGTTGCAACGTGCCTGTAGTGGCCGCGCCGATTTTAAAGTCGCTATCCACGATCCTTGGGCGGCGGTCCAAATGCCGCAGGCGGGCGTGAGTGACTATTCCGATCCCTACAAGGGCAACTTCGGCCAATTGATGGCACTGAAGCAAGCCCACCCCGATTTAAAGATTTTGCCTTCGGTCGGTGGCTGGACGCTATCCGATCCCTTCTTCTTTTTGGGTGATAAAACCAAGCGCGATACCTTTGTCGCGTCGGTGAAGGAGTTCCTGCAGACGTGGAAATTCTTCGACGGTGTGGATATTGACTGGGAATTCCCCGGTGGTAATGGCGCTAACCCTAATCTAGGTAATGCCAACGACGGTGAAACCTATGTGACCCTGATGCGTGAACTGCGCGCCATGCTCGATGAGCTGAGCGCAGAGACAGGCCGTACCTATGAGCTCACTTCTGCCATCAGTGCGGGTGATGACAAGATTGCTAAAGTCGACTACCAGGCTGCACAGCAGTATATGGATTACATCTTCTTGATGAGTTACGACTTCAATGGTGGTTGGACTAACACTGAACTTGGTCATCAAACCAACCTTTATGAGGCGAGTTGGGATCCCGATACCCGCTATACCACAGACAAGGGCGTAAAAGCCCTGTTAGGCCAAGGTGTGACACCCGGGAAAATTGTGGTCGGTGCTGCTATGTACGGCCGCGGCTGGACGGGCGTCAATGGCTACAGCGGCGATAACCCATTCACGGGCACTGCAACGGGTAAAGTGAAAGGCACATGGGAAGCTGGCGTAGTGGATTATCGCCAGATAGTGAACGACTACATGGGCAGCGGTTGGACTTACAGTTACGATGAAACGGCCGAGGCGCCATCGCTGTTCAAGGCATCGACTGGCGATTTAATCACCTTCGATGATGCTCGTTCAGTTAAAGCCAAGGGCCAATATGTGCTCTCTAATCAACTCGGAGGCCTGTTTGCGTGGGAAATCGATGCCGATAACGGCGATATCCTCAATGCGATGCACGAAGGTTTAGGTCATGGTGAAGGCACGACGCCACCGGTGAATAAAGCGCCGATTGCCAATGCGGGCGCGGATGTCATTGTCACTGGTCCAAGCGATGTGGTGCTCAATGGCACAGGTTCGCGGGATCCTGAAAATGAGGCGCTGACGTATCTTTGGACGCAAGTGTCTGGTCCAACGATTGCCATCGCAAATGCGGATATGGCGAGTGCAACGATTCAACTGAGTGCAACATCTACCGATGTCGTTTATGGTTTTAGCCTCAAAGTAACGGATCCAGAGGGGCTATCTGCCACAGATTCTATGGCAGTGACCAACAAGGCGGATACACCCAATCAAGCTCCCGTGGTGAGTGTGGCTGCCACTGCGACAGTGGAAGCGGGGAAAACCGTCAGCATAGTGGCGAGCGCCTCCGATGCCGATGGTGATGCCTTAACCTACGCTTGGACTGTGCCCGCTGGTGTGTCGGCAACCGGACAAAATAGTGCCACATTAGTGGTCACTGGGCCCAATGTCACCGAAGCGACCAGTTATGGTCTGAGTGTGCTGGTTTCCGATGGTGCCTTAGATGCGAGCGCATCGACTCAGTTGACGGTAACACCAAAAGTGGCAGGTGGAGATTGCGATGCGACCGATCCCAATGCCGGTAATTATCCTGCTTGGCAAACCAGTGTGGTGTACAACACGGGCGATACTGTGAGTCATAGTGAGTTGGTATGGAAAGCGAAGTATTGGACGCAGGGCAATACACCATCTCGCACCGCAGACCAATGGCAGTTACTCAGTCAAGTGGATCTCGGTTGGGATGCGGGTGTCGCCTATACTGGCGGTCAAACTACTCGCTATAACGGTCGTCAATGGAAGGCGAGTTACTGGACTAAAGGTGATGTACCCGGCGTTGCGGCGGTATGGGTCGATATTGGTGCAGCAAGCTGTCCTTAATTATCCAACTTACTAATATTATTTGAGTTATAGAGACAAAAAGCCCTGCGATAATGCAGGGCTTTTTATTGATTAGATTTTTTGCTTGATGTTTTTAGGCAGTCGAATTTACGGCTGATTTAATCAATCTTAAGCAGTTCCACATCAAAAATGAGCACTGAACCACCGCCAATCTTGCCCGTGCTGCGGTTGCCGTAGGCGAGATCGCTCGGGATAAAGAAACGATATTTATCGCCAACCACCATCAGCTGCACGCCCTCGGTCCAACCTTTAATCACGCGATTAAGGGGAAATGCGATGGGTTCACCGCGATCAACCGAACTATCAAACACAGTACCGTCAATCAAAGTGCCGTGATAATGCACAGTTACTGTATCGCTGGCTTTAGGGTGAACTGTGCCTTCGCCTTGGGTTAACACTTGATATTGCAAACCCGAAGCTGTGGTGATCACACCTTCTTTGGTTTTGTTTTGGGTTAAAAATTCATTGCCTAAACGGATATTCTCTTGGGCGGCTTTTTGGCCGTTCATCGAGGTAAAGAAGTAAAAAATCACCCCAGCTATCACCACAATGGCAAGTAACATTTTCATATAAAGAGCACCTTAAGTTAATTTTCGCCATGTTATCAGTTTTTTAGCGTGTGAGGCTACTTATGGCAACTCAGCCTTTAATTGGATGACTGGCGTTACATTTTCCTACAGTTAAAAACTGCTGCAAGACTTTATACCGCTTTAGAGATCGCTTAACCTGTGAGCTTAAGACTCAATAAAAATTCAATAAAAACAGATAAGAACTAGGGCGTGTTGACGTTTTAGTCCAGATAATAAACAAGGAAAGTCTATGTTAAACAAAGCGGCAAAACCTCTGGTCAAACTCGTCGACCGCTATCTACCCGATCCCTATATTTTCGTGCTCTTACTCACCTTAGTGGTGTTAATTGCGGCAGTGGTCGCCGAACACAAAACGCCGCTGGAAGTCATCAGTTATTGGGGTGATGGCTTTTGGACCCTGTTAAGTTTTTCGATGCAGATGCTGTTAGTGCTGGTGGCGGGATTTATGTTGGCAAGCTCGCCACCGATAAAAAAGTTGCTCGATATGATTGCGGGGTTCGCTAAGTCTGCGCCCCAAGCCATTATTTTAGTGACCTTAGTATCCCTAGTTGCCAGTTGGATTAATTGGGGATTTGGGTTAGTGATCGGGGCCTTATTTGCCAAAGCCTTAGCCCGTCGAGTGAAAGTGGATTATCGACTGCTGGTCGCCAGCGCCTATGCGGGCTTTGTGGTTTGGCATGGCGGCCTTGCGGGGTCTATCCCATTAACCATAGCGACGGCGGGACATTTCACCGAATCACAAATTGGTATCATCCCCACCAGTGAAACCATTTTTGCAAGCTTTAACTTACTGTTAGTCGCAGTTTTATTTGTGGTTATCCCCCTAGTGAATCGTTTTATGTTGCCTGAGGAAAAGGACAGCATTTATGTGGATCCTAAGGTGCTTAATGAGCCTGACGTCGAAAATGCTCCTTCTATGTTGGATGCGGACAGTGGTAAGGATAATTCGAATCGTCCCGCAGATAAGTTAGAAAATAGCCGCTTACTCGGCTGGAGTGTTGGTGGCGCAGGACTCGTGTACTTATGCTATTACTTTTGGGTGCAGGGCGGCAGCTTAAATCTCAATTTAGTGAATTTCTTATTTTTGTTCCTCGCCATAGTGTTACATCAAACGCCACGCAGTTTACTCACCAGCTTAAATGAGGCGATCAAGGGCGGCGCAGGCATAGTGATCCAATTTCCCTTTTATGCGGGCATTATGGCGGTGATGGTGCAATCGGGTTTAGCCCAGAGTATCTCTGAGGGCTTTGTGGCCATCGCCAGTGCCGATAGCCTGCCATTTTGGAGCTTTATCAGTGCGGGAATTGTGAATATTTTTGTACCATCGGGAGGTGGCCAATGGGCCGTGCAGGCGCCGATTATGTTACCCGCAGCGCAGGCCTTAGGTGCCGATGTCGCTCGGGTCGCAATGGCCGTTGCCTGGGGCGATGCGTGGACTAACCTCATTCAACCTTTCTGGGCACTGCCGGTGTTGGCCATTGCGGGCTTAAAAGCACGGGATATTATGGGCTTTTGCTTAATGCAGCTGATGATCACCGGCGTGATTATCAGCATCGCATTGAGCTGGTTCTAAAGGCAGAGTGACAGTCGGTTTTGCATTTTATTCCTGTTGAATTTTAGAGCTAAGGGCAATCTTTAATTGCCCTTTTTTATTGTCATCCCAAAACCACCGCCTCTGGCGGTGGTGATTGTTCCTTGAGGCTATAGCCTGCATTACGCCCATGCTAAAAGAGACTTCTTATTCACCACAAGTAAGAGGAAACGAAAAGCATGGGCGATTATAGAAGTTCATCACATGTTTATTGGCGTTGCAAATATCATATTGTTTGGACTCCGAAGTACCGTTTTAAAATTTTAAAAGGAAACCTTGGTAAGGAGTTATACAGGTCAATTTATATCCTTTGCAATATGAAGGGCTGTGAGGTTTTAGAATTAAACGTTCAGATAGACCACGTTCACTTGGTAGTGATAATCCCGCCGAAGCTGTCAGTATCAACGCTGATGGGAGTATTGAAAGGAAGAAGTGCGATAAGGCTATTCAATAAATTCCCTCATGTACGTAAAAAGCTATGGGGCAATAGCTTTTGGGCCAGAGGTTATTTTGTAGATACAGTAGGTGTTAATGAAGAAATCATTAGACGATATGTGCGCCATCAAGATAAACAAGATCAGGAACATGAGGCTCAATTGTCGTTGCAGATGACGTAGGTTCTTGGAATAGCCCCTTCCAGGGGCAAGTCAAAGCCGCCTTCTAAGAAGGCGGATTCTTTACTGCAATGAATCAACGATTAAAACCATTTTTGTGGATATTGGCGATGGCAAAGCAGGTTGTGATACAGCCAACCAAAAGCCAAGATGAGCAAAGCACCGCTGGCGACGGGCGTATACAGAAAATCCCAGTGCTGCGCCGTGAGCATAGCGACCAGAGGATTCGCTCCTGCGGGTGGATGCACAGTCTGTGTCAGCATCATGACCGCGATACCCAATCCGACCGCAAGCCCTAAGGTTAGCGGGGAGGCTCCCAAAGTATTTAACATGATCAGTCCTATCAGACTTGTGAGTAAGTGGCCGCAGAGGATGTTTCTTGGTTGAGCGAGTGGACTTTCTGGCAAGGCAAACAATAACACCATAGTGGCGCCAAAGGGGGCCATTAACCAAATGGTTTGCGGGGTTAGCTGTTCAAGTGCCGCTAAACTACTGATACACAACATGGCTCCACACCCTGCGAGTAAGGCCATCTTTAGCTGCTGCTGACTGATTTTTTGCATCTTTTTCTCCTTTTGATGGCTTGTGTTAAGCCCTTATTTTGATATTGATTGATATTGAAAAGTGGGCACCAATGCTGTTGCCGTGAACACTGTAGGGGTCCCGTGCTCACTCGTGATCTCACAGTTAACTAATAATTAACTTATTTGGTAGACCAATCTGTCTACTTTGTACATCTTCTCATGGGTAGACTGATTTGTCTACTCGTGAGAAGATAGGGCTAATGTTTGCCAGCTAATGTTTACCAAAGAAGAGGAATGAGTTGATGCAGGACACAGACATTCAGGCGGCTACGCCATCGGATAAACGGCAGCAATTGATCACTACCGCATTTAAACTGTTTTATTTTCAAAGTGTTCATGGGGTGGGAATTAATCAGATCCTGCAGGAATCTGCGATCGCCAAGAAAACCTTGTATCACCACTTTGCCAGTAAAGATGAGTTAGTCGAGGCCGTGGTTCGCTATCGTGATGAGGTATTTTATCAATGGCTTAGCGAACGAGTGAACGCATCGCCAGCGGGACGAGAGGGCATTCGTGGGTTATTTATGGCACTCGATGATTGGTTTAATCAAAGGGTGCCACAGCTGTGTGAGTTTCGCGGCTGTTTTTTTATCAATGTCAGTGCCGAATTTACTGAGCCGAGTCATCCGGTGCACCAACTCTGTGCCCTGCATAAACAGCGAGTGGCGAGTTTAATTGAGCGGCAAGTGTCGATATTGGACTTGCCAGAAGCTAAGACCCAATATCTCGTGGCTGCGATAGGTTTACTTAAAGAGGGCGCGATAGTCTCGGCACAATTGAAGGGTGAAACTCAGTCAGCACTGTTGGCTCTGGCAGTGGTTGAGCAGTTGCTCGATGCTGCGACTCATGCTGTTTAGATAAACAGATCCATAGCGCCGGCTTGTATGCCATATCCCAGCATGGCTAGGTTGGCGACAACGGTCAGCCAGAAGACGTTTCTAAATGAGGCTTTAACGGACTTATGCCTTAGCAGGTTTTGGGCAAAGAGGGCGCCGGGCCAGCCGCCCATCAGGGCGAGCAGGTGCAAAGTGCTTTCTTTTGTGCGCCATTTACCGCCTTTGGCGGCGGATTTATCGATAGCATAGGCGATAAAAGTCAGCAGGCTCAGCGTGAGGTATATACCCACAATGCCAACAGGCAGCATATGTTGCTGGGCTGCGCCTATTAATCCCGCAAGAAAAATCATCACCAATAACAGTGGCATAAGGCTCGAGCCTGACGCTGCGGCATTGGATTTTTGACCGCGACTTTTGGGGCGGCTCTTCTGTATGCGACTCGTTTGAGGACGATTGGTTTGAGGACGATTGGTTTGAGGACGATTGGTTTGAGGTGAAGCTTTGCCGCCCGTTTTGGCTGACTTTGTGTTTGTCATTTTCTTGTCTCTATCCCTTGTCTCTATCTCGTGCCTGTGTGTTAAGGCTTACTGGTGTTCCTGTGGTGCCGCCTGTTTTTTAAACGCGAGGTGGCGCCACAGTTTTTCTAGCGGTCCTTGCTCGAAATAACGTAAGTACAGGCTAGCTAACAACAGTTGCACTACAGAATAAACGAGCGCCATCACCATATATTCCCCTCTATCTAGACTCAAGATCCATTCGGGGGCGAGGTGCCTAAACACGAGTACGCCAACGATGGATTGCAGAATATAGAGGCTGAACGCGAGTTTGCCGACATTTTGCAATGCTGTCAGCTTTTTTGGATTTTTTTGGCATAGTTTTACCATGATATGGATATAAATCAGTGCCATAGGGATGGCGCTTAGCATAATCAATACGTCTGAAAACACCACTAAGGTGGGATTTTGCGATAACCCTAAGATGGTAGCGAGCAGCGAGAGTGTCACGCTGGCGAGTATTAACTTTAGGAGTTCTGGCTTGTTAAATCCCCGCTCAAATGTTCCCTGCTGGTATAGCGCCATGCCGTGTAACATCAAGCCAGCGGTAAACCACATCAAAGTCAAAGGGATAACAAGTGCCATATAGCCCACTTGCATCAATTGCAACAGCAGTTGATTTGCATAGCTTGAGGTCCATGCGCTGTATTGCTGTGTGAATAGGTTCGATTCACGGGTAAAAGGTTCATCGCTGCCCGTCAGGCTAATCAGTGCGATAATCACTAGGGCGATAAAGATGAAAATATTCGCTTTGCGCTTAAGGGCATCAATACTTAACTCTCTGTAACACAAAGCTAAAAAACCGCTGATCCCATAGGTGAATAGGATATCACCCGACCAAATAAAAATACCGTGAATAAGGCCAAACACAATTAACCATTTCAAACGTGAACGTAGGAGGGGATAGGCGTTAAATCCCTTAGCACTAAATCGTTGATATTGGATGAAAAGCCCGACACCAAATAAGATGGAAAACAGGCTGATAAAGCGCGCCTCGATAAAAAAATTACTCAAAATTTCGATGATGCGATCTAACAGTGGCTGGGTTTCGTGGGGCGCATAGCCATAAAAAGTAATGCCCATAAAATAGATATTCATAAAAAATATCCCCAACACGGCTAAACCGCGAATGGCATCGAGATTGGCGTTACGCTGGGCGGGTATGGGGCAAGTATCTTGTGCTTTAGTGAATTCAGGAGGAGTCGTCCATGGATCCTGGGGGGAGTTTTCGCTTGACACGTTAGCCGAGTTCCTTTCGCTATTAAGCATGTTGGCTGTTAATTTTAGGGCTAGCCTAGCAGGGGTTAGCCCTTAATGAAATAGAGGAAATCACACAGAGAAAGACGTGCTACTCGCCGATATCTTCGTTCCAAAGCTTGGGATTATTGGCGATAAAGTCCTGCATCAGTTGCTTACATTCGGCATTATCGACCACAGTGACATCCACGCCGCGGGATTTGACATAGGCTTCGGGCCCTTGAAAAGTGGAGTTTTCACCGACGATCACTTTAGGTATGCCGTAGAGCAATACTGCGCCGCTGCACATGTCGCAGGGGGAGAGGGTGGAATACAGCGTCGCCCTTTGGTACTCGGCGGCGGTGAATCGTCCTGCATTTTCGAGACAGTCCATTTCGGCATGCAATACTGAGCTGCCTTTTTGCACTCGTTTATTGTGACCACGACCGACAATCTTGCCATCGATAACCAGCACAGAACCAATGGGAATGCCGCCCTCGGCGAGTCCCTGTTTGGCTTCTTCAATGGCCACCGCTAAAAATTCATCCATCTTGGTATTCCCTCTAGGTTGTGTGATTTTTAGCATAGCAGCAAGTGACTGTTTTGCAAGTGACTGTTTAGAAAGTGACTTTAGCCGTTATCGCCAGCAATTACTGTTGTGGTTTTGCCGAGATCCATAACTTGATATGGCCTTTGACCACTATCACTCCTTGGGTGTCATAGGCGGTGACGGGGACAAGCATATCGCCGGGTACCCATTGCTCCGGCGTGACTTCGGCGACACATAAAATATCGCTGCCCGCTTTAGCCGTGTAATCCAAACTCATGCCCTTAGGGATCCAACGTAAATGCTTGGGAATCGAGGCTTCGGCCATCACGCCCATGGCCATTTCGAGGCCATTACAAATCGCAATCACATGAACGGTTTTGATGTGGTTATGCACGGCATGGCGTTTTTTGATTAAACAGGCACAGCGATTAACGCGTAACTCAGTGATCAGTGGCTTGATAGTGCCAAAGTACGGCGCCATACGTGACACCATGATTGAAAAGATTTTTTGGCCAAAGGGATAACGGCGAGTCCTCTGGTAGAGCGCTAATACTTTATTGGGTTTTTGTTCTGCAGTGTTGGGAGTATCAGTCTGGCTCATGGTCATCCTTAATTGGGCAAATGTCGCGCGTGATATTGGGTGAGCGTTAAGTGAGGTTTGCACTCGCTCTGGTCGGATGAGTGTAACATTAGGGTAACAACAAATACCAGCCTGCTTAATTAAGCAAACTTCATTTCGCGCTTTAAAGCGTAACGCCGTATAATTGCGGCTAATTTGTCGTTTAACGACTGGAATTGGATTGAATAACAAGGACTCAGAGTGAAATACTTGCTGACGTATTTGAAGGGAATGGCCATGGGCGCCGCAGACGTTGTACCGGGCGTTTCGGGCGGTACTATCGCTTTTATTACGGGGATCCTCGATACCTTGCTCGACAGCGTAAAACGCATTAATCCATCGCTTTGGGGCGTGATTAAGTCGCAGGGGATAAAAGGCGCATTTATCCATATTAATGGCGGTTTTTTAGTGAGTCTGCTGGCGGGGATCCTGACCAGTATCTTTACCTTTGCTAAGTTAATTTCTTGGTTGTTGGCGACGCATCCTATCCCTATCTGGTCGTTCTTTTTCGGCTTAATTATTATTTCTGTGGTGCATATGCTTAAGCAAGTGAGAGGTTTTACTGTTGCGCGTTTAGGCTTATTTGCCCTGGGTGTACTGGCGGCTTGGGCGATTACTGTGCTTAATCCTGTGTCGGTCGAAGCCAGTTATTTGAATATCTTCTTTGGCGGCGCGATTGCGATTTGTGCCATGGTATTACCCGGGATTTCAGGCAGTTTTATCTTATTATTGTTAGGGTTATATCCAGTGGTACTGGCGGCGGCTAAAGATATCCAACTGGATATTCTGGCCTGTTTCGCCGCTGGCGCCGTGATGGGATTACTGTCGTTCAGCCATTTATTGTCGGCGTTGCTGCGCAAATACCACGATGCGACTATCGTCTTTTTAACCGGCTTGATGCTCGGTACCTTAGGTAAAATTTGGCCGTGGAAGGAAACCTTAACCTGGCGGACAAACTCCCATGGCGAGCAAGTGCCGTTATTGGAACAGAATATTTCGCCGCTTAATTTTGAACAAGTGACGGGCCAACCTTCGCAGCTCGCCTTTGCCATAGTGTGTATGTTGGCGGCCATTGCGCTGGTTTGGGGATTAGAGAAAGTCGGGCAAAGGGATTAATCCTTTATTTAATACCATTGGTATAAGGTTTCCCCTCTCAAAGCAGCGAGCCTTCGCTGCTTTGTTGTTTTTACCTCAAAGGCGTCAGATATTTAATTTTCTTGGTTTTTTTTATACAATCCTTAGCCTTTACAGCGGTGTGCCCTTGGTTGAAGGCACCTGTATAAACTCAGTATGAGTTTGTCGTTACGATAAGGATGTTTTGTGAATAAGAATTCCGTTTCATGGGCGGGCGCTGCGCTCGCTTTCTTCGCGTTAACCCATGTGATTACCAATAGTATCAATAAGCAAGATGTTGGGCTCTCCCCTGAGCAGCGCACGCAGATGGAAAACACCTTGCAGCAGTATGGGCCCAAGGGCAATGGATCTCAGTATGGCCAATATGCTCAAGCCGATGATACCCATCTCACTGACAACAACCTTGAGAATGTCCGCCATATTTACACTAATAAGGGCGCTTTTGCTGCACTTCGGCAAGATGGCAGCGTGGTGACCTGGGGCGATCGCCAGTGCGGCGGCGACCATAGCGCAGTGGCGGCTGAATTAGTCAATGTCAAAACCATTTTTGCTTCGGCAAATCGGTGTGGTTTTGCGGCATTAACCCAAGACCATCGACTGGTGATTTGGGATATGGGGGATGCGCCAGCATTACTCAAAGATAAGCTTACGCAGGTGGCGGATTTTGTGATGCGTGATGATCTGTTTGCCGCCATAAAACGAGATGGCAGCGTGATCAGTTGGTCTATCGTGGATGGGTCTTTAGATGAATTAACCCAGGGGATTTATTCGGCGCCAGAGATGAAAGATGTGCTGAGTGTAAGCATGAATGATGCGGCATTTGCAGCCCTAAAACAGGATGGCACGGTAGTGACTTGGGGCTCGGCATATCACGGTGGTGAGAGCCAGTACCTTGCTGAAAAACTTAAGGATGTTAAAGCTATTTATGCGGGGCCCAGTGCCTTTACTGCCGTGACTCAAAATGGAGAGTTAATATCTTGGGGGAGCGTCAATGATGGGCAAGAAAGCCAAAAACAACTGGCTAGACTCAGTGAGTTTACTTCAGCCATCAAAGTGGTTAATACCGCGTTTGGCTTTGCAGCATTAATGGCCGATGGCAGAGTCTATGGGTGGGGCGAAGGTTTTTTGCCTGAGAGCCGAGTGCTTTTTCCGTTAGCCTTAGCTAACTCGCCAGCCAATAGCCAAGAAAAAGTTATTGAAATCGTTGCTAATGATGGCGCTTATGCTGCGTTAAAAGCGAATGGCGATGTCGTGGTTTGGGGCCATATTCGCCATGGCGCCAATGCTTCTGCCCTGCAAAAAAAGTTGCAACATGTACGTGCGCTCTATGCTACTGAGATGGGGTTTGTTGCACTGCGTGAGGATGGCACTGCAATAGGCTGGCAAGGCGTGGACGATTTAAGCGCTGAACCTATAGTGCAAGAGATTACCGACGTGGCACAGATAGTCACGTTAAATCAGGGTTATGCAGCGTTGAGGGCGGATGGCACTGTGGTGGAGGACAGTGCGGGACCTAAGGCTGGGGTCTCTGAGGTTGCCGAACTTATCCCGAGTGTCCTAGGATTTACGGCTAAGCACACTGATGGGAGCCTTTCTGTTTGGGTGTCTGGTGGGCTGAGTTGGAAAGTCAATAATCAAGATGTTAATTTAACTGATGTTATTGAGATTAGTGGCAATATCTCAAACATGATAGCACTCACGCCTGAGGGTAAAGTGTTGACCTGGGATCTGCTAGGTAATGGCGGTGAAGCCGACCCTGATCGTCTTTATTGAAGTGGTTGAACCCTAAAAATGTGGCTGAGATTTGTTGCATCTCAGCTCCGTTTTAGCGCATTAGGCAATGGTAAAGATATGGTCTTGAGCGATGGTATTAACTGATGATATTAACGGATGGCATTAAGCCTGATCAGGCGTGGTTGGCTTTAATTTCCCGCAGGTAACGGTAAATTGAATGTACTGAAATCCCTAATCGGGTTGCGGCCACCTGAGTGCTATCTTTGAGTTCAAAAATGCCTAACTCATGGAGCTGATTGACAATTTCACGGCTCTTCTGTGATGGCGAAATCGCCGGATTCGAGCGAACTTCATTATTAATGCTATCGATAGTGCTGTGGAGCGCTTCATCGATATTACGGGCAAAAACCTCGGGTGAACTCGTGAGTTCGCTGCTAAATAGGTGATCCGGCATCATAGTACGCAGCACAGATTGCAGCGGTGCATCCATATCGGTATTGATGCATAACAGCCCAATAGGCAGATTTTTACTGTTGCGGATCACAGTCGTGATCGATCTTAGCGTCTTACCATTGGCGCATTTCGTGAGGTAAGAGTTAGAGATATCTTGCCCCGTCTTTAGCTTCAGCAGGGCAAGATTGGTGATCGGAGCCCCTACTTCACGCCCAGTGACATGGCCATTGGCAATTTTAACCACAGAGGGATGCTTGGCATCTAGGCTATGCAATACCACTTCCGTGTGCTCGCCATACATGGCGGCAATGCCATCAACGATATTTTCGATGGATTTGAGCACACTTAGATCAGTTGGCGTTAAATCTTGCAGCTTCACAATTTCAACCTTTCATTATCAATCCGCCAATCGCAGCGGATTAAAGCCATTATGTCGACATGATATCGATTATGGTGACATCGGTGGATGACATGCCATTAAGGACCATTTTGCCTATGTTTTTAATGGTTTTTTCAACATCGGTGGCAATAATACCTTGGCCAGAAACATTGTGACTACTTAACGCCATCAGAAATGAGCGCACGGCCGCACTGGATGAGGTGCTGACCTTCATGGCACAGGAGGCTTTGGCACCGTCACACACCATGCCAGAGCTATCGCTGATTACGTTTTGGATTGCGAAACAGGATTGTTCAAACGATCCCCCCGCCAAATACACCATGGCCATAGAGGCGGCTGCGCTGGTCACAGTATTGCCACAAAATGCCGACAATGGCGGGTAGTGCGACTTGATATAAATCGCCCCTAGGTGGCTCATGATCAAGGCGCGGGCAAGTTTTTCTTCGCTGGCGTTATAGCATTGTGCGGTTAATACCACGGGGATAGTGGCCGCAATGCCTTGATTACCGCTGCCAAGATTGCTCATAGCGGGCAGATTGGCGCCGCCCATACGGGCATCGGAGGCCGCGGCAGTGAGCATCACAATTTTATTCAGTAAGTCTTCGCCAATGATCCCGGCAGCAATACCACTTTTCATGGTTCGACCCACTTCGAGCCCATAGGGGTTCGCCATGCCTTCATCGGACAATTTACTATTTAATTCAGAGGCTTTAAGGATGAATTTAATCTCCTCAAAGGGGACTTCCTGGGCGAACTTATAGATAGATTCGATATTGATCTCAACCCCATCACAGATGGAGCCAGTCGCTACCGATTGGGTGCTATCTGAGGTGTAAACAGGCTCGCCATTGAGGCGCTTTTCAGCAATCAGGGTGTGACCGCCGCAGATTTTTACTTGCGCTTCTTGATCGCCAGCCTTGAGGGTGACGCAGCAATAGATAAATTCTGCCGTTTCGGTACGTTCCACTTTCACTTGGCCCGCATCGATAAGGCGTTGCGCCTGGTCGACCTGTTCGGGAGTGATAGCGGCAAGTACTTCTAAGCCCGCATCTGCGTTACCCGCAATAGCCCCCGCAGCAGCCGCAATCGCAAGGCCGATTTTGCCTGTGCCTGGTACATACACGCCCATAGAGTTTTTGTAGAGGTTATCTGATACTTGTACTGCAATGGAGTCAGGCGCTGCATTAAGCAGTGCACGTGCCACGGCCGATGCATAGGCGGCGGCTATGGGTTCGGTGCAGCCTAATGCGGGTTTGACGACTTGGTTGATGATCTGAATATACTGCTGCCATTGGGGGATCATGGGGTTACAACCTTACAATGCTTAAATGTGAACGTGGGCTATGGCTTCAATTGCTATTTTTAGGCCTGTGGCTTTCATTGTCTGTAATTTGCAAATAAAATTGAATGACAGGCTCAACGGCTGCGCAACATTATTTGTATTTTTAGGTATTATTGCAATTATTTTTTAATCAATTTCACCGCTAGTGGTGATTTTGCGCTGCCTATTGCCCATTAGGCCAAGGTTGTTTGTCTTCACGCTTCACTCAACAAAAGTTGAGTATTTTGGTTGATGAGTTTAATGCTTTAACATCTTTTGCATAAAAAGGCTGACAAAACAAAGCTGAAGTACAAAGTGGACGACTCGTTATGCCTTTATCTGCTATGGAGCCTAAATAGGCGTAATGAGTTGGGTCATTTTGTCTGATACAAATGTGAATTTGTGCACTTACTGTGCTCTGCCGTAGGTTTTTGAGTGTTGGGGTCGCCGCGTTATTGTGCTCGATGTAGGACTCCCTATAATGCCGAGCATTACTTTAGTTCTCTCTTCTTTTTCTGACGCTAATCAATGGTAAGGAATGTACTCCATGCAAAGACGTGATTTTCTAAAAACGGCAGCGCTGTTGTCGACCGCAGCGGCGATGACTCCGGTATTAGCTTCCGCTAAATCGAGTACCATTGAACTCCCTTCCTCAGAGGGTCGCCGTCGTTTTGCCCTGATGAACACCTTTGATTTGAAAGCTCCCTATGGCTCCGAGGGCGTCGTTAATTTATGGATCCCGCTACCGGAAGACACTGCATTTCAACAGGTCCGCAAACTTGATTTTAACGGCACATACCAAGATGCCTACATCAGCACCAATAATGCCTATGGGGCGAAAACCCTGTTTGCCACTTGGCCCGATGCCAAAGGCAAGATGACGATAACGGTTGAATTAGTGATAGAAACCGAAGATTGGGAGCCCGTAAAAAGAGGGGAATTGACCCACTACCGGACACCAACAAAACTCCACTATCCCGCCGATGTTGCACTCTACTTACAGCCGACTAAACATATGCCAATCGACGGTATTGTTAAGCAGACGGCAGATAAAATCGTGGCTGGTGAAACGGAACCATTGAAAAAAGCGCGACTCATTTATAACTGGGTCAGCGCCAATATGTTCCGCGATAACAATGTGATTGGTTGCGGCACCGGTGATGTAGCGACGATCCTCGAGAGTGGCAAACTTGGCGGGAAATGTACCGATATCAACTCGGTATTTGTCGCGCTAATGCGCGCCGTGGGGATCCCAGCCCGTGAGATGTTCGGTATTCGTTTAGGCCAAGCCATTAAAGTGGGCCAGTACTCTAAAAAAGCCTTTGGCAGCGCCGACGATAAAGGCATTGCCGATGTCACCGGCGGCCAACATTGCCGTGCCATGTTCTACCTTGCTGGTTATGGCTGGTTACCCGCCGATCCCGCCGATGTGACTAAAATGCGCCTCACCGAGAATAAGGAACACAGCGACCCTGCGGTGCAAGCGGTTAATGACTATCTGTTTGGTAACTGGGAAATGAACTGGGTTGGCTTTAATTATGGCCGCGACTTTGACTTATTCCCCGTGGCGGAGCAGACTCCGCTCAACAATTTTGGTTATCCCTATGCTGAAGTGGACGGCGACCCTGTAAATTACTATGAGCCAAAAGTCTTTGCCTATGATTACAAGTCAAGCGAGCAGCGTTAAACAGCTGTTTGCCACCATGGCCGCCGCAGTGATTGCGGCCCTTGCCTCCAGCCTCTGCTGTATCGCGCCCTTAATCTATTTAGTGTTTGGCGTATCTGCGGCGGGGCTGTCGGGGTTATCGAGTTTAGCTTGGTTGCAAGTGCCTATGTTGATACTGTCAACAGGGCTGATTTTGCTTGGGTTTTGGCGCTTATACTTTGCCAAAAAACCGCTTTGCACTGGCCAATTTAGCCGAGCACAAATGCTGCTTATCTATTGGCTCACAGTGCCAATTGTGCTCGCATTCCAACTCTATCCCTTTGTTTTACCTTGGCTGCTTGAGGTGTTTGAATGAAGCCATTATCACGTATTACACGATTCATCACAGGATTAACCACACAATCGACCCTATTAGTCATCACCTTACTGATTTTTACGCCATTAACCTGGGCAGAAAATCTCTTGGTCACACTCGATGTAAAGGGCATGACCTGCCCATTGTGCGTCACAGTCGTCAATCAAGCCCTTCGCAAAACCGATGGCGTGGTTAAAGCCAAGGCAAACCTGAAAACCGAGCAAGCCGTGGTCACAGTCGCAGAGGATGTTAACCTCGATAATCTGCTTAAAGCCGTCGATGCCACCGGATATAAAGGCAGCATCAACAAGGTCGAAAAGCAGAGTTGAGTCGGAGATAGATCAAAATGAGTCCACACACTTTATAGTGCAAAAGTGAGTAGGTTTAGATAGAGAACGTCGGCTTTATTCTGATGGTAAGTTCACAACTAACAGCTACTTATTTGTGTTACACCAAACTTTAATATGAAGCCTTGGGGTGACTTCTGATCTAACTAAGAGCATGGGGGTTACCAATCATTATTGGACGTCTATGGTTTTATATTTGATGGGGCGGTGTCATTTGAATTTGTGTTGTATGGTTTTGTTTGTAAAGGGATTTAATTGATTCAGTTTTTATTTATGTACCCATATGTGTACCTAAAAGTTATTGCGACTTACAAATTTTATATAATTTAAACTCTTAGCATTACCCAATAATTGACCTAGTGGCATGCCTCAATTGAGCTAAACAGTGGCGATTCAAGTTTTGATTGTAGTCATAGCTATTTACTTATTTAAAATCAACACTATATTATCGGTATAACATATCACTCTGTTTTTCAAGGAAAGTAAAATGGCATCTATTCGTAATGAGATTTTGAACGGCATTGAACATGCCTGTGAACAAGCTGAAAAATTGACTGGGCATAGTGTGAATAGGCTTCCAGAGTATTTTTTATCTGTAAAGGTGATGGATTACTTACACGCAGCTTTCGAATCATTTACGTATTCAATGGAAGAACACCTAGATAGGATTTGTGAAGACGCTGGTTACGATGTGTCCGACGTACCTGAAGAATACCGAATTTCTAACCTCACTAGAGCAGACTTAGTTATCCAATCTAAGAAATCCTTTCGAGACAGACACATCATCGAGTTCAAGCGTTCAGTATCGTTCAAGTCTTTGAAAAAGGATGTGCTTAGACTTGCTTGGATGTGTGCTCAAGCTCCTGATGGTCATAAGCTCGAAAAGAACTTTCTTGCCGTAGTTGCTCATCGTGACATTAATCATTTTGATACCAGAAACGGTGAGATTGAGGCTCTTGTTACTGAACACTTCCCAGACGTTAAAGTCAAATATTCTTCGAACACTCTACCTGAATACAAAAGCACACATCCCAAGAAGTATGGCGCCCCACTTTGCTCGGCTGTGTGGGAGTTTACGAGATAGCTGTTGAAGATTGGAATTTTAACAAGGTAGTTGCGTTGCTTTCTAGTAGCAAGCATCAGGTAGCAGGGGCTATGAGAAGGCCCCAATAAACGACAAGATGGGATTGCTTACCAAACGTGAGGATAGTGTGAAGTGCAATTGCTCAAGTTATTGAATTTGTTTATTTTATTTCTTTGATGTTTCGCTGGTCGTGTCAAAAATCGTTGTTGAAGTTGTATTTTTAGTGTGCTAATTTCTCGCTCGGTTTCAAATCTCCTCATCGCTCCCTCCAGAAGCTAATTCACAAAACTGACATTCCTTTAAGTAACTAGTTCACTGCATACAGTGCTAATTCATGCGCTGCAGCTGGCTATGCTGCCAATCCTCGTTTTATCTATGGCTCTATTTGGTTTTGCTTTAAGTATTTACCTCGTATTTGAAGCAAACCCTTTAGCTGAGGCTTTCCTACTTAATTCAGTTAGGTTTGCTACTGTATCTGTTAATCTATTTAATTTAAACAAATCTAGTTAAAAGGACTCTTAGCAACCCAAAGAGCGGTAGTTCGTATTTGATTGTCGCCATTTTGCCGCCACTAAAAACAAAAAGGGCTTAACCTTGCGGTTAAGCCCTTCTGGTAAAATTGGTGGAGGCGGCGGGACTTGAACCCGCGTCCAGAACACCTACATCCAAGGCGCTACATGCTTAGTCTTTCTTTTGGTTAACCTGAATAAACTCCGAAAGACAGGATTTCATCAGGCGAGTCCGGTACTGTTTCGCGGTTCACCCCCGGACGGAGTTCCCTCGCTATCAAATGTAAGATGACCATCTGTATACACTGCCCATTTGAGAGACCTGTGTCAGATGGCTAGCGGCATTAAGCGGCTAGAGCGTAGTTATCGTCGTTTGCAACTATAACTGTGCGGCTTTTTACGAGGCCAACCGCCCCTCGGCATGCTCCCAGGGTTTCGTGAATCCTGTCGAATCCAGAATCGCCCCCAAGAAAGTTGATTGTAACCTGTCGTTTAAAGATAACCTAGTATCATTTATAACAAGTTCAATCGTTTGTTCATTATCCGCGCGTTTTCTCTTTTTTCATCACCCGGGCTTTTTCAACTTCCCATTCCCGTGCTTTGGTGTCTTCGCGCTTATCGTGATCTTTTTTACCTTTACCTAGGCCGATTTCTACTTTGACCCATGCACCTTTACGCCAGTACATAGAGATCGGAATAATAGAGTAGCCTTGGCGTTCGACTAAGCCTGCAAGTTTATCGAGTTCTTTGCGGCTTAGGAGTAATTTTTTTAATCGAAGCGGGTCGCAAACTACGTGTGTCGATGCGGTATTGAGCGGAATAATAGTGCAGCCATGCATAAAGGCTTCACCATTTTTCAGGAATACATAGCAGTCCGACAGGTTGACCTTACCCATGCGGATCGACTTCACTTCCCATCCCATAAGGGACAGGCCAGCTTCCATTTTTTCTTCGAAACGGTATTCGAAGGTTGCGCGCTTATTGCGTGCGATAGTCGCAGGCGCGGCTTTTTTTGAGTTTTTCTTTACCATAGTGGCGCCATTATACGCACGGTGAATCAATTTGAAATGGATATAAGGGCTTATTTGACTTATTTCAACCCTATAGTATTTTATTGCTGCTTTTTTACACTCACTGAGTGCAAAACGCTATGGGGGTGATGCCCTTATGTGAGCAAGGGATGCGTTTTTTGCGTATCGTGATAAAATCCCATGCAATTTTTAGTTTCCCTAGGTTTCTTAGGGCATGTGAGATGACTTCTGCTCGCGTGAATTGGTTATGTTAAGAGTACCTAAGCCCTATGCCGCAAATTTCTCGAAGTGTGTTAGTTCGTTTTAGTGCGATGCAAATGTATGATTTAGTTAATGATGTTGAATCATATAAAGAGTTTTTACCCGGTTGTGTTGGCGGAAAAGTGCTAGAGTTTGATGGTAAAACTATGCTGGCTTCGGTTGATGTGAGCAAGGCGGGGATCCGTAAAACCTTTACAACACGTAATCAGGTTGTTCCCGGTAAAAGTATTGATTTAACGTTAGAAAATGGGCCTTTTAAACATTTACTCGGACAGTGGCGTTTTACCGAATTAACCGAGGATGCCTGTAAGGTGGAGTTCGATTTAAGTTTTGAGTTTTCAAGCTCACTCGTCGATATGGCCTTTGGTAAAGTGTTTAATGATCTTATGGTATCAATGGTGACGGCGTTTACGAGCCGCGCTAAGGTAATTTACCGTGGTAAATGAAGCAGATAAGTTTGTAGTCGATGTGATTTATGCGCTGCCGATGCAGCAGAAAGTCATTTCGGTGAGCGTGCACCCTGGCACGAGTGCGATTGAGATAGTACGCCAGAGTAATATGGTGAGTTTTTTCCCTGAGATCGATCTAGAAACGGTTAAGTTAGGGGTGTTTAGCAATCTGGTTAAACATGACCAAGTGATTTTACCGGGGCAGAGGGTTGAAATTTACCGCCCTTTGATTGCCGATCCTAAGGATGTACGCCGTCGCCGTGCCGATAAGGCAAAGGATGAGGGCCGCGCGAACAAAGTCACGGGTGGCCGTGCTTAATTGCATTTTGCACATAGTGGGTCATCAGCAATAAAAAAAGCGCCTTAGGCGCTTTTTTTATTGCTGAATCCAGTCAAAGTGTTATTAAGTTTTTGACACTACTTAATAGGTTTTTGCACTTGTGCTTCAGATTGATTTTCTTTTACTAGCGGCTTTTCATCCGGACGCTGCACTGGGATCAAGGGCGTTGTTTCCGCCGTTGTCGCCATAGGCAATTTGCTTTGTTCCAGTGGGGTATCAAATTCTTTACTTAATTCGTAATCCCCAGTGACCGACGTTAATTTGTTGCCCGTAAAACGCAGGATCAACTCTTTGTGGGTGATACTGGCATCGCGGCCACTCTTATAGTGATAAACATAATACCAAGCATCGTCGGCAAAACTATCGCGTAACACAGGACGGCCGAGAATGTATTCGGCTTGTTCTTTGGTCATGTCAATGCGCAACTTTTCAACTTGTTGCTGTTCCATGTAGTTACCCTGTGGAATGTCCGGCTTATATATCAGCCAATCAAACACACTACATGCACTGAGCGAAACAGAGAGCGCCACAGCGCCCAGCAGGGTAAGACTTTGCTTTTTATTGATCATTGTATGCGCTACTTCTGAAAATCTGGCGGCCATAATACCCAAGCATTCCCCCTTATGACAAGGGCATTTGGGCTTTGCAGCCTTCATAGTTCGAATTGTGTGAGTTTTCGACCTAGGATATGGGGTTAAGTTCTCAAACAGTGGAGATATTTGTGCCTTTATTGGGACTAGGTTTTCATTTTGTGCCTTATCTGGTGTGAGATTGCTCAATGGTTAGGCAAATTTTACCAAATGGAGTGTTGCTATGTGGCAATGTTGTAAAAACATAGGTAGAGTTGTGAAAAGGTTTTACTTTGATGGCGTTAGCCTCTTGTTAGGCGAATTGGGGGCAATTTGGGGTCATTAGTCTGTGTAGGGACGGGGTTGCAGTTAGCGGGACAGATAAGCGTCTTAAGCCGCAGCTATATTGAGCATGCCGATATCGTATTTTCGCTCCTGCCCGATGGTTTTTCCCAGCGTTGGCTGATGAAGCTCAACCCAAATGTCATCAATTTGCAGCAGTTTTATGCGCAAGATGGCGAGATAAAAAATCGCCGAGAAACCTATGAACAAATGGTCAATGCCATTTTGGAGGCCGTGAGGGCCGGCAAAAAAACCGTTTGTGCACTCTATGGTCATCCGGGGGTGTTTGCCTGTGTTTCCCATATGGCAATTGCGCGGGCACGGACGGAGGGATTTTCGGCCAAGATGGAGCCAGGGATCTCCGCTGAAGCCTGTTTATGGGCGGATCTGGGTATCGACCCCGGTAACTCTGGCCACCAAAGTTTTGAAGCCAGTCAGTTTATGTTTTTTAATCATGTGCCTGATACGACAACCCATTTATTACTCTGGCAAATTGCCATTGCGGGTGAGCATACATTAACTCAGTTCCATACGTCGGCGGACAGATTACAAATTCTGGTGGAGCAACTTAGCCAATGGTATCCCCTTGAGCATGAGGTGATTATTTATGAGGCGGCAAACTTGCCGGTGCAAACGGCGCGTATCGAACGTTTACCGCTGGCGAGTTTACCCCAAGCGCACCTTACGCCAATTAGCACTTTGTTAATTCCACCAGCAAAAAAGCTCGAGTACAACTATGCTATTTTGACTAAGTTAGGGATAAGCCCCGAAGATTTAGGCTAATAGATGATATTTAGTCATGACTAACAATAAGGAGAAACGATGTCTGCATTATCGGATTTTTTTACTCAGCTAGGCCAAGATGCCCAGCTAATGGAAGACTATCAACAGGATCCAGAGGCTGTGATGCGTGCCCATGGCTTAACTGATGAAGAAATTACCGCCGTGATGACGGGGGATATGGAAAAATTGAAAAACCTGAGCGGGGATGAAAATTATCAGTCCTACCTTATTATTTCTCATGGAAACGGTGATTAGTTGAAGCGTGTTTACGCTCTATTTACGGTTATCTTGGGCATACTCAGTATGCCCTTAATTGCTGCACCTACAAATTATGATGAAGCGCTAACTAAGATTGAAATACTACAACATTCGAATTTGCCTGAAGCAATAGAACAGCTTAAAACCCTTGAGTCTGAATTTGAATCTATGCCACGTTTGCAACAGGGGCGATTTTTGGTCTTTAAAGGGGCCGCTTCTATTTATGCCGGGCAGTATCAAACTGCTATCGATACATTGAATCAGTCGGAAGCCTTACTGAAAGATTCTGATATGTTATTTTCTGCGTATAGCTATGAGGCGACAGCCTATATTGCTTTACGCCATTTTAATGATGCTTTCAATGTGATGGGGAAGAGTCTTAGATTAATTGAGCGCATTGAAGATGTTAACCTTAAACGTGCCTCATATTTACGTTTGGCCAGTCTCTATGCCGCCATGGGGATTACAGAGGAAGTGGCTACATACGCAGCTAAAGCTCTTGCTATTGCTTCTCCTAATGATGTTAAAGATGTGTGTGGGGCTAAATTATATTTATCCGTTCACCAGTTAGAATTAAAGTCTTACTCTCAAGCATTTGATGAATTTAAATCCACTCGTAGTTTTTGTGAGTCCAATGGCTACCCACTAATTGCATATATTGCATTAAAAGGTATGGGTGAATCTAAGTTAAGGTTGGATGAACCACTCCCAGCCGTATCCTATCTATTAGATGCGCTAAAAGGTTATGAGTCATTTAATTTTCAACTTGAGATAAATAGTACACATGCTTTGCTCAGTGAAGCCTATTTGATGTTACAAGATTTTGCGAAAGCAGAGTTACATGCTCAGCATGTTATGAAACTTTCCGATGACTCTAGTAATACGGAACTTAAGCACACTGCCTCACGGGTACTCGCCAAGATTAGCGCTCAAGATAAACAGTTTGAGCAAGCCTATGAATATTCAAGAAAAGAGCAGCATTATAATCAACTGCTTTTTGATGAGTCTAAGATGAAGACCCTCGCTTATCAAGCCGCAAAATTCAATGCCGACGAGCAGGCGCGTGAAATCAATTTACTCAATAAAGAGCGTGAACTCTATATTGCCCAGCAAATGGTCAAGGAGCGTGAGTATACTAATATGCTGATGTTTATCACTATATTAGTGGGTGGACTGTTTTTCCTTGGGATTTTATTAATCGTTGGCAGTCTGCAAAAGCGCAAATTTATGCGCATGGCGAGGATTGATGCCCTCACTGGGGTGCTTAATCGTGGCGCGGGGCAAGAACTCGGGGAAAACCTGTTTGTGCAGGTTGCGGCCCGGGGTGGGGATTTTTGCGTGATCTTGTTCGACCTAGATCATTTTAAGTTGATTAATGACTCCTATGGCCACGGTACGGGAGATTGGGCGCTGAAGAAGGTCGTTGAGTCACTTAAGCCCCATATTCGCAATGGTGATGTGTTTGCCCGTATTGGTGGTGAAGAGTTTGCAATCTTTCTGCCCTATGCCAATGAAGCAAAGGGGATGGAGGTTGCCGAGCAGTGCCGAACCAGAATTGAGGCAATTGATACCCATCATTCGGGGCATAAATTTGTGATCACCGCCAGTTTTGGGGTGAGTGGTATGAGGTCGGAGGATTTAAGCCTCGATCCTTTATTGCACCGTGCCGATATGGCCCTATACGCGGTGAAATCCAGTGGGCGTAATAACGTTTTTTGCTATTCGGATATATTAAAGTCCGATAAACAAGCGACCAGTTTAGGTAACCGATTAGTGAGCATGCGCTAATTGGTGAGTATGCGCTAAGGGTTTTAGCGGTTGGGGTTGCTTATATCGCCGCGGGTCGATAGGTGTTGATATTAATTTCTTCTTGTCTTTAGCCGCGTTTATTCCTGTTTTCCTCCTTCGCCGATTTATCCTGATGTTTTGATTTTCCTCTTAAGTTTTAGGGTTTGTTAACAAATAAATCGGGTATGATTAGCGATAATCTATGCGCGTTTGTTGCCTATCATTTTTACTTTGTTGGAGCCCTGATGGAACAGTCGAGTTTGCTGACTTCTGTGCTACTTTTTTTACTCGCCGCGGTGATTTTTGTGCCCTTGGGTAAGCGCTTTGGCGCGGGGCCTATTCTGTCCTATCTTGCTGCTGGGGTGATTTTAGGGCCTGGTGGCATGGCGTTAGTTTCCGATCCTGCCGCCGTTTTACACTTTGCCGAGCTTGGCGTGGTGCTGATGTTGTTTGTGCTCGGGCTTGAACTCAATCCAAGTAAACTTTGGGAACTGCGCAGCGCTATCTTTGGCTTAGGTAGCGGCCAGTTATTGCTTTCTTGGGCGGCGATTGGTGGTTTAGCTTGGGGATTTGGTCTATCCGTTGAGGCGGCGTTAGTGGTCGGTGCTGCACTATCTTTATCTTCAACCGCTTTTGCGGTGCAGCTGATGAGTGAGCATAGACTGCTCACTACACCACTCGGGCGTGATGCCTTTGGGGTACTGTTAATGCAGGATCTTGCCGTGATCCCCATGTTGTTACTCACGGCCTACTTAGCGCCCAATTCGGCACAGATTGAACACCATGCCGTGCCTTGGTATTGGACCTGTGTGGCATTAGTCGGCTTTGTTTTGGTGGGGAAATATTTACTGCCGCGAGTGCTTAAATTAGTGGCAAGTAGCGGTGTACGTGAAGTGCTGACCGCCTTTGCATTATTGCTGGTGATGGGCAGTGCCGAGTTGATGGAATGGCTCGGGTTATCCGCGGGTATGGGGGCATTTTTAGCGGGGATTATGCTGGCAAACTCCAGTTATCGACATCAGCTTGAAACGGACATAGAACCCTTTAAGGGGCTCTTACTCGGCCTATTTTTTATGGCGGTCGGTATGAGTATGGATTTAACGTTATTACTGACCGAACCCTTGCTTATTTTAGCCATATTGCTGGGAATGTTAGTGATTAAAACCTTAGTGCTGATGCTACTTGGACGCTTACGTCACCATACTTGGCGCCCGAGCATTGCCCTTGGGTTAATCTTGGCCGAGGGCGGTGAGTTTGCCTTTGTGCTGTTATCGCAGGCGCAATTAACCGGTATTGTGGGCGACAAAATTGCACAGATTTTAGTGCTGGCTATCGGTCTATCGATGGCGGTTACACCGCTAATTTTCACCTTGTTCCGGGCCACTAAAGCTAAAGTGGTGGATACAAGGTTACCCGATACCATTAATGTGACTGAGTCAGAGGTGGTGATCGCTGGCTTTGGGCGAGTAGGGCAGATAACTGGACGGATTTTGGCCTCCTCGGGTATTCCATTTGTGGCTTTGGATAAGGATGCCAGCCATGTGGATGTTATTCGTAAATATGGCGGTGAAGTGTATTTTGGTGATGCCAGACGCTTAGATATGTTGATGTCGGCGGGGATAGCGCGCTCACGGTTACTCTTGCTGGCGGTTGATAACGTTGAGGATTCCATTGAGATTGCCCAGCAAGTGAAAACCCATTTTCCCCATATCCATATTGTGGCGCGGGCAAGGGATCGTAACCATGCCTATCGCTTGATGAGTCTTGGGATAACCGATGTGTTCCGGGAAACCTTTGGCTCGGCATTATCCGCCAGTGAGAAGATCCTGCAAGGCTTAGGTTTGTCGCAGGTGCAGGCCAATGAACGGGTAAAAATCTTTGCTGAGCACGATAAAAAGCTGGTGGTCGCCAGTGCAGTCCATCAACATGATTTAGCGACGCTGATTGATTTATCTAACAAAGGAAAAGCCGAGTTGGAGTCCTTGATGCGCGGCGATAGGGAAAATGTGAGTTAAGTTTTGTCTAAGAGAAACAAGAGAGCCCATGGGCTCTCTTGTTGTTTACGGCCGCGGGGGAATGATTAGAAACTATAGCTATATTGCAATGTCATATTGCGCTCTTCGCCGGGCATACCGCCGAGGAACATGGCTTTACTGTAATAGTCTTTGTTGAACAAATTGTTGATATTGAGCTGCACTTTCCACGAGTCGGCGGTGTAGCTGATTGCCGAGTCCACTATGGTATAGCTAGGCACGTAGCCCTCTGGGATCCCAAATGAGCTCGAGTGCGTGCTTCTATCATCCACATATTTTGCGCCAAGGCTGAGTTCAATTGGGCTAGCTAGTGCAAACCAATCGGCACCGTAGGTTACCCAAGCACTGGCAGTGACATAGGGCACACCTTTTTGACGGCTGTTATAGGTTGAACTGGTTGGATTTTGTTTATCCCTTGCATCTTGGTACATACCGTTGAGGTTGATACGCCAATTGTCGTTTAAGTGGGCATTGAGATCGAGTTCAACCCCTTGGGTATCTTCGCTGCCGTCGTAGAAATACAGGGGGACTTCTGGCCCTGAGACGCCTAATTTATAGTCTTCATTCGTATAGGGCACATTGGTGCGTGAGCTTTTAAACAATACGAGGGATGCGAGCAGTTGATCATCGAAGGCTTTAAAGCGCATGCCCAGATCATTGCTTATCGATTCAGAATCTTCACGGTCAGTAAGAGTGCCAGTGACAGAGCCTAAAATATTGTAGGCGGTGCGTCCCTTAGCGTGATTGATAAAGAATGACAGATCATCCATCGGCATATAGGTCATGCCTAAGTTATAGGTAGTACCGTTATCCGTGGTGTCCTGTTCTTGGGTCGCTTTGGCTTCGCTGGCACTGTAGCGCGCATCGACACCTAAATGTTCATAGCTTTGTTTTATCTCATTAAAGGCAACACCAATCCGAGTCGTAAAACCGTAACCTAAATAACCAACATGCTGTAGCCCTAGGCCCCAGGCACTGACTGTCTTGTTATAGTTGGCGGTTTTTAGTGGATCATAGTCCTCAAATGTACCTGTACCCCAATTAGGGTGGCGAATGTCGTAGATGTAGGGGAGTGATCCCTGGTAAGTGGTTTTCCCGTCCTTGCTTTTAAAGATTTGATCCGCATCGTAGATAGAGTATTGCTGGAAGCCAATTGTACGGTCTTCGTAGTTAGCATTAAGTAATAACTCATTGTCTATATTGCCAATTTGGAAGTCATAGCGTAAATCGGCAAAATATTGCCAGGATGTTTCATCGGCATCGACTTTACGGTATTCCTGCCGTCTGGCGGCAAAGGGATATAACACGCCATTTTCAACCAAGGGCGCGCGCGGATCGGCATTGATGGCCCCTTTATTATTCCAATAGACGTAGTTATAGGCACCAGTTTGGCGAGCAAACCCTGAGGTATAGTCACGGTACTGCAGTTGCTGATTGAGGAAGAGATTGTCGTTAAAGTAGATATTGTGGGTCAGCTTAAATCTTAATTCTTCGCCTTCGTTATCCTTCGCCATGGGTGAAATCAGGCCCGCATCGCCAAAGGAATAGGGCGTTAGGCCATCACCGCTGGCCAATGATGCTGCTAATTGCTGGCGCTGCTCATCGGTCAGTTGTATGCCTTTGCCATTAGGATCGTTGATCAAATCTTGCCAAGTGACTTCCCCGGCCGTTTTACCATTAACTGAGTCGGCGTTATAGATCCGAATAGGGTGGCCTATGGAGTCAACGGCAATGGCATCTTTGATATAAGCCCCTGAAAGCATTAAATCTTGGCTATCAGTGATTAGCCACTTTAAGGAGGCGTACACTTCGTCTCTGTCGGTCCCTAAATCCCGATAACCTTCACTTCGGGCGGATTTGGCGACTACGCGATAGGCAAGGTCATCCGTGAGACCGCCGGTACTATCGAGTGCCAGTGAATAGGTCTCCCACTGGCCGATTTCAGCGGTAAATTTATGGTTTGACTCAAATTGAGGCTTTTTCTCGATCAGGTTGATAACTCCGCCTGCACTCCCCATACCGTAGAGACCCGTCGCAGGGCCCTTTAGCACCTCAACTGAGTCTACATTGGTTAAAGAGCGTGTAGGGTTAAAAGTGTTACCAAGGCCTGCGCCACCATACATACCGTCATAGGTATAGTTAGCGCCTAAACCACGGATCATTAAGTTATCGCCAATACCGTAGTTATTCCCCGCTTGGATTACACCACTGATGTTATGGATTAAATCCTGAAGATTATCTGTACCTTGGGCTTCTATTAGTTCTTGATCAGCAATCACAACGGCGGCAGGGGTTTCCATTAGTGACATATCGGATTTGGTTGCCAACCCTGAATTTTTAACGACGGAGTTCTGTTTACCGTAAACCGTAATACGTTCGATATTGGTTTGGTTATTTGGCGCTGAAATGGGATCTGCCAACGCGGTTTGATACAGGCTGCCCATGCAGGCGAGTGCGGTGAGTGATAAGCAAAATGGCTTCATAAATGTAATTCCCCCATGAAAAGGTTGCGAATGATAATGGTTTTCATTTTGTTTGCAACAAATGTTTCAGGTTCGGATGGGGTATAGCATTGACATTCTTTACGTATATAAAACGGTAAAAGCTAAGGGGAGGGAGCCCTATTATCGAGTTACTCCCATGTTGTTGGTGGCATTTTCGCTAACATGCCGTTGTTATTTCGACTTTGTTTCATTTTTTTTATAAAAAAGTGATTATTTTTTTGAGTTAACCAGAGCAACCGACCTTGTTGATCTGGAAACGCAACCCTAAGTGAAGTGAGCTATAGGTTTATGTGCTCAACTGTTTACGTAAACGTCAAATTGAAACGAGTGTTTAAATTTGTTGTGTATGACTTAATATTTAAAGTCATGATTTTTATCACATTTAAATCTTTACCTCTAGGTTAGTTCAAAACATCTTCATATTTCTACTTAGGTCTAATAAGGCTTTAAGAGTGTATTTAAAAATTTACTTAATGTAATTAAAGTACGAAATTAATTACATCGCATCGTCGCTGGTAAAGTTGTCTGACAATTTTCATATTAGTAAATATTTATGATATTGACACTCATTAATTTAATTTTTAAATCAATGAGTTAAGTTGTAATCACTCGCATGGTCTGACCAATTTTGAATGCGGTTTTGGTCAAGTTTAAGCTGTTTTTAACCTTGGATGGACTGTTGCAAATACAAAGGTTTGTCGGTAAGTTTTAGTTCGAAACAAACATTTGATGGTTTTGTGGCTGATATTTAGACAGCGTGATTGGGGGCTTGTCCCAGTATCTACGACAAAACTGTGATAGTTGAGCCTCTTGGGAGGGCGAGAAGATGACGGAACACACTTTGAGTGAACAGCAGTTGAATTCAGCGCAGGGGAAATCAATTTCCAGCGGTCCATTAACCATAGTGGGCAAACATATCCCTGGGCAGGAAGTCATATTTACCGAAGGGGCCATTGCCTTACTCGAGTCTCTTTGCCGCGAGTTTGGTGACGAGGTACCAGCGTTACTGGCTAAACGTAAAGATAAGCAAGCTCGCATCGACAAGGGCGCTTTGCCAGACTTTTTACCCGAAACCCGTGCGATTCGAGATGGGGTGTGGCAAATCCGAGGTATTCCTCAAGATCTACTTGATCGCCGGGTGGAAATCACCGGCCCAGTTGAACGTAAGATGGTGATCAATGCGCTCAATGCGAATGCCAAAGTGTTTATGGCTGACTTTGAGGACTCCTTAGCGCCGAGTTGGCAAAAAGTCATCGAAGGTCAAATTAATTTACGCGATGCAGTGCGCGGAGATATCGAATACACGGCCCCCGAAACGGGCAAACATTATAAGTTGGGGCCAAATCCAGCGGTATTGATCTGCCGCGTCCGTGGTCTGCATTTAAAAGAGAAGCATGTTGAGTTTAATGGTCAGGCCATTCCCGGCTCACTGTTCGACTTTGCCCTGTATTTTTACCATAACTATCGCCAACTGCTGGCCAAAGGCAGTGGACCCTACTTCTATATCCCTAAGTTAGAGAGTCATATTGAGGCGCGCTGGTGGGCAAAAGTGTTTGCTTTTGTTGAAGAAAGATTCTGCCTGCAGGCGGGAACGATCAAGTGTACTTGCCTGATTGAGACGCTGCCCGCAGTGTTTGAAATGGATGAAATCCTCTATGAATTGCGCTCTAACATTGTCGCGCTTAACTGCGGCCGTTGGGATTATATCTTCAGTTATATCAAAACATTAAAACGTCATAGTGACAGAGTGTTGCCTGATCGCCAGGCCGTCACTATGGATACACCTTTCTTAAGCGCCTACTCAAGACTCTTGATTAAGACTTGCCATAAACGTGGCGCCTTAGCCATGGGCGGGATGGCTGCCTTTATTCCAGCGAAAGACCCCGCACAAAATGAAGCGGTTTTGCAGCGAGTGCGTAGGGATAAAGAGTTAGAAGCGCGTAACGGCCACGATGGTACTTGGGTTGCACACCCTGGACTTGCCGACACGGCCATGGGGATTTTCAACGAATACATTGGTCAAGACCATAGTAATCAGTTGCATATAACCCGCGACGTCGATGCGCCTATTCTCGCCGCAGAGTTACTCAAGACCTGTGACGGTGAGCGTACCGAACAGGGGATGCGCCTCAATATTCGTATTGCGCTGCAATATTTAGAAGCGTGGATCAGCGGCAATGGTTGCGTACCTATCTACGGCTTAATGGAAGATGCGGCCACGGCGGAGATTTCCAGGGCATCTATTTGGCAGTGGATCCAACACGGTAAGTCGTTATCAAACGGCAAACTTGTTACTAAACAACTCTTTAAAGACATGCTGGTGGAAGAGCTCGCCAATGTGAAGCAGGAAGTGGGCAGCGACAGATTTACCCATGGCAAATTTACCCAAGCTGCAGTATTGCTCGAGGATATTACCACTTCAGACGAACTGGTCGATTTCTTAACCTTACCCGGTTACGAGATGCTCACGGCTTAGCATAAACGTTTATCTAAAACACTATTAGCTGTGGCGGGGCTACCGCCAATCAAACCCATAAGCAGAGTGAAACTGGGGGGCAGTTTCATGATAGCTACAACATCACAGAGAAAGGAGTGACCCTATGACTAAGGCAACGCAGATTTCACGTCAACAGCAGATTGATGCGATCAAGAAAGACTGGGCAGAAAACCCACGTTGGAAACATGTGCGTCGTCCTTACACGGCGGAGGAAGTGGTGGCGTTACGTGGCTCAATCGTGCCAGAGAACACCATCGCAAAACGGGGTGCGGCTAAGTTATGGGATTTAGTCAACGGTGGTGCGAAAAAAGGTTATGTTAACTCCCTCGGTGCCTTAACTGGCGGTCAGGCGGTGCAACAGGCCAAAGCGGGTATTGAAGCGATTTATCTTTCAGGCTGGCAAGTGGCAGCCGATGCGAACTTGGCTGGCACTATGTATCCAGACCAATCTTTGTACCCAGCAAACTCAGTTCCGGCTGTGGTATCGCGGATTAATAATTCCTTCCGCCGTGCTGACCAAATCCAATGGGGTAATGGCGTCAATCCAGAAGATGAAGCATTTGTGGATTACTTCCTGCCGATCATTGCCGATGCCGAGGCGGGTTTTGGTGGGGTATTAAACGCCTTCGAATTGATGAAGTCGATGATCGATGCAGGCGCTGCCGGCGTGCATTTTGAAGATCAGTTAGCTTCGGTTAAAAAATGTGGCCACATGGGCGGTAAAGTTTTAGTGCCTACCCAAGAAGCGGTGCAAAAGTTAGTTGCAGCCCGTTTAGCGGCGGACGTGAGCGGCGTTGAAACCTTAGTTATTGCCCGTACCGATGCGAACGCAGCCGATCTGTTAACCTCCGATTGCGATCCCTATGACCGTGACTTTGTGACAGGCGAGCGCACTGCCGAGGGTTTCTATCGCGTGAGAGCGGGTCTTGACCAAGCGATTTCCCGTGGTCTTGCCTACGCCCCCTATGCCGACTTGATTTGGTGTGAAACCGCTAAGCCTGATTTAGAAGAAGCGCGCATTTTCGCCGAGGCTATCCATGCCAAATACCCAGATCAATTACTGGCCTATAACTGTTCACCTTCCTTCAACTGGAAGAAAAACTTGGATGACGCGACTATTGCGCGCTTCCAACAAGCCTTATCCGACATGGGCTATAAGTACCAGTTCATCACTTTAGCTGGTATCCACAACATGTGGTACAACATGTTCGATCTTGCATATGACTATGCTCGTGGCGAAGGCATGAAGCACTATGTTGAGAAAGTTCAAGAAGTTGAGTTTGCTGCGGCCAAGAAGGGTTATACCTTCGTTGCCCATCAGCAGGAGGTTGGTACTGGTTATTTCGACCAAGTGACGACAGTGATCCAGGGTGGTCATTCATCGGTCACTGCACTGACTGGCTCAACCGAAGAGGAGCAGTTTTAAGGGATTGCTAGGGTCGATTTACCCGTAAGATGTTGTCAATGTAAATCCTGTGTTTAGCTGCGTTGCAGCTGTTGTACCCCCGTGCAGTTCGCCTACATGTGCTGCACGGGTTTTTAAGTCAAAACTTGTGACTTAACTTCCTACCCAGTAAGTATTGCTTGCCTAAGCTTGGCGACTCTTTGAGTCGCTATTTTTTTATCGTTAACTGACTGATTATTATGGTGCAACTCTGGTTCGAGTTGGTGCAATTTTTAGCGCATTTTATAAACGCTTATTGCTATCTCATTGTTATTTAATGGCAAGTAAAAATGGCCTGAATAATGCTCTCAATATAAGGCACGCTTATTTGCGTACTTAAGCTGTTTGTTGGCATTCATATAGAGGTCATCGCCATGAAATATTACAGTCGTCGTTTAGTTAAACCCGAACATTTAAACCCTGCGAACACACTGTTTGGTGGCCAGCTATTAAGTTGGATTGACGAAGAGGCCGCCATCTTTGCCGCCTGTCAGATGAAGACTACTAGCCATGTCACTAAGTTGATCTCAGAAATCAATTTTATGACGCCCGCCCGCCAAGGGGATGTGCTCGAATTTGGCTTAGAGTTGGTGAGTCTTGGACACAGTTCCATCACTGTCAGTTGTCAGGTTCGCAATAAGATGACGCAGGCGCCTGTGGTCAGTATCGATAAGATGGTGTTTGTAAACGTCAATGCGCAAGGTTTGCCTGTGCCCCATGGCATTCGTGCTAACGCGGCCTGAACGATCCCAGCATTTTCAAATATGCCAGCCCTTTCAAAAATGACGTGACGCCAAGGCGTCACTCTGTGTCTTTGGACAAATCTTCCTTGACGGAGTTGACCGCATCCCGTGATGCGTGGCCTATTGCTCTAGTCGTGTCTCTGGTGGCGTGACCTATCTCCTTGGTGACATCCTTTGTGGTGGTGCCAATGGCTCGCCCTGCATCTTTTAAATCTGCACAGGCCGAAGTTGCAAGCAATAGCGGGATCATGATTAGCGTCGCTTTATTCATCTTATATCCATCACTTAAAAGTGTTAGTAACGTCAGGTTGGGGAATATAACAGATAGTTGCACTCTATTTCACGTTTGATCAGGATACAGGTGTTGTCGTTAATGTCACTTTAGGTGCCAATGGTTAATACTATCGATGCTTTTAGGGTGATGAGTGTGAATAGGCTCTGAGAGTGATTAGGGGCTGAGAGTGAATAGAGGGCTGGATGTGAGTGGTGCTGAGAGTGAATTGTGGGGTTGATAGTGGTGATTATCATGGGTGCCAGCACTGGGCGTGGCACCCGCTGGGGAGATTAGGCCTGTTCGAGCTTGGCTAATCGCTGCTGATAATCTTCAATCAGATGCTGCATAATTTCCTCTGGCGCGGCATCGTCACAACATTCATCTAAAAAGATTTTAAAGGTGACGAGGGCGTGGCCATCATTTTTTAATCTGTCACTCTGCATGGAAAAGTAAGCGTCTTCGTTCTCGGCTTTACGAACGACAAATTTATTGGTTTCGAAGGATTTATTCCCTGAAAGTTCATGCCATTTGGTAATACGGTTTAACGCAATTTCACAGGACTGGTTCATTTCGATATGGTTTAACCAAGTAACCGGATGTTCAGGATCTTTGTAATGTGGACATCTAACTGTGTAGTTATATACGTGCGTAATTGCTGTCATAGCGTACCTACCTGTTCGAGGATATTGTTGCCATCATAGGCATCGTTTTTGAATTCGGTCAATCATTAATTATGGCGATTATGTTCGGTTACTTTTCTAAATAAAGCGTTTGTTTTTGTATGAAAATTAAACAGTTGCTTCGGTTTGTTATGACTCTATTTAGCATGAGTTTTTTACCAATAACTTTGTGCTAGCTCTCAGTTTAGAATGAAGTTTCGTTTTTGCTGAATTACTGATTAATAAAGCAACAATTGACCGCAGTGCTATCAGTGTAAGTGATAAAAAGAGTGTTAGGCGCAATAAATAGGCTGAATCGCGTATGGATGAAAAGCAGAAGGCGGAATGGACAGAGGCCCATTCCTTAGAATGGGCCTCTCAGCTGGCTTCATCTTTTGCAGGGAAAAAGCGAACTGGCTGCAGTTTATCGGATCTGTAACAGTGTGTAACCCACAGAGATCACGTTTTTTATATCATTTTGCGATAACGGTGAGATTGCATTGCGATTTCACCAGACCTCATTCTGATTAGAGCGCATTAGTGAAGATCTGGCAGATCTCCCCATGGGTCGCTTGTTTTGGATTGGTGAATCCACAGGCATCTTTTAAGGCGTTTTCAGCCAAGGTTGGAATATCTTCCGCTTTAACGCCTAACAGGGTCAGATTTTCAGGAATTTTGACCGCAACAGACAGTTTTTTAATTGCTGCGATCGCCGCACTGGCACCTTGCGCATCTGTCATCGCAGATACATCCACGCCCATCGCCTTGGCAATGTCTTTTAAACGGTCGGGGACGATCTGGGCGTTGTATTCCTGCACATGGGGCAGCAGCAGGGCGTTACACACACCGTGGGGTAGATCGTAGAAACCGCCCAACTGATGCGCCATAGCATGCACATAACCTAAGCTGGCATTGTTAAAGGCCATACCCGCTAAGAATTGGGCGTAGGCCATTTGCTCACGGGCATTGATATCTTGACCATTTTCAACAGCATTCACTAAGTTTGCCTGAATTAACTCAATCGCCTTGATAGCACAGGCATCTGTGATTGGGTTTGCTGCGATTGACACATAGGCTTCGATTGCGTGAGTCAGTGCATCCATACCCGTTGCCGCCGTCAGGCTTGCAGGTTTTTTCAGCATTAATTCAGGATCGTTGACCGACAGCAAAGGCGTAGTGTGCTTATCGACAATCGCCATTTTAATGTGGCGGGCTTCGTCGGTAATGATGCAGAAACGGGTCATTTCACTGGCGGTGCCAGCGGTGGTGTTAATCGCCACTAAGGGGAGCTGTGGTTTGGCAGAGCGGTCTAACCCTTCGTAGTCTTTAATGCTGCCGCCGTTGGTGGCAACCAGAGCGATACCCTTAGCACAATCGTGGGGTGAACCGCCGCCGAGGGAAATCACAAAGTCACACTCGTTGGTTTTTAGCAGGGCTAAACCGGCTTCGACGTTCGCCACGGTTGGGTTTGGTTGCACGCCGTCATAAATGGTTGAGGTAATGCCATTTTGACCGAGTTTTTCGGCCACTTCACCGACTAAGCCAATTTTGACTAAGGGTTTATCCGTCACTATGAGTGCGTGTTTAAAGCCTAAGGTTTTGATATCACCGATAGCGTCATCCACTGCGCCTTGGCCTAATACGTTGACAGAAGGAATAAAAAATTTAGCAGCCATATATCCACCTATATAATTTACAAAGATAAATTTGTTTCATTTTCTGGTTACCAAGCTACCAATTAAGGGGGAGTCGATATGTGATTTAGATCGAGTTCATGGGTTTACTGGGGCTAAATTCTCACTAAAGTTGGAACTTGGTAACAAAATGATGAATTTTTATGACGGGGTCGCACGGGTATTAAAAAGCACTGAATATTCAGTGCTTTTTTACGCTATAACATTCGCTTTAGCGGGGGATTTAGCTGGCTGGGCAGTTGGTTTCTGTCACTGAATTGATAAAAATTTCTTCCACCGGCGTATAGGCGAAACCACCGCTGGTTTTAGTGGGCACTATGCTTATTTGATCGACCACCTCCATCCCTTCAACGACTTTACCAAAAACGGCAAAACCATAACTGCTGGTCGATGCATCCAGATCCGAGTTATCTAAAATATTGATAAAGAACTGTGATGTTGCAGAATTAGGATTATCCGTGCGCGCCATGGAGATAGTGCCACGTTCATTACTAATGCCGACTGCGGCCTCATTGACTATGGGGGCACTGGTCGGTTTACTCTTTAACCCCGCCGTAAATCCCCCGCCTTGAATAACAAAATTATTGACGGCTCTATGGAATAAAGTGCCGTTATAGAATGACTTATCCACATACTGCTTAAAGTTTTTACCTGTGATTGGCATGTTCGTTAGGTCAATGGCGAGGGTAATATCGCCCTTCGATGTATCCATTAAATAGCAGATATCGGCGGATAATGCGGGTGGGGTCGGATCCGGTGTGGGGATGACTGGCGTCGAGTCTTCCTCGCTACTACCACCGCAAGCTGTTAACAGGAATGTCAGTCCACTCGCAAAGAGTAGCCCTGTGAATGTTTTCATCTTATGTCCTTATTTTTAATAAAATTTATAACCAATTCATCGCCGGATAAACCCGCGATTGTGCATATTGGATTCAAATAAACAGCGCTTTATGTTGGCTGTATGTTGCTTTTTTGTGGCTGAGCGAATGGTGACAGAAGTGGATCGCTAAATTCAAGATAAAAATCTAATTGATACAAAGTGTTGCAGCTTAATTGTTGCAAGCTAATGAAACAAAGTTCAAGGCGTGAAGGCTGAGTAATGGCGCGGGGTTGATATTTGTTCTGCCCGTGGGGGCATTTAAAAATGCTCCCTTTAAGTTCATTGCACCTTTTTTAACCACTGCTTGCTTCAATCTAGTGCACTAAGGCATTTATCTTCCACGGCAAGATTTTGCAATATTTCAAACTAAGTTATTCAAGTCACTGATTTATAAATTGTCTTCACTGTCATTTGGCTGACATAAATTTGTCGTCATGCTGTTATTTTGTGCTGGCATGGTTACTGCCTATCTAAAGCTATGGATGAGCCGTCGCGGGGGCGACAAATATGGGGCTGGAGAAGTTGCTGTATTTGCGAGGGGTTGGAGCAGACTTTACTGACTGCTTTGGCCAATATATCCGCATTCCTGAGACGGATAGGCAAGGGATTTTGACTTGCATGCTGCAGGAAAAAAACACCCTTGCCAGTGGTGAAAAAGGCACTCAGGCGCAGCTAGCCTTACTCAGTGAGAGTGGGATTGCAGCTCAAATTCACCAGCTTGATGCGCAGCATTGGACTCAAGTTTTACCCACATTCCATTGGTGTTATGTGGATGATCCTTGGCTGAACCTTTACTTACCCCAGGATTATACTGACGAGTTAACTATCACTATTGCTTATGAACAAGGCGAAGCGATTGTTTTTAATGTGCCATTTGCATCCTTAAAGCCAATAGGTGACTACCGTATTCAACATGCCCTCTGCGGTGAAGGGCAATATATTCAGTATCGCCTCGAGTTAGTGAACGGCGACTTAGGTTTGGGTTACCACGGGGTAGCGTTAAAATTAACATCGCCACTAGAGACTTGTCGTCAACGGACTGAAACCCCAGATTATTTGACCTTCCATGGCACTTTAATGGTGGCACCTAGGGCGGCGTACCAAGGTGTGCTCAGTGCCACGCTCCAAGGGAAACGCCATAAACCATGGGGAGTGAGCGTTCAGCTATACAGTTTGCGCAGTGATAGCCAATGGGGCATAGGTGATTTTGGTGATCTTGAGGAATTGCTCGCTTTTCTTGCGAGTCATGGGGCTGATTTTATTCAGCTTAATCCACTGCATGCCCTAGATATCGCCGTGCCGGAACACCCAAGCCCTTACAGTCCATGCGATCGCCGCAGGCTTAACCCTCTCTATATCCATTTACCAAGTGTGCCCGAATATGAGCACTTGGCCAGTGAGTTAACGTCACCGAGTTGGCAGGAGGCAATTGCTGCACTTAATCGGGATAATTGGCTCGACTACCCTAAGGTGAGTGAGCTTAAGTACCGCGCCTTTGCCCGTTTATATGGCGTCTTTTGCGAAGTGCATTTAGCGAAGGAGACCCCGAGAGCAAAGCGTTTCAATGACTTTGTTGCCGAGCAGGGGGCTGCTTTAGTTGAATTTGCCCAAGCTGAATCCCTAAGAAGTCCAAGGGCGATCGCCCAGGATGAGGGCTTCTACTTATATTTGCAGTTTGTTGCCGAAACCCAGCTGCAACTGTGTCAGTTAAAAGCAAAAGAAGCGGGGATGGGCATTGGACTTATCCGGGATTTGGCCGTAGGCGCAGCGCTTCAAGGGGTTGAAGTTCAAGCGAATGCCGAACAGTTTTGCCTAAATGCCAGCATAGGTGCACCGCCGGATCCCTTTGCCCCCCAAGGCCAAAATTGGGGCTTAACGCCCCTCGATCCTGTCAAATTAAAACAGCATGATTACCGCCATTTTATTGAACTTATCCGTGCCAATATGGAGAACTGCGGGGCGCTACGCATCGATCATGTGATGGGTTTATTGCGTCTATGGTGGTGGCCGCTGGATAAGCACTTAGGCAAGGGCGCCTATGTGTATTACCCCGTTGAAACTTTGCTCGCCATCGTTTGCCTCGAGAGCCAACGTGCCCGTTGCATCGTGATTGGTGAAGACCTAGGGCTAGTGCCACCCGATATTATCCACCGCCTCTACCATGGGGGCATTTACTCCAACGAGTTGTTCTATTTTTGCAAAGGTCATCAAGGTTTTAAGCCACCTGAGCAATACAAGTCCCAGAGCCTGATGATGCTGGCAAACCACGATGTGCCGACTCTGGTCGCCTGGTGGTGTGGGAGCGATTTGCACTTAAGGCGGCAGCTCGCCCTGTTGGCCAGCGATGGGCAGCTAGATGAAGCCTTGGCGGCACGAGAGCATGAGAAACAGCAGTTAGTGTCCCTGCTAATCCAGCAAAAACTATTACCGGACTCTGCGGCCCAAGACGTTGCTATTAATGAGCTATTAACCGCTTGGATGACCCTTGGTGCCTCGGGTTGCAGTGTGCTCTATAGCGTGCAGTGGTGCGATCTCCTCGGTGATCGCCACGCGGTGAATATCCCGGGGACTTGGCTCGAATACCCTAATTGGCAAAGGCGTTTACCCCTTAGTGTCACACAGGCTAAGACTCAAGGGGAGATCCGTCAACGCTTGCATAACATTGCCAGCGCGCGGCAACTGCCCCTGCGAGCCGATACCCATTTACCCGATTGAACCATTGATGAATAACGGAAGCAAAATGATGACTGAGGCTAATGCTTATTTTTATGACGGTGCCGAGGTGGCGCTGCTAAATGGTCAATACACGGACGTATTCTCACTCTTAGGTATGCACAGTTCGCCGGATGGTAAGGGACTCATAGTACGTTGCTTTTTACGCAACGCCCTTAAGGTTGAAGTGATAAGTCTTAAAGATGGCCGCAAAGTGGCGAGCCTGGATAGAGTCAACGAACAGGGCCTGTTTGCGGGCACATTGGGGCGGCGGGTTAAGCCGTTTCTCTATGGCTTAAGGGTGGAATATCCCCTGTGCCAGTTAGAGATAGTCGACCCCTACCAATTTGGTTCTTTGCTCAGCGACGATGATGTCTATCTGTTTGGTGAAGGTAGCGCCGAGCGGGCTTACGGCTTTTTAGGGGCGAATTGGCGTTATGTGGACGGCATTGAAGGCGTGCATTTTTGTGTCTGGGCGCCCAATGCGGCACGGGTTTCCCTGGTCGGGGATTTTAACCTTTGGGATCATACCCGCCATGTGATGCGCCAACATATCGCTAATGGCCTTTGGGAAATATTTTTACCTAATGTGGCCGAAGGTGCGCACTATAAGTTTGATTTGGTCTATCAAAATGGTGAGCGTCACGCCAAAGCCGATCCTATGGCAACCCAAATGGAATGCGCGCCCCATAATGCGTCTATCGTGCCGCCCAAACAGCATCACAGTTGGAATGACACCGCTTGGATGAGAAAGCGGGCGGCAACGGCTTGGCATAAAGCGCCTATGTCTATCTATGAAGTGCACTTAGGTTCCTGGCGCCGAAAGGGGAGTAATGGCGAGCAATTCTTAGATTATCAAGATCTTATTGAACAGCTTATTCCCTATGTGAAGGAGCAAGCTTTTACCCATATCGAATTGATGCCGATCAGTGAATATCCCTTCGACGGCTCCTGGGGCTACCAGCCCGTCGGCCTCTTTGCCCCGAGCCACAGATTTGGTGAGGCCAGTGGACTCAAGGCCTTTGTTGATGCCTGTCATCAGGCGGATATTGGTATTATTCTCGATTGGGTCGCGGCCCATTTCCCTAAGGATCCCCACGGATTAGTGCGTTTTGACGGCACTTGTTTATATGAGCATGAGGATCCCCGCAAGGGCACTCACCCCGATTGGGATACTCTGATCTACAACTATGACCGCGGTGAAGTGCGCAGTTTTTTACTGAGTAATGCCTGCTATTGGCTGCGGGAGTTTCACTTTGATGGCTTAAGGTTAGATGCCGTGTCCTCCATGTTGTACCTCGATTACAGCCGTGAGCCGGGGCAATGGTTACCCAATGCCTATGGCGGGCGGGAAAATCTTGAGGCCATCGATTTTCTGCAGGTACTCAATCAGCGTCTTTATCAAGCCTTTCCCGGCATTTGCATGATAGCCGAAGAGTCTACCGCCTTTGCGGGGGTGACTAAACCTACGGATCACTCTGGCTTGGGCTTCGGCTTTAAGTGGAATATGGGCTGGATGAACGACAGCCTAAGTTACTTAGGGCGCGATCCCATCTATCGCCAATACCATCACCATCAACTGACCTTCAGCCTAATGTACGCCTACACTGAGCAGTTTATGTTGTCCGTCAGCCACGATGAAGTCGTGCACGGCAAGGGCTCACTGCTGCATAAAATCCCCGGTGATGATTGGCAAAAATTTGCCACCTTGCGTGCCTACTATGGCTTTATGTGGGGGCATCCGGGTAAGAAACTCCTCTTTATGGGCAGTGAATTTGCCCAGCGCAACGAGTGGAACCATAACCACAGCTTAGATTGGCATCTACTGGCCTTTGAGCCACACCAAGGCGTGCAGCACTGGCTTCGCGATCTCAATCAGTTATATAGGCAAATGCCGGCGTTATCCGTGCTCGATTATGACACTGCGGGGTTTCGCTGGCTCGATTGCGACAATGGTCGTGACAGCATTTTCACTTTCGTACGCTATGGCTTAGCGGAGGATGCGCCCCTCGTCTTTGTGATCAATATGACGCCCACGGTTCACCAAGGGTTTCGCATCGGCTTACCCCAAGGCGGGGATTTTTGTGAATACCTCAACAGCGATAGCCATCTCTATGGTGGTTCTGATCAGGGGAATGCTGGCCTAGTCGTGGCTGAGGCGCAGCCATGGCAGGGGATGGCGCAGAGCGCGCTTATTACAGTGCCGCCTCTGGGCTGTTTAGTTCTAGGCCCTGCAGCGGGTCGAGGTTAATACACTATGGCAACCGAGGCTTGGCTGACACCGAAGCACCATTTCCCCTATGAACTCAGCACCGGAAGCCCTTTTCCACTCGGGGCGACTGCGGATGAGGGCGGGGTGAATTTTTCGTTATTCTCCGCCCATGCAACTGGGGTCGAACTCTGCCTATTCGATGATGCCGGCCATAGTGAAATCCACCGTATTGCCCTGAGTGAACAGACGCAGCAGATCTGGCATGGCTATGTGCATGGGCTTAAGGCCGGGCAACTTTATGCCTATCGGGTTTATGGCCCCTATGAACCGCAGCTCGGGCACAGATTTAATCCCCATAAATTGTTGCTCGACCCCTATGCACGCCAGCTGGTGGGCGAGTATCAACACCATAGGGCTAACTACGGCTATGAATTAAATAGCAGTAGCGAAGACTTATCGTTCAGTACCTTAGATAACGCGGCATTTATGCCTAAGTGCAAAGTGGTGGATATTCGGCCGCTCATCGCCGCCGCCAAGGAATCGGCCATTCGGCCACTCGTTCGTCGGCCATTAGCGCAAAGCATTATCTATGAGATGCACCTTAAGGGTTTTACGGCGGCGCATCCCGAGATTGACGATAAGCGGCGCGGCACTTTTGCGGGGTTAGCTTCCAAGCCCGCCATCGACTATTTAGTCGAGCTTGGAGTGACCTGTGTTGAACTCCTTCCGGTGCAGGCTTTTTTTACTGAACCTTTTTTACTGGAAAAACAGTTAACTAATTATTGGGGTTATAACAGCATCGGTTTTTTTGCCCCCGAACCCAGCTATTTATCCTCGGCGGAGATTAGCGAGTTTAGAGCCATGGTGGATGCGCTCCATAGCGCTGGGATCGAAGTTATCCTCGATGTGGTCTACAACCACAGTGCCGAAGGCAGTCGATTGGGGCCCACCTTAAGTTTTCGCGGCATAGATAACCTCAGTTATTACCGTTTACACCCCAATGATAAACGTTTCTATATCAATGATACGGGTTGTGGAAATACCTTAAATATTAATCATCCTCGCATGTTACAGCTCGTGCTTGATTCGCTGCGTTACTGGGTCGAAGTCATGGGCGTGGATGGCTTTCGCTTCGATTTGGCCGCCTGCCTTGGGCGTGAAGCCTATGGGTTTGATCCAGGCTCAGGTTTTTTCGATGCACTGCTGCAGGACCCTGTGTTGTGCCAAGTGAAATTGATTGCCGAGCCTTGGGATATTGGCCCTGGGGGTTATCAATTGGGCAATTTCCCCGTGGCCTTTAGCGAGTGGAACGACAGATACCGCGATACTATGCGCCGTTTCTGGCGTGGCGATCATGGTATGTTGCCCGAGTTTGCCCGCCGTTTTCACGGCTCTGGGGATTTTTTTGAGCACAGCGGTCGGCCCCCCGCTGCCAGTATTAACTTTTTAACTAGCCACGACGGATTCACTCTGGGGGATCTTGTGAGTTATACCCACAGGCATAACCTCGCCAATGGGGAAGATAATCGGGATGGCCACCAAGAAAACTTCAGTTATCACTACGGCGTTGAAGGGGCAACCTCGGATCCCACCATTATGGCGATTCGGGCGCGGCAGCAGCGTAATTTATTAACCACGTTATTTTTATCCCAGGGCGTGCCCATGCTACTTAGCGGGGATGAAACCGGGCGCACCCAATTAGGCAATAACAATGCCTATTGCCAAGACAATAAGCTCAACTGGTTCGATTGGTCGCCTGTCGGGATGGACAGAGAGCTGCTCGCCTTTACTCGCACACTCATTGCCCTGCGTAAGCGTTTTCCGCTCCTGTGTGCTAGGCATTTTATCCACGAGCAATTAGTCGCCCAGCCCTTAGCACCCCGGCCCTTAGCAACAGCCTCGGCCCGTTTAGATTGGTTTAGCCGTCAAGGGGAACAAATGACTAAGAGCCTGTGGAGCGAGTCCATGTGCCGTAGCCTGAGCGTGGTCTTGTCTGGGGACTTAGAACTTAAGGGCAAACAACAGGCGTTACTGCTTATGGTCAATGCCGACGATAATCCCTTAGTTTTTACGCCCCCGACACTCGCCCACTTAAGCCCGTGGCAATGCCTCATTCATACCCAATCCGACTCGCAATCGGGCACCCCATTAGACAGTCAATCGTCCCCCTGTGCTGGGCCGCTGGATGCTCAGGTCTTACCGACTCGATACCTGTTACAGGATCGCAGTCTTATGCTGTTTCATGCTGATTTAATTTTATAAATAATCAAGGAATTAACTATGAGTAATGACAGTGAGCTGAGCCTTAATCCCCCTGACGCTAAAACGGCTAAATCCAGCCGCGCCAAAAAAACGAGTACCGTTAAAAAAGCGGTAGAACCCTGTGAGCCCTGTGATGCGCTGCCCGCGTCCTTCGAGCGCCATGTTCGTTACGGGTTAAGCCGCGGTGAAGGGGTTAGCTGCGAGTTATTTCAAGCCCTTGCACTGAGTGTAAAGGAGCAAATGTTAGATAACTGGCGCCAGACCCGATTAGATGACAGCCATTTTGAACGGCGGCAAGTGGCTTATTTTTCCCTTGAATTTTTAATGGGTAGGGCGCTGGGTAATGCCTTATTAAGCTTAGATTTACAACAGGATAGCCGTGATGCATTGAGCCATTATGCGGTCACATTGGAGGCGCTAGAAGAGGTGGAACATGATGCGGGCTTAGGCAATGGGGGCTTAGGTCGACTCGCCGCCTGTTTTCTCGATAGCTGCGCCAGCATGGATTTATCGGTAACGGGTTATGGCATTCGTTATGAGTACGGCATGTTTGCCCAGAAGATTGTCGATGGCTATCAAGTCGAGCGCCCCGACCGCTGGTTACGTGAGGGCAACCCCTGGGAAGTGCGGGTGCCAAACCATAATGTGACTGTGCCTTTTTTCGGCCACACCGAATCCTATGTGGATAAGCAGGGGCGCAGGCATATGACTTGGGTCGACACCCAGGATGTGCTCGCCGTCGCCTACGACATGCCAGTGCCAGGGTATCGCAATGGCAGGGTGAATACCTTGAGGTTATGGAAGGCGGAGGCGACGGATGACTTCGACCTCGCGGAATTTAACCAAGGTGACTATACCGAGGCCGTGGCCCGTAAAAACTTGGCCGAGCAGATCACTATGGTGCTCTATCCCAATGATGCCAGCGAAAACGGCAAGGAGCTGCGCCTGCGTCAACAGTATTTTTTATCCTCCGCCAGTCTGCAGGACTTGCTCAAACGTTGGGTGCACCAGCATGGCCATGACTTTAGCGATTTTGCCGCTAAGAATGTGATGCAGTTAAACGACACTCACCCGAGTATCGCCGTACCGGAATTAATGCGCTTACTGTTGGATGAATATGGTCTGGAATGGGATGCCGCTTGGGCCATCACTTGCCACACTATGGCCTACACCAATCACACCTTGTTACCCGAAGCCTTAGAGCGCTGGCCTGTGCGCATGATGGCGTTAATGCTGCCGCGCATTTTAGAAATCATCTATGAAATCAATGCTCGCTATTTAGATATAGTCGCCCACCATTGGCCGGGGGATGGCGCAAAACTGGCGAGTATGTCGATTATCCAAGATGGCCCCAATCCCCATGTGCGCATGGCATATCTGGCGATAGTGGCCAGTTTTTCGGTGAATGGGGTGGCGGGGCTGCATACCCAATTATTAAAGACAGGGCTATTTAAGGATTTTTATACCCTGTGGCCGGAGAAGTTTAATAACCGCACAAATGGCGTGACACCCAGGCGCTGGTTGGCCCATTGCAACCCGGCATTGGCCAAGCTGTTGACTGCCCATTTAGGCCATGGGTGGGTGACGGATTTAAAGCAACTCACGGCGCTCAATGCCTTAACGCACGATGCCAGCTTTATTCAAAAATGGCGCGAGGTAAAACAGGCCAATAAGGCGCAGCTGGCACAAATGATCCTTAAGGAATGCGGCGTCGCGTTCGACCCTAGTATGCTGTTTGATGTGCAAGTTAAGCGTATCCATGAGTATAAACGCCAGCTACTCAATATCTTACATGTTATCCACCTCTATCATCAGATCCAGCAAGGTCACACTGAAAACATGGTGCCGCGCTGTGTGCTTATCGGTGGTAAGGCCGCTCCCGGCTATTTTATGGCAAAGCTGATTATCAAACTCGCTAACAATGTGGCCCATATGGTCAATTCCGATCCCGTAGTGGCCCCCTATCTGCGCTTTGCGTTTTTACCCAACTACAACGTCAGCGCCATGGAAAAAATTTGCCCAGGCACAGATTTGTCGGAGCAAATTTCGACCGCGGGTAAAGAGGCCTCTGGCACCGGCAATATGAAATTTATGATGAATGGCGCGCTCACCATAGGCACCTTAGACGGCGCGAATATTGAAATGCTTGAGGAAGTTGGAGTGGAAAACTTCTTCATGTTTGGTCTGAATGCCGAGCAAGTCGGGCAGATGCGCTGCGATTATCACCCGCAGCGGATTATCGCCCAGTCCAGTGCTCTGTCTGAGGTGATGGCGCTATTAAAGAGTGGCCATTTTAACCTACTCGAACCCGGTATTTTTGACCCTATCATCGCCTCCATTGAAAGTCAGGACGATCAGTGGATGACGGCGGCGGATTTTGATAGCTATCGCACCGCCCAAGAAGCGGTCGCCCATGTGTACAAAGATCCTAAATTGTGGACGCAAATGAGCATTCGCAATACCGCGGCCAGCGGCCGTTTTTCTAGCGATGTCACCATCGCAGGTTACAGGGATGAAATTTGGAAGTTGTAAGAGCATCCAGCAATCAATCAATGGAGAGTGAAAATGAAGGGATGCCAATATGGGGAAGCCCGTTGCCAGTCAACTGGGGTTAAGGGGATGTCGATGGCGTGTCTTATCGCGGCATTAATCGACAGTAATGCGTCGTTTTCGGAGTAATAGCTTATGTCTAATGTACGTTATATCAGTAATTTAACCCGTGAAACCTATGCATTAATTTTGGCTGGTGGACGAGGCTCACGTTTGCATGAACTCACGGATTGGCGCGCTAAACCTGCGCTGTATTTTGGGGGTAAGTTCCGCATTATCGATTTTCCGCTATCGAACTGTATTAACTCGGGGATCCGCCGTGTGGGGGTGGTGACTCAATATAAATCTCATTCATTGATCCGCCATGTTATGCGCGGCTGGGGCCATTTTAAGAAAGAGTTGGGTGAGTCGGTGGAGATTTTACCCGCATCACAGCGTTACTCCGAGAATTGGTACCAGGGCACGGCCGATGCCGTGTTCCAAAATATCGACATTATTCGCCACGAGCTACCTAAGTATGTGATGGTGCTGTCGGGGGACCATGTGTACCGCATGGATTACGCCGGACTGTTGGCGGCCCATGCCGAGTCGGGTGCGGATATGACAGTTTCCTGCCTCGAGGTGCCCGTTGCCGAGGCTGCTGGCGCCTTTGGGGTGATGGAAGTCGATGAAGACATGCGGATTTTAGGCTTTGAAGAAAAACCGCTACAGCCTAAGCATTCACCTGGCAATCCTGAAATGTGCTTAGCTTCCATGGGTAACTATGTGTTTAACACTGAGTTTTTATTTGATCAGTTGAAAAAGGACGCGCAGAACGCCAATTCTGACCGCGACTTTGGCAAGGATATTATTCCCTCGATCATCGAAAAGCATAAAGTGTTTGCTTACCCCTTTAAGAGTGCCTTCCCGAACGAGCAAGCCTACTGGCGCGATGTCGGCACCTTAGACTCCTTTTGGCAGGCCAATATGGAGTTGTTATCGCCAACACCCGCCTTAAATCTTTACGATGCGAAATGGCCTATTTGGACCTACCAGGAGCAATTACCCCCCGCCAAGTTTGTGTTTGACGATGATGATAGGCGTGGCATGGCGGTGGATTCGATCATTTCTGGCGGCTGTATTATTTCCGGCGCGACCGTGCGTAGAAGCGTGTTATTTAATGAGGTACGCGTCTGTTCCTACTCGCTGGTGGAGGATTCAGTGGTACTGCCCGATGTGGTCGTGCTGCGTCACTGTAAGATTAAAAATGCCATTATCGACAGGGGCTGCATTATCCCCGAGGGCACTGTGATTGGTTACAACCATGACCACGACAGGGCCAAAGGCTTTCGAGTTTCAGAGAAGGGGATCACCTTAGTGACGCGGGATATGTTAGGCCTACCCGTGGGGTATGAGTAAGGCTAAGCCTAAGCCATTAATCGCCCGTGGTGTTGGATGATAACTTTTAGTTTCAGAGCATAATTTTAGTTTCAGAACATAAATTTTTGGAGTGCCGATTTAAGTGAAACGTATCTTGATGGTTGCGGCGGAAAATGGTGCCCTAACGGGCGCCAAGGTTGGCGGCATGGCGGATGTGATCCGTGATTTGCCACCGGCCTTGGCGGGCGTGGATTTGTGCGTCGATGTGATTATGCCCAGTTATGGCTTTTTGATCCCGCCAACGGCCCAGGCTTTAGGCGAGTTTGAGGTAGCCTTTGGGGGAAGGCTAGAGCGGGTCAAATTAGTTGTGATCCCCCATCCTAGGGTCGATGGGGCTAAGATTTACTTGCTCGAACATGGACTCTGGCAATCCACCCCCGGGAAAATTTATAGTCAGGGAAGTGCCGAACGTCCCTTTGCCGACGATGCCACTAAGTTTGCCTTACTCTGTGCCAGTGTCGCTAAGGCCTTAGTGACTGGCATAATCCCTATGCCGCAGATGTTACATCTCCATGATTGGCATGCGGGCTGTTTAGCCATGCTGCGCGCTTTTGCACCTGAGTACAGCGCCCTTAAGACGATTGGCTGTGTGTTCTCTATTCATAACCTCGCCCTGCAGGGCATTCGGCCCCTTAGCCAGGATGCTTCCTCCCTGGCGGCTTGGTTTCCCGAGCTGTTTGCCGCCCTGAGTGATGGGCAAAGGCAGTTGATCGTCGATCCCCGTTATCCCCACTGCATTAACCCTATGCGAATGGGCATAGTGCTCAGTGATAGAGTGCACCTTGTCTCGCCTAGCTATGCAAAGGAAGTGTTGCTGCCATCGGATCTCGCCGCGGGATTTTTTGGTGGCGAGGGGTTAGAGCAAGACTTAAGGCTAAAAGCCGCTGAGGCTAAGGTCATTGGGATCTTAAATGGCTGTAACTATCCAGACATAACCCCCAATCTAAGCCCAAGCTCGAATCTAAACCCAAGCCCAAGCTCCAAAAAAGTTCAACCCGCAACGCCACAATTGCAACGTATTCAACTCGATGAATTTAAAACATTACTCACAACAATCGAGGCGGCGTTAGTCGAATGGCAGGGCACGCAAACCCAAGTGAGCGGTGTGGATATGATTGCCTTTGCCCGGATTCAGGCCCATTGGCGCCATGCCCTAGTGGGTGAGGTCCCCAGCTTCCTGATGACATCCGTTGGCCGCTTGACCGATCAAAAAGTGTTGATTTTGCGCCAGCCATTACCTTCGGGTTTGTCTGTGCTCGAAACCCTGTTAAAGCAGTTACAACAGGCCCAACCCCGGGCCCTATTTATCCTGCTGGGAAGTGGTGATGCTGGGATTGCTCAATTTTTTCAAAGCCTTGCCGCCAAATATGCTAACTTTTTATTCTTGCAGGGATACCATGAATCGCTGTCTGAATGTCTCTACCAATATGGGGACTTATTTATCATGCCAAGTTCCTTTGAGCCCTGCGGGATCAGCCAAATGCTGGCCATGCGGGCCGGGCAGCCCTGTTTAGTGCATGGTGTCGGTGGACTCAAGGACACAGTGCACGATGGCGTCGATGGCTTTGTGTTTAATGGCAATGGCCTCACTGAACAAGGTGAAGGGTTTTTACACAGGTTAGAAGAGGCAATAGATTGTTTTAATAGTGAAAATTGGTCAGAAATTCGTACAAATGCCCGGGCGAAACGTTTCGATTGGAGTCAGATTGCGCGACTGTATCAACAGCAGTTGTATGATAATTTGTGATAACAGGCTTGTAATTAGCGCATGATTTGTAAGCAATTCTGCTACACTAGTGAGGGAAAGTTGTAACAGGTTCCCCATCCTTCACTTTTTGGAGTTGCTCCCTGATCCATGGATAAAAGCATTTTATTACCATTAGTACAAAATGCGGCATTACTGCTCGCTTTAGTGTTTTTGTATGATGCGATACCTAAAAAACACCAGCGGCAGTATTTTTTACTGTGGCGTCTGGTGATTGGATTTCTGATTGGTGGAATATGCATCACCATTATGAGCAGCCCTCTCATATACCAACCTGGCATTATCTTCGATACCCGCTCCGTGCTGCTATGTGTTTCTGGGCTCTTTTTTGGCGGATTGCCGACATTTATCGCCGTGACCCTTACTGCGCTTTACCGCATCAGCATTGGCGGCTCAGGCATGTGGATTGGGGTGGGGGTGATTATCTCCTCTGGCCTTATCGGGATGATGTGGCGTCAATATCGCAAGGCCTACCTTGCGGATCTCTCGGTGAAGGAAATCTTCAGTTTTGCCTATCTGGTCCATATAGTGATGCTACTGTGGTTTTTTATGTTGCCCTTAGACGTCGCTATACCTCTCCTGATGACCATCAGTTTACCCGTGCTAACTATTTACCCTATCGCTACTTGGCTGCTATGCCGGCTGCTATCGAGACGGTTTGAGTCTGAGCGGGACGAGCAAATTCGCCTTCAGGATGATTTTCTGTTTCGCAGCCAATTCAACGTGGGCAATATTGGTATTGCGATAACCGATGTGGACCAAAAGTGGATCAAGGTGAATCCCCGTCTGTGCCAAATGCTGAAATATTCAGAAGGTGAATTACTCCATATGACATGGAAGCAACTGACTCACCCCGAGGATATAGAGGCGGATGTCGTTAAGTTTGAATTGATGTTAGCGGGAAAACTCGATAATTATGAGATGGATAAGCGTTTTATCGCTAAGGATGATTCGGTTGTCTATACCCATATGACCGTTGCCTGTAAGCGCGCGAACAATAATGTACTGCTGGTCATTGCCGGTTACTTAGATGTGACAGCCCAGACGTTGGCGGATAGGGAAGTGCTTGCCAGTCGTGAGCAACTCGAACTGGTGTTAAGCAGCAGCGATTTAGGGGTATGGGATTGGGATATTCGCCTTGATCGCATCGAACGTAATGCCCGCAGCGCCGATATGCTGGGCTGCGATATCAATATGTTGAATGCCGACAGCCGCCAGTGGATGGATTCCATCGTCGCCGAAGACAGGCCTAAGGTGCTGCACTCCCTCGAAGCCCATCTGCGGGGTGAAACCGCGCAGCATAGGATGGAATATCGTTTAAATACCCTAAATCGAGGCGTTCGCTGGATTCTAGATACGGGTAAAGTAGTGAGCCGCGATGCCAATAACAATGCCCTGAGGATGTGCGGTACTTATACCGATATCACTGAGGCTAAACTTATTGAGGAGTCGTTAAAATTATCCGCCCTAGTGTATGAAAACAGTTCCGAGGCCATGAGCGTACTCGATGAAAACGGCCTGATTATTACCGTCAACGCCGCATTCACCGATATCACAGGGTACAGTGAGTCCGAGGTTCGAGGGCAGCATATTCGGGTACTTTACTGTGATCTCAATAGCCATGATTTTTACACCAGCATGAACGCCGAAATCCGCGAAAAGGGCCGCTGGCAGGGCGAAATGTGGCAGAGGCGTAAAGGGAAGGAGGAGTATGTCATTTGGTTAACGATAAATACCATTAAAGATGAAGCAGGCAAACCCTTCCGCCGAGTGGCACTGTTCTCCGATATTACCGATAAAAAACAAAATGAACATTTGATCTGGAAGCAGGCCAACTACGATACCTTAACGGGCTTACCTAACCGCCGTATGCTGCTCGAATACCTTGGGGCTGAAATAAGAAACTCCGACCGTAATCGCAATCATTTTGCCTTATTATTCCTAGATTTAGATTACTTCAAAGAAGTTAACGATACCTTAGGCCATGCGATGGGCGATCTATTGCTTATTGAAACCGCCAACCGTTTAAAAGCCTGTGTGCGCGATACCGACGTGGTTGCACGCCTTGGTGGGGATGAATTTACTGTGGTGCTGAGTGCTATGGCCGACCACAAGGGGATTGAGCGGGTCGCCGAGATGATTTTGCGGCGTATTGCAGAGCCCTATCTATTAGGGGAAGAAACCGCCTATATCAGCGCCAGTATAGGTATAACCCTATATCCCGATGATTCTACAAGCATTGAAGGCTTGCTTAAGCACGCAGACCAAGCCATGTATGCGGCCAAAGATCAGGGACGTAACCGCTTTAATTACTTTACCCCCTCGATGCAGGAGTATGCCAAATACCGCATGCGGCTAATCCAAGACCTACGCCAAGCCGTGCTCAATAAAGAGTTTCAGTTGCATTTTCAGCCGATAGTGGCATTGGAAACGGGGGCCATCACTAAGGCCGAGGCCTTGATCCGTTGGGACCATGCGGAGCGGGGTTTTGTGTCGCCGGCGGAATTCATTCCCGTGGCCGAGGATACTGGGTTAATTGTCGACATTGGTAACTGGGTCTTCGAGCAAGCGGCGCGGCAAAGTGCCGCCTGGCGAAGGGAGCTAGGCGTTGAAATCCAGATCAGTGTGAATAAATCCCCGATACAGTTCCGCGATGAGGGCGCATTACTGCACCATTGGCTCGGGCTGCTGCAGGAATTGGATATGACGGGAGCCGGTGTCTGCGTTGAAATTACGGAGGGATTATTACTCGATGCCAGCATGGGAGTGACCGAAAAACTGCTCGCCTATCGGGATGCGGGGGTACAGGTTTCCTTGGACGACTTTGGTACTGGGTATTCGTCACTCGCTTATTTAAAGAAGTTCGATATTGATTATCTCAAGATCGATCAATCATTTACTCGCAATGTGGATACGGATACCAACGATCAAATTCTCTGCGAAGCCATCATAGTGATGGCCCATAAGTTGGGGATGAAAGTCATAGCCGAAGGGGTCGAAACAGAGGCCCAGCGCCAAGTACTGTTGGCCGCGGGTTGTGATTTCGGTCAGGGATATTTATTCTCTAAACCACTGATAGCGAGTGACTTTGCGGAAAAATATTTAAAGGCATCGGCTAAGCTTATCTCTCCCGTCGCTTAAATTTCCCTTGGCTTTAGACTGGGTTGGATAATTGCCTATAAAAACGCCGCGGATTTTGGTAGACTCCGCGGCCCTGCTTTTAGGGCAGCGCGCTTTCCTTGCAACCCCTTAGATGTTTTGCCACTTAGCTAAAGAGTCTTTATGAAATTTGAAACACTCGGTTTATCTTCCCCCATTTTGAATGCGATAACTGAGTGCGGCTATCTGCAACTCACTCAAGTACAAGAGAAAGTGATCCCGCTTGCCTTTGAAGGCAAAGATATTATGGCCTGCGCCCAAACGGGAACGGGTAAAACGGCTTCTTTTGCTTTGCCTGTGCTTGAAAAACTGTCCGCTGAGAATATCGATAAACCCACATTGCGCGCTCTGGTGATGACACCCACCCGCGAACTTGCTATCCAAGTTTGTGAGAATATTCAAAAATATAGCCAGTTCTTACCCCTTAAAACCCTAGCGGTTTACGGCGGCGCGAATATGAATCCGCAGCGTAAAGGAGTGGAGCAGGGTGTGGATATTCTGGTGGCCACCCCGGGGCGTTTGTTCGATATTATTGGGCAGTTTAATTTGGATTTATCGAGCGTAACGACGCTCGTTGTCGATGAAGCCGACCGTATGCTCGACCTAGGCTTTGTGCGCGATATTGAAAAGGTGAAGCGTTTAATCGCGCCATTGCACCAAACCATGTTGTTTTCAGCAACCTATAGCGATGCGGTCAAACAGCTCGCCGAGAAGATGCTCAATGAACCCCAGTGGGTCAATGTGGCCGAAAATACGACGGCATCGACCGTAGTGCAGGAAGTGTATCGCGTCGATAAACGCCGTAAGGCCGAATTGTTGTCAGAACTCGTTGGCCGCCATAACTGGCGCCAAGTGCTGGTGTTTGCCAGTACCAAGGAGAGTGCCGAGTACCTATTGCAGGAATTAAAGCTCGATGGTATCGCCGCGGGCGTGTTCCATGGGGATAAAACCCAAGGCGCTCGAAACCGCGTGTTAGAGGACTTTAAAGCGGGCAAACTACGGGTATTAGTGGCCACCGATGTGGCGGCCCGTGGCCTCGATATTCAGGCCTTGCCCTTAGTGATTAACTTAGAGTTGCCTTTCCTTGCCGAAGATTATGTCCATCGCATTGGCCGCACCGGCCGTGCCGGGCTCTCGGGTCGAGCCATCACTTTTGTGTCCCCCTCCGATGATGAGATGCTCGCTGAAATTGAAGCCTTGATTGGACAAACACTGCCCGTGTCGGTCGAGCCAGGTTATGAAGAGGGCGCACCGTTGCCAGGACGTTACCGCGAGGCGCCGGCATCGACGGCCAAGGCGACTAAGTGGAGCTATAAGGCCCCTAAGGATCGCACTATTGGTAAGTCGAGCGGCAAGTCGAGTGGTCAGTCGGGTGGTCAGTCGGGTGAGAGTCAAGCGCGGTCCCGCCAAGCACCATCTCGAGCGGGAAAATACGCTAAAGATAAACCGACCCAAGGCGCTAATGCTCCGGCGGGGAATGGTTTTAATAAAGCTAAGTCTAAATCTCCCTCGGCAAATCGCTCGGGTTTTGGCGCATCCCGCGGTAATAAGCCGAAATAGGTGAGCCATGATAGTAAAAGCCATTCCCACCAATATCATCACAGGTTTTTTAGGGGTCGGTAAAACCTCCTTAATCAAGCAATTACTGGCCACTAAACCGGAGAATGAAACCTGGGCCGTATTAGTCAATGAGTTTGGTGAAGTGGGGATTGACGCTGGCTTACTCAACAATAGCGATGCAGGGATCCAGATCCGTGAGGTTGCCGGGGGCTGCATGTGCTGCGCGGCGGGGGTGCCGACCCAAGTTGCCATTAATCAACTGATTGCTAAGGCTAAACCCGATCGCTTGCTTATTGAGCCCACGGGGCTGGGTCATCCAAATGAAATCATTAAGGTATTATCAGCGCCCCATTATCAGAATGTGATTTCCCTGCGCAGCACTTTTTGCCTAGTCGATGCCAGAAAGGTGAGCGATCCCCGTTACAACACCCATGCAAACTTTATCCAGCAATTACAGGTAGCCGATGTGATTGTGGCCACTAAGGTGGATTTATATTCAGATGCCGGAAGCGATAGTGCAGAAAGTGACGCACTATTAACGGCGCTGCAAGCTTATCTTAATGATGTACAACGTATTGATATTCCTGTCGTCAGCCATAGTTCGCAGCGGGACTTGCCACTGGCGTTACGCGTTTTTCTGGATCAACCACGGCGAGAGCGAACATGGGTACTTAAGGCCAAGGCCGTTTCCAAACCCCACAGTTTACTGCGCGGGACGGCTAACTCATTGGCAGATATGGGGCTTTTTGCCGGGAATGGGAGTGAAAGTGAACAGTTACTCACCTTTGACTCACGTGGAATTGCACGTAAACAGAATCAAGGCGAAGGATGTTTTAGCTGTGGCTGGGTATTTGAACCTTCTCAAGAGTTTGATTTTGATAGGCTAATGGCGTTTGTTGAACGGCAAACTAAGTTGGCTTCGGCGGGAGCATCGCTACTGAGATTGAAAGCCGTGATGATCACCACCGACGGTATTGCGGGCATTAATTGGGTGGATAGGGAGCGCCATATTACCGAACTCGATGACACCTTAGACTCGAGATTAGAGATGATTGCGACCCAAGAATTGGATTGGGATGATATCGAGCGGCAGTTAATGGTTTGTTTAGTCGTTTAATTGGGATTTAGCTAGGGATTTAATTGGGGATTTAATTGGGGATTTGATTGGGGATTTGATTAGGAATAGTCACGCGGTGGATTTTGCTAAGGTTGGCAAGTTCGCCGCTTTGCAGCATGTCCTCGAAGAAAAGGTCGAATTGTTGCTTGAGCGGTGCAAATTGCGCTTGTTTAGGGAACGCCATAAAACCATCCTGGGTATCGATGAGCGGAAAAATGGGGCCGATCGCCTGGGGGATTTTTATATTCGCTAAGGTCGCCTCGGTATTGCGCACATTGGTGGCCAGCAGATCGAGATCGCCGCGGGATAAACGTTCAATACCACTCTTGATATCAACAAACTCATTTATGGCAAGTGACTGAGTTTTTTCATTAAATAATTCTCCATAACTCCAGCCCAGCATCTTACCTATGCGTAGACCTTTGAGACTCTCGTAGTCACCATTCCAGGGGATGACGCTGGTGTTACGGGCGTAAAAAACAATCTCATCACGGTAGAAAGCCTTGGCCGAGAAGGAGAGTAGGTGTTGCCGCGCTTGGTTGAAGTATGGCCCGATCAAAATATCTGCTTGGCCGCGTTCGACCATAGACTGGGCTCGGCGCCAAGGGGTCATTTGATAGTGAATAGTGACTTTTTGTTGCTGGGCGAAACGGTTCAATATATCGACCCCCAGGCCAGTAAATTCCCCATTGGCTTGTTGTTCAAAGATTTGATTAAAGCGAGTACCAACCGCAAGCAGATCCTCAGCCTGAACAGTACAGCAAAAGCCACTGAGTGCCAAAAGGAGGGCTTTGGGATGGATTTTGCTCAGTATCATGGCGCTCCTTAGGGGATTTATCATTATTAAATTAGTGGGATCCAAGGCTTAGGGGATAAACGGCATTCGTAGGCAGTAAATTGTACACCTTTTTGAACATTCGTAGACATTGTGTGTGCTAAGTGTAATCGAGTCACTCAGTTTTATTGGGCGCATAGTACTGAATTAACTGCTTGTATTAGTTTGACAGTTAACCTTAATTTCCGGGTTGTTTCAATTTGTATCTTCATCAGTCTTTAATCATTTAAGGCCGACGAAAGGGGATTCGAGTATGCTAAGCCTCGCATTGAACATTACGCCTATTTAGGCGGCTATTTGAGAATGGAGATTATGAAGTTACAGCATGTTGATAAAGGCATTTACCGCAAAAACATGAACTTATTTATGGTGGCCTTAGTGCTTAGCCTGATACTGCTCTCGCTTTCCTTCGGGGCTGGGCTGATTGCGCTTTTCGGTGTACCTGCGATATCCGGTGAGCCTACGGGGAATTTTCACTTAAATTTACTCGGCGTGATACTGGCGGTCATCCTCTGCAGTGCCATAGTGTTTCAACTTAAAGCAAAACCGTTTTTTACTGAAATTTACTATGTTTGGCAGTTAAAACAGTTGCAGAATCGTATCTACCGCAAGCTGATTAAAATAAAGGCTGCTGCGGCTAAAAATGATGTTAATGCGCTGATTACTTTATTGTTTTACTATACGAGCTTAAGGCAAGTGTATCTATTGGATGATAATACCTTAACCTTAGCCACAGTGGATCAAGCGTTAAGTCAGCTGCAGACTCAAATTCAAGAATTGGGGTTAGCGCTTAGCGCCGAACAATTTACCCCAAAGCTGCTGGACTGATTGCTAATCGCCCAATAAAAAAGTGAGTATTTGCATACTCACTTTCAAATGTTGTTTGAGTTACTGCGCCGCTTGCTGCGCCTTTTGCAGTGTCAGTAACCACTTACCATAGAAATAAATCCCGACCGCAGAAATCGTGCCTATCGCAGCAATAATGTACCAAGCCATGCCAATGTTGTGGCTATGGTAGAGCAGTTGCGTGAGATCATGGGCATTTTCCCCGGTATAGCTCACCAGAGTCGTAAAGGCTTCACCCTGTGGGATGGCATCTACCTCTGTGCTACCCATGCCGCGTTCTAGTAATAAATCCCGTGAAAATAATTCCTTAGAGGCATAAATCTCATAGAGTTTAGGGCCAAAGTAGCCTTCTAGTCCCCAACCAATCCCTTGGGGTAACATCACAAACCCCAGGTACATGGCCTTTTTGCCTTCGGGGGCGATATTGCCCATAAATTCGTTTTTCTTCGGGCTTATCATCATTTCGCCGATGGAAAACATGGCAATAGCGAGCACGATAAACCAAGCCGCATGGAAAGCACCAATAAATACAAAGGCTAAAATACTCAGCAAGCAACCAATTAACATGGCCGTGGTGATTCGATATTTAGCGGTCAATGCGGCGACGATAAAACAGCTGGTCATGATCAGACCCGCATTGAGGTTGAGCATGCCCTCTGGCATCACCTTAGTGCCTTCGTTATTGAGGCCAAGCCAGAATTGCAGGATACCGTTACTGGTGCCTTCGCTACCAAAAAGCGAGGTGACAATCACGCTAGTATCGACCCATTCGGAAATATGGATGGGCAGCACATCGAATAGGGCATTGAACAGGAACCAGAAACCTGAAAATACCAGCATATAGTAGATCACTATTGGTTTTTTTAGCTCATGCCATGCATCACGCCACAGGGCTTCTTGCTTGATTTCCCCTGACTTAATCTGCTTGTTGCGTGCTAAGCGCTCAGCTTTACCGGGTTCAGTGTAAGTCAGTAAAAATAAGAAGTTGAGTGAGATAATTGCCGCGCAGGCGAAGAATACATTGTCCCAGGACAGTTGGCGCATATGTACGGCAACCAGTGGCCCTAAAAATCCACCAATGTTCACCACTTGGTAAAAAATCCCCCAAGCCATGGAGGTATTATTGCGATTAGTCGATAGCACTAAGGTGCCTTGAATACCGGGTTTAAATATCCCTGTGCCTATGGCGAGGAGTAAAGAACCCGCGAGAAATCCCCAAAAGCTAGGGAAAAATGCCATCACCAGATAGCCAAAGATCTTAATGATGGTCGAGCCAAAGATGGTTTCTTTGTAGCCGACTCTATCGGAAATGCCCCCAGTAAATACTGGAACAAAGGTCTGCATAATGGCCCACAGTGAAATAATAATGCCGTAGTCACTAAGGCTTATGCCTAAACCACCCGCCGATTCGGGGGCCTTGGCATACAGACCCGCACTCGCCTTAACACCGTAGTAGGCGATACGTTCGACCAGCTCCATGCCGCCAACGAGCCAAAAAATGTAGCTTAAGCTAGTGATCGAGGCCCACATGCCTAGCTGTTTAACTTCCCGCAGATCGTTTTCTGCATTTGGACTATTTTGACTCATGTCCTTCCCTTTATTATTGTTATCAAATTAAATTGTCTATAACTCATTTTTTATCAATACGTTAGGTGTTTGCCTTTCGTTATTTTACTTAAGGCATAAAACCCAATTTGAGTTATTTAAGCCAACACTTTACCTAATTCAAGATTAAATACCAAAAAAGTAGCGAAAAATGATGAGTTGCCCCAGAACTGTTGCCAAGTGGTGCTGCGATTGTCACTGGGCTGAAATGAAACTGTTTTCTGTATAACTTATTGTGATTATTATGTTTTGCTACAAATTAAATCGAATGCTCCGGTTTTGTTTTATGGCGAAATTTAGGTACAATCCGTTGCCGCATTTTTGTTCATTGATATTTTTTCAGATCCGATGCGCGCCTCCTTAATCTTTGTGAGACACGGTAATGACAGCACTATCCCAGGCACCAACAGATCAGCATTTGCTCAAGGAGCCGATCGCCAAGCTTTTTTGGCGTTATACCATACCCACCATAGCGTCCATGCTAGTGACTGGGGTGTATGTCACTATTGACGGCATTTTCGTTGGGCATTACTTAGGTGAAACTGGGCTGGCGGGCATGATGCTGGCGTATCCCGTTGGGGCCATTTTATATGCCGTTGGTGCCATGATTGGCATGGGCAGCGCGGCATTAGTGTCGATCAATCTTGGCCAAGGCAATGTCGCTAAGGCGCGTAAACTCCTCGGTAATGCCTTTAGCCTATGTCTATTGGCGGGCGCGTTTTTTGCCCTTATTGGCGGGGTATTTTCCCGGGATATTTTAATCGCCTTAGGTGCAGAAGGGGAGATCCTTGAGAATGCCAACGAATACCTATTTTGGTATTTCGCCCTGTGTCATTTCCCCATTATTTCGATGACTTTTACGACGTTACTGCGTAATGATGGTCGGCCTTCTATGGTGACCTTTGTGCTGATCTTAGGCGGAGTGCTTAACACTTTCTTAGATTGGCTATTTATTGTGGTGTTTCCCTTCGGTTTGGCTGGGGCAGCCATTGCGACTATGTTGTCCCAGGCTGTGACTGGGCTTTTGTGTTTGCAGCACTTTTTTAGTCCGCGTACCCAGCTAAAGATCAACCTTGAGCAGATGAAGCTCAAGCTCGACAATTGTTTGAATATCGCCCGTGTGGGGCTTCCCAGCTTTTTGATGAACCTCTATCTGTCGATAGTGTTAACCCTGCACAATACGGCTTTTTTGTGGGTCGGCGGACCTTTGCATGTTGCCGCATACGGCGTAGTGAGTTACACCGAAGCGTTTTTCTATTTGATTTTTGAGGGTATCGCCCTTGGTACTCAACCCATTTACAGTTTTAATGCGGGAGCCGGGCGGTTCGACCGGGTAAAACAAGCGCGCAATATTGCCTTTGGCATGACGCTACTCACCGCAGTATTAGGATTACTGCTGATCTATTCTCGCCCCGAGTGGTTAGTGTATTTATTTGCCGGCGATAATCCTAACTTAACGCCGGTGGCGATTGAGGGTATGCGCTGGTATTTCTGGGGCTTGCCTATGGAAGGCTTGATCTTAGTCGGTGCGAGTTTCTTTCAGGCGATTAATTGCTCTCGGCAGGCCTCGATTCTGACTGGCGCTAAACTTATCCTGATTGCCGCAATAATTTACTGTTTTGCTTGGGCATTTGGAGTTGTTGGCGTGTGGATATCATTGGCGACCTGTAGCGCAATACTCACTGTTTGGATGTTTATCGCCATGGGACGGGTCGAATCGCGTTTACTTGTCCCTTCGGTTAAAACTGCCCAAGTTTAAGGATCATCCCTCTAGTTGAGGGCATGTTTTTTAGCGCGATGACTAACATTTCGCGATCACCCTGCGATCACCTAGCGATGATATTTGTATCTTTTGCGGCAAATATGACTTAGGGCTAGCGTGGGATGATGCGCTCTGATACATTTCGCTGGTTTTAGTCATTTATGTTTTTAATGAGGCCCCTATGCGCACCACTGCAGTCATTTCTATGCTGTTGTTTGGCGTGTTAACCAGTGTTAATGCCAGTGCCAAAGATAATGAGTTAGTGTTTGCCAGCGACTTTGAAGGTAATCGTTTATCTCAACCTTGGTCGTGGATCATGGGTTGCCAATTTGAAGGCGCTGAGCCCCACAGCGGTGAAAGCGCACTCCTCTGTGCCGAAGGCAATAGCAGTATTGTCAGTAAATACCCTATTTCGGAAGCGGGTCTATTAGAGTTTTGGGTGAAAACCCAAAATATCCAAACCCAATATCGGATCAACGTATTAACCTCACCGGTATTAAAACTCGATGCCCAGTGGCAGCATGTCGCCTTAATCGATATCACCCCCGGCGCTAATGAATATTTGGCCCATCGCGTCTCTATTGACGACCCGAGCCGCCAGTATATTCGCCTCGACATCGAGTCCATCAATGGCCCTATAAGCTTGGACGATCTGACGCTCGATAAAATTCGCCTCGATATTGCGCTGCAAAAAAATGAGCAAAAAATTATCGGTGGGATTTTAGATAAGCTAAAGGAAGATAAAAATTACGAGGTGCAATCCGAGTCATTTCGTACCCTTGGTAAAAATTACGCCGCCCAGCTTGAGAGCCAAAGGCAATACCTCGAATACTCCAATGCCATCTATTCGAGTATCACCTTTGTGTTGGCGACCTCTGAGCGCAATAAGATGTCTAACCCATTAGGTTATAACACTTTTAGGTCGGTTTTGACCGATGCTAAACGTGTGGCATCGCCTATCCAGCAGGCGCGTTTAGGGTCTATGGTGAAACCCTTCGGTGACTTAGCCACCGCCACATTAAATGTGGTCAGTGCTGGCGCTTATTCTGCCTTTGCCGAACCTTTTAAGTCATTCTTGGCCGCGACTTTTGATCGCTCTAACTATGACAACAGCGACTTGAGCCGCAGCGATAAAAAGTTTGCTGAGGAAAACGGCCTAAAGATCTATCAGCAAGCCGAACGCTTTATGTCTGAAATCGAGAAAGAGCTGCAGCAGGTCACAGCGCTCGATAATGATTTAGTCAATATGCAGAAGAACTTAGATACGTTTCGTCGCGATCTCGACAAGCATCTACGCAGCTATTTACAGCATGCTGGGATTGCCCGCACCCCTGAAAATTACAGCCGAGTGATGAGTAAGGACGAACAAACCCGCGCATTAGTGATCGCCGATGCCAGCGCCAATATTAGTGCTAAGGCCGAAGCCCTATTAGCGTCAAATAGCAATGCTGAACTTGTGCAGTATATGATTAAAACCACTGAAAAAATTGATGAATTTCAAGAGTTCAAGGAGCGTTTTAACCAGATCACTTCGGCCATGTTAACCTTCTATGACCGTTTTGAACGCTCAATTGCCGCCGAACAAAACCCCTTCACCGACCCAAGCGATCGCGCCGTGTGGGAGCAACATGCCCAAAGCGCCCGTAACTATATTCGCCAGTCGAAGGAAGCGTTCACCAAAGCCTTTATGTAGCGGATTGTTGTGGAAACACCGACAGAGCTTTTTCATCGAAATGGCAGCGCAAGTCTTTTTCGCTGCCATTTTAGCCAGAGCATGTTGTACGTAAACCCAAAGTACCCCAAAGCAAGACAGTTGAATCGTATACTGCGTTATATACATTGCCACTGTTTCCCCAGTGACACGCGGTCTTTTGATTTAATAAGAAGTATCCCTATAGGCTCTACGGCGACATCTGTAGCACACGGAAGTGTAAATGCCGCGTTCACATGGTCAATAATGTTCCAGACATCATAGTGACATTCCCCATATCCCTATGGGTCAGATGTGGAAGAGCGGCCATGCCGCCAACGGTCACTGGTGCAACAATGGCAATCTTAACTAACTCTATCGCTGTTCGTTTAGCTAAAAAGCTATTGCCCCAAAGCAAGACAGTTGAGTTACGCGCATTACGCATTAATTGTCATTGCTTCCCCAGTGACACGCCATAAACTCGTCCCTGAGGGCTCTACTAAAACATCCATGTTTTAGAAGGTCACTGGTGCAACAATGCCAATCTTAACGACCATTGAACTATTCACTCGGCTTAAAGCTTTGTGCCACAAAACTTGCTAACACTCGTTTAGTGAATCGAAAATTGACGAACTACTTGCCCTAACAGTTCTTATCGATGAACCCTGTTTTTAGTGCTTCTTCATGAGTGAGCGGAACTGGATGGGTGTACAGTCATATTCAAATTTGAGTAGCTTTTCGCGTTTTTCCTGATGGTGTATTTGATAAAAAGCTGATAAGTTCTTTGCATACAGCTAGTTAACTGTGCGCGTTTTCACTGATCTAATGAGGTAAACAGCGCAGCGCATAAATACTAAGACGTTACATGCCTTAGGGGATATTGTGCCAAGCCAACAGGAAATATGTAAAAAATTCGGTGCAATACCGCTTCCCTCTAAAGAAGGCGAAAAACTCGGTATAGCTATCGAAACTATTGGCAAGATGCCAATTAATGGCTTGCGGCATAACTCCGAGAATGGAACATGTGGCTGGTATATTTGGTGCGGGGAAGAAATGTCCGAAGACGCAGATTTTTTCAAACCATTGCACGCTAGTCATATATCGGAATATCTACCGGAAGTAGAGCAGTATTTATCATTGCCTCCAGGTTATAGATTTTTAGTTGCTGGCGAGTACGAGGACGTGTGGCATGATCCGCAACTCACCAGCATGTAACAAGTTTAGGCAATCGGACGCAGCAAAGCTGCGCCGTTGCTAAAGGCGTTAAATGCCATGAGTATGAGCAAGCAAGGGTGTCCAATCTGCGGTTATGCGGATATAACAGTTTTAGATGATTTCAACTGCACCACATTTGAAATCTGCGAGTGCTGTGGCTCTGAGTCAGGTGCAGAATTTGATCTGCACTCTACATCTGAGCATCTTGCTAAGATCCGTCGCAAGTGGGTTAAACAGGATAACTGTAAATGGTGGGGCAATAAAAAGTTGATTCCGCCAAACTGGAACCCGAAAGAGCAAATGGAGCTGGCCAATATTGAAATCCCTCAGTAGCGTCCAGCATTTAACAAGCAAAGGCAGCCAACGCCTACCGCGCAGCTGTTTTGGACGTTAGCTTTCTCTAGAGTATTGCGTATGGACTGGAAACAGTATGAAACAGAAATATTTGAATATTTTCAGCAGCAATACCTTGATGCGGAAATTACTTTAGATGCAAAGAAAATCGGAATATATTCAAAAGTAAGTAGACAAATAGATGTTTTAATCGAGCAATACGTAGCGGGAAATCGTTTCACTCTTGTAATTGACTGCAAATATTTTAATAAAAAAGTTGATGTTAAAGCAGTAGAGAGCTTTATCGGAATGCTGGAAGATATTGGAGCTCATAAGGGATTATTAATTTCAAATAAGGGTTTTAGCGAGGCGGCTTATAATAGAGCTCACTTTGGTCCCTCAGAAGTTGAATTAGATATTTTAAACTTCAAAGACCTCCATCTATTTCAATCTCATGGAGCAATGCCATATGCCGGTGAAAATATTGCTATAGTTCCAGCTCCGTTTGGTTGGGTTATAGATGGACAAACTACATCAGCATGGCTAGCCACTCTGTATCAACAAGGTTTAACTCTAGATAAAGCAATGGAAAAACATGAGTTTATGTATATTCAATTTTGGGATCGCGAGACTGACGGAGATAATTTAGACGATTTACTTGAAATGCAACTTTCTAGATTTAAGGAAAATGATCCTGACGTGAAAGTTGAGTATTTGCAGACGATTAAGCGCCAAGGTCAACGTACAAAACTACGGAAAGCTACAATTATGAATTACCCCACAGCGGAGTTTACTGGGTTTATTGAATTTACTGATTTTATTTTTTTCTGTGTAATGTTTACACCAGAAAATCGTGAACGGCAGAACATAAGAAAACTAGAAAATATATTAGAACTGGTTAAAGCCGGCAAAGTGAAGCATGAGAAAGCTAGCAAGTAAGGATAGACCGCGCGTAGCTGCGACCTTAAAGCCCGATGCTGATTGATTTGGCTAACAAGCGCCATCAAAAAACGCGCCCTTTGGGCGCTCGACTCGCAACAAGTTGCTCGCGTTTGTGGCGGGTGTTATGTGCTTCTATCGGGAGGCTGAGTATTTCCCTATCTAAAGTATTGGACTTAAATGGTTTGAAATTTATAGTGTAGTGGACGAAATAGGACTCCCATTTTGGAGCCATTTTATAAATAATATAAGGAAGTAAAATGAACATCACTTGCCCTAAAGATGAATGTGCACATGAATTTAAACTTGATACTTTTGGCTTTGAAGTCGAGACTGAGTCATCAGGCACTCACACTACGCAACACAGAGAAACTGGTGTAGTTAGTTGCCCTAAATGTAAAAGTGAAATCGATGTAGATTATACATATGATTATTCTGACGAGACTGATGAGATTTTAAGTTTCGATATAAGTGTTAGCTAACCTGCATAATATACAGAATATATAACAAATAAGGATAGGCCGCGCGTAGCCGCGACCCATTCTCAAAAGTATGGCAAGTGTTGAACAAGCCCGATGCTGGTTATTGACACTTTATTATGCAAATAGCTGATTGAGAATTTGAAGGTGCTAAGGTCGTATTTTGAAAGAGACTTTTGTGCAGATATGACCCGCCCTTAGCGAACAATTGGTGGAAGAGGATACTGGGCGAATCATTCGCAATGATGAACGTGGCGCCATCAGTGAAACTAGCACCAGGTTACTGACAAAATTAAATATCCCCCATGAAAATTGGCTCAAGCCCACTACTGAGTTTGGCAAGTTAAAGGGCCTGAGGAAAGTTAACTCAGACCCTAATAAGTACTCGGGATGTAGTGGTCAAATAGAGTTGACCATTGAATGAGTCCATTTAGGAGGAAGAGGGTTACACTGGCTTACAACACACACCATATCTTAAGCTCGCTCTACGATGGAGTTCATAGACTTCACAACCTAACAATGGCTCGGTTCTATTAAGAACTGCACCAAAACGCTCAAAGTAGTCTTCATTAACTTGTTTTGCACTGATAAGCGGTACTTCAATACTGACATCTACACGACCTTTACGTATCAATGCTGGGTCAAGATTATCAGGATGATTTGTGGTCATTATGACAAGGCAGTCATCAAGAGGAATGATTCCGTCTAACGCGTTTAGAACGCCGCCTAAAGTGAGTGGTGGATTATCTACATTGCTTTCAGCTGTACGTGATACCGTAGCCTTTACACAGTCACAGTCCTCTATTAACAACATAGCTCCGGGCGGTACTTTTCTAATCGCCTTATGAATAGTGGCATCATTGACAGTTGAAAGATTCAATATGTATAGATCGCGATGATACTCAACAGCTAAGGCTCTCGCTATACCCGTTTTACCCGTACCCGTTTTTCCATGTAACAGTATGGTTAGCTTACTGACAACCGATTTCCCCCTACTTGCGAAGTTATCAACTTCCCCCATCAACTTCTGTTTAAACCCTTCATCTAGCACTAATTCACTAAACCCCGATGATTTCAATGTGCCATAGCGACACCATTCGGTTTCTTCGAAAATATTCACTTTCGGCTCAGTAGAGATGTCTTCACGAGTATCTTCTAAAAAACGATGTAGTTTATCTTTTGCCCACCATGGTGCTCTTACAGTAATAGAATCGTATGCCATCGTACTATCGACCTTAGTACGGGTTGCCAACATAAAACAACCAGCGTATTTAAACAGGTGCATACCGTAGCCGATAGATTTAACACTGACACGCCCGTCGTAATTCACACCATAGTCAAAGTACACCGCCTCTGAGATAGAGCGTGAAAAAAACGGAATGGTAGTATTACTGATCAAAAAGGACAGCTTATTGAATATCTCTGTGCGCGCCTGATGGCTATCGTCTATCGTGAGCCGCACAAACAGCAGGCTACTGAGCCCACTTAACAGTTTCGCGGGGACATCTTTTAACATGTAGCCTACGAGTCCAATTAACGTTAATGCTAATACGCCAACAATGACAGCCGTCAACAAAGGATCACCATTGGTGAGCGCCTTTATTTGTAGTAATACTTCGTTCATTTACTCACCTTTACTATAAATGCCTCATGGACATAATCGAGAATACTACCAACCGAGTCGAGGAAACTACCAAGGCATCCTCAGTATGTGCGCTATCGCACGTGGTTAAAGCGACTTGATAAAGGAGCCTGACCAGCAGAATGGGGCGGCCTTGTATCCTCGGATTGACTTGAACAATATCCGTGTTTCACTGCCAGTTCGTTTCGTCATCTGATGCTAAAGTTTAAATAAGAAAGCCGCCAATGAAGGCGGCTTTTGTGTTTTGGATTGTGTTTCGATTGCCCCGTAACCTGTGCGTTTTCTGGGTTTCGTGGTACTAGAGCAAATACACGTTCAAGCTGCAGGCGCCGTGGGCACCAACGACGAGGGCTTGTTCGATATCGGCGGTTTTTGATGGACCCGCGATAAACACCCCAAACTCACCGGAGGCTAAGGTGATTTCTTTAACTGCCTGATGTAGGGTCGGCACAATCTTATCCGTTGGCAGAGCTAAGATCAGGTTTTCACAGATAAAAGGTGCCACTCTGTGGCCTAGATTTCGATTGTTAACCCAAATGGCACCGTTTTCGGCAACGCCAATTTCGCCTGGGATTATCGCATAATCTATATCCTTAAGCTCGTGGGCGGTCGGCGGCACTTCACGATTAGCCTTTATCCCATCAACTAAGGAGATCACTTGTAGCCCTTGGGCGATAAGTTCATCCACTTTGGCTTGCAGGGCAGCAAGACCGCCTTCTTTGTGCAGTGTGCCCGCCACAGTACTGAGGTTAGTCTCAAACTGGCCGACGAGGTTTTCGAGCCTTGGTTCAACGTCGATGCTCGGCATTGGGTGATTGGTTAAAGCTGACAGTTTGAGCGCATTGAGAATTTCAAGTTTACTAGACATCTTATAGGCTCCTGTGTTTCTTAAACCAAGCTTCAAAGCTGGAATTGGGGGCGACTGGGAGTTCACGGTATTTGCCCCATGCGCCGCTAAATGGCTTGAGTAGACTACCGGGTAAAATGCGTAGTGCGGTTCTTGCCACACTCATAGAGCAATTTAGCATGGTTTCACTGGCCATAAATTTACCCACTAATGGCATATAACTGTTTTTGCCATAGGGGAGTTGTCCCGCCTCAGCCTTAAGGCGTCTGTGGTGATGAATAATCTTATCGAGCGGCACTTTAGTCGGGCAGATATAAGTACAGCTACCACATAAGGTACAGGCCCAGGCAATCGAGTTAGTGTCATCCAATTTAGCGCCAACGGCGATGCCGATAGGACCGGGAATGGTGTAGTTGTAGCTGTAACCGCCGGAGCGGCGATACACAGGGCAGGTATTGAGACAGCCACCACAACGAATACACTTCAATGATTCTGCGAGGATTTTATCCTTGAGCATCTCAGTGCGGCCATTGTCGACGATAATAATGTGCATCTCACCGTCAACCTGTGGGCCACGGTAAAAGGCGCTATAAGTCGTGACAGGTTGGCCCGTAGCGTTACGCGCCAGTGTTCGCAGTAAAACGGCGGCACTGTCGATATCAGGAACAATCTTGTCGATCCCCATCGAATGTAACTGCAACTTAGGCAGGTTGGCGCCCATATCGGCGTTACCTTCGTTGGTGCAAACCACCACGGCGCCTTTATCGGCAATCGCCATGTTCACGCCTGTCATCGCGGCATCGGCGCTGAGGAACTGTTGACGCAGGTGGGCACGGGCGGCGCGGGTTAAATACAAGGGATCGGCTGCCCCCGCTTTAGTGCCGAGTTTTTCATGGAAGAGTTCACCGACTTCTTCCTTTTTCATATGGATAGCGGGCACCACTATGTGTGATGGCGGCATTTTGGCGAGCTGAATAATCCGCTCACCTAAGTCTGTATCTATGACTTCAATGCCGCGCTGTTCTAAGTACGGATTGAGGTGGCATTCTTCGGTCAGCATCGACTTAGACTTAACCAGCTTTTTCACTTTGTGGCTGGATAAAATATCGTGAACGATACGGTTATGCTCGGCGCCATCTTTGGCCCAATGGACTTTTATACCGTTAGCGATACAGTTTTTTTCAAAATTTTCAAGGTATTGAGCAAGATTGGTTAGCGTGTGTAGCTTGATTTCAGAGCCAAGCTGACGCAGTTGTTCCCATTCTGGCAAGCTTCCTGCGGCGCGGTCGCGTTTTTCCCTCAGTGCCCAGAGTGCCTTTGAATGCCAGTCGACACGATTTTCGTCGCGGCAAAAAATATCGGCCTTATGGGCATGGACTTGTGAGCCAACCGCCCCGTGATTATGATTGTAAGCCATGGTCAGTCTCCTAGAGCGCTGCGTTGAGCACTTGCGCTATGTGGCGAATTTCAATCGGCAATTGCTGTCTGCGGATCATGCCATCGAGGTGTAATAGGCATGATGGGTCAAAACCGACCACATATTGCGCCCCTGTCGCCGCGTGGGCTTGCGCCTTATCTTTGCCCATTTTGGCTGAGACTGCGCCCTCATCGACGGCGAACGTACCCCCAAAGCCACAGCATTCATCACGGCGATCGGGATAAAGGATTTCGATGCCTGCAATGTTGGCTAATACGGCTTCGACTTTGTTGAATCTTGGGCCCATTTGCTCGCTTGGTGTTGCAAGGCTCAACATGCGGATGCCGTGGCAACTGAGTTGCAGACTGATTTTGTGGGCGAAGGGCTTGTTAAAGGCGGGGATGGGCGCGATATCGTGTAAAAACTCGGTGAGTTCATAGAGTTTATCGATCACCGCTTGGGCTTCTGGGCTGCTATCAAACTCGTGGAAGTTTTCCTTTGCGGCCACTAAGCAAGAGGCGGCGGGACAAACAATGGCGTCGCATTCGACTCCCTTAAAAGCGTTGAGCAATTTAAGGGTGGTACTGCGCGCTGCATCGAAGCAACCCGAGTTGGTCATAGGTTGCCCGCAGCAGGTTTGGCCCGCGGGAAGAATCACTTGGTGTCCGAGTTTTTCTAATAATTCCAAGGTGGCGATAGCGACATCTGGCATCATTTGATTAACGAGACACGGGATGAAAAGAGCAATTTTCATGGTGTTTTCTCTTTCTTGTTAGTGAACGACATTGCCTTACATTGTGTCCCCAATGTCCACACAAATGTTAAGGTAGTTGATCAAATATAGGCTTATCTTTACAGAATATGTAGCCCTAATTTAGTAAATGATCCTATGGATTTTTGCAAAAATGAGAATATTTTATTGTGTTGATTTTATTGTGTTTTATTTGGATTTTTACGGCTGAGTTTCAAGAGTTTACCTTGTGTTTTAGCGATAAATGAGAATGATATCTTTTAGACGTAAAAGCGGGCTAAATTAGCCCCGCTTTTACGTCATTAACGAATGATTAACGGGTACACTCTTCCAGCAGATAGGCTAAGTGGCGATAGGAAATCCCACTGTGTTGGGTTAGACCTACCTCACACATACGGTTGGCGTAATAGCCTTCCTTAATCTCTACTGGGATCAGCTTTTTAATATTACGCAGTGCACTGGCATTGATTTCGGGTTTGTATAACCCTTTCTCACCCGCGTAACCACAGCACTCAATCCCTGCGGGTTTTAGCACTTGGGCTGAACAGGCATTGGCAATCGCCTGCATTTTGGGCTCGAGTTTCATCTTGCGAGCACTACAGCCTAAGTGAAGAGCCACATTGACTTTTTTGCTGATATTGAGCTTATCGAGCAAGTTGTCGTGCATAAATTCAACTAGGTCGATAATGTTAACTTTAGGATTACCCGTTAATGTTCTGTAGGTGCAGCTTAATGCATCGACCAGTACGGGGAGTTTACCGCCATTGGTCATTTTGCTGACCGCATCGATCAGTTCCTGACGTTTGGCATCGGCATTTTTAAAGTCACCCTTAGATTCCCACATCTGACCACAGCAGAGATCGCGGGTCTTTTCTGGGGTGATGACGTTATAACCCGCACGTTCTAACAGGGTGACAACGACTTCAGGCAGGGTGCGATTATCGGGATCCTTGGGCGTTGGGCCAAAGGTTCTGCCGCCACAGGCAGGGAAATAGACCACAGTCTCTTGACCTGCTTTGGCTGGGGAGGGTTTTGGCAGTTTGCCGCCCTTAGGGAAATCCGGATTCCAATAGGGCACTTCTTTAGAAATTAAGCGGCCAGTTTTCATTAAGGCATTGGTAATGCCATCACCAGTGATTTTATGGATAACCCCGAGCATATCAAAACCAGAGCTTATCACTTGGTTCACTGCGCCAAAGTGTTTGGCTTGGAAATCCAGCACTTTTTGTTCAGTGGTGGTGATGTACGGCGTGCGCAGTTTACGTACCAATTGGCCCATGCTGTTATCAACCGGGCAGGCAATAGTACACAGCTGACAGGCAGCGCAGGTATCAACCACATCGTATTTTGCTGCGGCGCGCATTTCGGCTGCTGCGGCTTTATCGCCCGATTGCTCTAGACGCTCAATTTCACGCAGGGTGGCAATACGCTGACGTGGCGAGAAGTTAAGCGCCGAGGTTGGGCAGGTTTTTTCGCAGAAGCCACATTCGATACATTTATCGACAAAATCATCGACCACAGGGCAAGGTTTGATGTTTTTAACATGGACATTGCTATCGTCGTTGAGTATGACGCCGGGGTTTAGGATGCCCTTAGGATCGAACACTTGCTTGATGCTTTTCATCAGAGTGTAGGCATCTTGTCCCCATTCTTTTTCGACAAACGGCGCCACAGCGCGGCCCGTACCATGTTCGGCCTTCATCGAACCGTCGTACTTATTAATCACCATATCGGCAATATCATCCATAAAGGCATGGAAACGGTCGATATCGGCTTGGGTGGAGAAGGTGGGCGTAATAATAAAGTGGAAGTTACCCGCTAGGGCATGGCCATAGATACAACCTTCAGGGTAGCCATGTTTATGGAAAAGCTCGGTAATATCCCGTGCTGCTGCCGCCAGATGCTCAAGTTCGAAGGCTACGTCTTCGATAATGACTGAGGTGCCCTTTGGCCGCTCGCCGCCCACAATCGGGAATAGCCCCTTACGCATGGCCCAATACTTGTCACACACCGCAGGGTCGGCGCTAAATTCCATTGGGCGAATAAAGTCAAACCCGGTAAGTTTTTGGGTGACATCTTGGGTATAAGCTTCTAGGGTTTGCGCATCATCGGCTCGGGATTCAATCAGCAAAATAGCCGATAATGCCGGTAATTCCGATAGCCAGTCCGGCATACCAGGTTTACCCGTTACTGCTTTGATGGATGGCCAGTCGAGGAGCTCCGCCGCTGCAACGCTCTCACCGTTGATCAATGGAATCGCGCGGGCAGCATCTTCCATATTGTGGAATACGGCCATTGCCGAGGCTTTAAATTTAGCCTCATTCACTGTGTTGTAGGTGACTTCGTTAATGAAGGCGAGGGTGCCTTCCATACCCACCATCAAATGATTAATGATGTCGAAGGGGTCGGTAAAATCGAGTAATGAGTTGATACCATAGCCAGTGGTATTTTTGATGGAATATTTTTTACGAATCCGCTCCGCCAATACTGGATTATGGCGAGTCATGTGCGACAGTTCTTTTATCGCATCGAGCATTTTGCCGTGGGTTTTGGTAAATTCTGCCTTTGATTTTTCGCAGCCAGTATCGAGCTCAGTACCATCGACAAAAAGCAGCTTGGCTGAGGCAATCGTTTGGTAGCTGTTTTGGGCCGTGCCGCAGCACATGCCGGACGCATTATTGGCAACAATGCCGCCAATCTTAGCCGAGGCTATGGTTGCTGGATCTGGGCCTATCTTACGATTGAGTGGCGCTAATACCGCATTGGCATCGGAGCCAATAACAGCGGCACCTAGGGTGATTTGTTTGGCGTCGCTACTGACTTCAATTTTTCTAAAACCATCGTGGCCGAGGATCAGCAATATGCCTTCACCGATAGCTTGGCCCGATAAACTGGTGCCGGCGGCCCTAAAGGTCACGGGCGCATTGTGCTTTCGTGCTACCGCTAAGGTCTGTTTTACTTGCTCTAGGGTTTCGGCATGTACTACGACTTCGGGGACGATTCTGAAGTAACTCGCATCGGTAGACCAAGCAAAACGACGGACGGGATCATCCGTGACAGGGTGGTCGCCTAATTGCACTCTTAGATCATCGATGACCAATTTATAGTTAATCGACATTGCATTACTCTCTTTGTAAATTGACTGAAGTCGAAGTCACTGAAAGTGACCTCGACTGTTCAATTAAATCAATGGATTAAAAGCCACCCCATAGGGTTGCAATAGTACCTGCCAGCAGGGCATAAGCGATGGCAACAGGCATAGTCTTACGGATAATTTCTGATTCTCTACCCGCCATACCTACCACAGTTGCTGCGGCTACCACGTTCATTACGCACATCATGTTACCGGCGTTTGCGCCAATCCCTTGTAGGGCCAATACCAGAGTGTGGTTCATGCCGATATTGTCGGCCACACTGTATTGTAGACTAGAGAACATCATGTTAGAGAAGGTCGCTGAACCAGATAGGAAGGCACCAAAGATACCAACGATAGGCGCCATCCATGCCCATACCGCGCCCATTGATTGGCCTAACATGTCGGCTAATGCCACTGGCATAGAGGCGAGGCCTGAACCGTTAGCTCCTGAGTTTAGGAAGATTTTCACCATAGGCACTGAGGCGCCTAGTGAAATAATCGTCGGTAACATTGATTTACATGAAATGCTTATTGACTGCTTAATCGCTGGGCTTTTCATTTTGAACAGGAAGAAACCTATAATACACACGGCGACGAAGAACGCACCCGGTGCATATAAAGTAGCAAAGCTGGCCTTAAGTTCGGTGCCCATTAAACCTGTCCAGCTGATATTGAAGCTAGATAACCAGGCTTTTAATGGTGCCACTGTGCGTGATAACACTAGCAGGGCAGCCATAATGATATAGGGTGTCCAAGCGGCAATTTGTGAGAATTTGGCCGTAGCTTCAACCTTCACACCCTCTTGATTGTCATTCTCGGCAAAATCATTCCAAGGGGTTTTAGGGAGCAAATATCCTTTGCGGGCAACGGGGATCACCAGCGCCATACCGATTAACGCACCGATAACCGCTGGGAATTCTGGGCCTGCAAGGTAGTTGATGATCCATGCGGGAACGGTAAAGGCAAGACCAGCAAAAATCGCAAATTTCCAAATCGCTAACCCTTCCTTGAAGGATTTATTGCGACCAAAGAACCCCGTCAGCATAGTCACCATGACCAGCGGGATTAATGAACCTGTGATTAAATCGATAGTGATCATATGCATGACGATATATTGAGCGTAACCAGCATAGTTACCGCCGTGTGCAGCAAATTGCTCCGCCGCCATGCTCACGCCGCCCTGAATTAGGCCCTGTTCCATACCAAAGAGCACGGGTAAACCGATAGCACCGAAGGACACACAAGCTGAGTCGGCAATCAAAGCCACCACGGCTGCGGCAACGGGGGGAACCCCAAGCAATACCAGCAGTGGTGCACCAATCGCGGCTGGCGTACCAAAACCGGCACTACCTTCGATAAAGGCACCGAATAACCAACAGATGATGATCACTTGCACCCGGGCATCGGCACTGATGTTAGTAAAGCCCGCACGGATGGTATCCATCGCACCTGAGTATTTCAGGGTATTGAGTAGGAATACGGCACCAAAAATGATGGTTAATGGTGTGATGGCTGAGAGCAGTCCCTCGAGGACCGATGCGGCCAGTAGCGTAGTATCCATTTGCCATATAAATACGGCGGCGAGCGCTGTAGCTATCATGGAAATGGGCATAGCCTTTGATGCGGGCATTCTGAGTAACACTAGAAATAGCATTACGCTGATCACTGGCGTCAAGCTGGCGAGGAGTTGAAGTATTGTCATGCTTGCCTCTTCATAAAGTGGTCTGTCTTTTTTATTAAAATATTAGGATTATGCATCTACCTTAATGTCGACTTCCCAGACCTGATATCAGCAGTTTTCACTGAAAATATTAATGGTCACGACATTCTGTGGTGTGTACTAGACGCTATTTGGTGCTCGACTAATATGATCTAGATCATTTTGACTGCTATATGAAATGCTAATTTACAGCGCTGCGGGGTGCTTCTCTCATGGGAATTTTCTATCTGTGATCGAGATCACTCGATATGGCTGGGGTATATCAATTTCACTTATATATGTTTCAATAAATCGATATTAAAGTTATTAAAAGTGAGCTTTTAAACGGGTTTAGCCCTCGGAATTGCAATTAACTGATCCATTTATTTCATTAATGGGTTCTTACTGGATTTTTAACACATTTTTAAGGTGTGATTAAGGTCGCATAAGTTAACGGTGAAAATACATCAGAATATTAGATGATTATCTATTATCTTGATATGTAAGGCTAAAATTTTGATTTTTGCGCTTTTTTGAGGGTGATATAGATCACGTTTTTGGTGGGCGTTAAATATGGTGTGACTAAGATCACTTAGTGAAATTAAGTTAATTGTGTAATTTACTTTCCGTTAATTAAGTCGTTTACATAAAAAACAGCATAAAAAAGCATTAGCCATTTTTCAAAGCCTAGGTCGATGGTGCTGGTATTAGAGTTGTTATTAGAGCTGTTATCAGAACAGTTTGCTGCCCCAGCCTAATTTGGTGCGCAAAACGTGGAAATAATTATGCCCCTTAGGGTGGATAAGCCGTAGTTGTTCCGAGCTACGACGTACGATAATTTCATCGCCCGGTAACACGGCCAAATGCACATGACCGTCACAACTGACTTCGAGGTTTTCGCCATTTTCCGGCGATACCACCATCTTAATCGTGCTACAGGCGTCGACCACAATAGGGCGGCAGGATAAAGTGTGCGGAAACATAGGTACTAAGATGAGAGCCTGTAAATTTGGCGTTAAAATAGCGCCCCCAGCGGAGAGGGCATAGGCCGTCGACCCCGTTGGTGTTGACACTATCATGCCATCGGCACGCTGACTGTACATAAATTGATCGTCAATATAGACTTCAAATTCAATCATATGGGCAATTTTACCCGGATGAAGTACGGCTTCATTGACCGCAGTATTGCTCGCCTTGAGCATGCCGTGGCGATAAACCTCGGCTTCGAGTAAGAATCTGTGCTCGGTATCAAACTCGCCATCAAGCACTTTAGCGAGCGCTTCTTCGAAGGCATCGGGTGGTAAGTCCGTTAAAAAGCCTAAGTTGCCGCGGTTCACGCCGATCACTCCCACATCGAAGCGGGCTAATACTCGGGCGGCGCCTAACATATTGCCGTCACCACCGACCACTATGGCTAAATCACAGCGGCGGCCAATCTCCAGCAAATCCACCGCTTCAATATTGGCACCTAGTTCGGTGGCAACTCGCTCTTCGGCTAACACTTCATAGCCTTGCATCGTCAGCCAATGGTGCAGACGTTTTAAGGTTTGGTTAGTCCCTTGATGATGCGGTTTGCCGATAAGGCCAATGGTATGGAACTTTGTGGTCATATTTATGCTAGATCTGGCCTTAGGCCTTGAAACGTCAAAATTGATCCCCATAATATGCCCAGAGTATTTAGAAACAAAGCATTTTTAGCTGGAGTGAAAATGAGCAACGAGTCGATTAAA